>JAKBCR010000228.1 GCA_021807675.1 Pseudomonadota bacterium
ACCGCCGCTGCCGGCAGCGCGATGGGGTCCGCGCTGAGGCCGATGTGCTGCCGTAGCATCGCCTCGATGACCTGTCCGGACCCGTAGCCCACGGCGGCCAGCCAGCCGATGACGAGGTAAGGACCCTCATGCAGGCGGGCGAAGCCGACGATCCAGACGGCGACATAGATCCCGATAATCAGGATGTATTGGGCTCTCGACGGCTTCATCATTTTGGCGGACCTGTTTCGGAAAGGGATGTATGGCCCATTCGTAGCATGTTGCGTCAGCCGGGAAGTTTTCGCCGAACAGGCTGCTCGTCCGCTACCGGTTCACCGTCCTTGAAATGACATGAGCCGCTCCCGGTCGGTACATTCTCATTACGTTAGGTTATTGTCCAATGACCCCCGGCCCCCTGCCCGGATCGCCATCGTATCCCGGCAGCCGCACCACGAGCGGAAAAGACGGACGCGCCGCGCAATTGTACCGCTCCGCCTGGGACGATTCGGCCATGGCCGGCTGGAATGAGAATCGGTCCCAGCGCCCCGATCGGCCGAGGACTCGTACGGCAGGTGTTCTTCCAGACGACGTCAGGACGCTCACGACAGCCACGAGTCGCGCGGCGGGTGGAAGAGCTCGATCTCGCGGATGAGCACGGCGTGAAAGCCCGCGAACGGAACACCTTGCGCATCCCGGTAATCCGAGGTGACGAGCAGGCTCCTGATCCGCCGCTGTCCGCCCTGCAGCGAATAGCGGGCCGCGGGGATGTCGTGGTACGCGCTCAGCAGCGGCTCGGCCACGGACGCGACTGGTCTGCCGGCGGCATCGAGAGCCACCGCGGTCCACGCCGGGTGGGTGACACCGCTGCCGGTCGCAGGGAACAATCCCGCGCGGCGCAGAAGCACGCGGACGGGGGGCTCCTCGAACGTGAGCGTGAAGCTGATGGGAGCGACGGTGCCCGCGATCTGTTGCGTCAGGACCCGACCCGAGGACTTGGAATCGACCGCGCGACCGTGATAGAGACCCAGACTGTCGACGATCACCAGGCTCGAGTCCGCCGGGAATCGGGCGTCGACCGCGATGCCGTGGTGATGCAGGTAGGCATCCGCCGCGATCTGCGCACCCGGCGGCACCGATACCCCTTTGAAATCGATCCGCGTCCAGTAACGGCTTGCCAGGGCGTCATAGCCGGCCTTGACGCCGTAGAGCGCCGCAAGCGATGCGGGGACGCCAAGGGCGATCTGGGCCAATACCCTCCTGCGGCCGGCTTGCCTCACCGAGCGTCGGATGTAATCGAGCGTCGGCTGATCGCAGGCGGTCCAGAGTTGCCGCCGGCGCTCATCGAGCGCCCTGGCGGCCTGAAGTTGCGGACCAGCGGGAATGAGCGTGCGCTCGCCGCGCAGCCATTGTCGGGACTCCCGGCTGAGATCGAGCCACAAGCCGATGTCGGGCGCATGAGTCGTGTGGAAATCGACGGCTCGCGGCCAATGTCGAAGCAGTGCCTCATGAGCGGCGTGCAGAGCCGACCTATCGCTGCCGCTGTCTTCGACCAGGAGGCGACGCTCCCGCAAGGCGCACAGCAGCTCGTGGACGGCGTGATCCGCCGGATACTCCGTCGGCAGGATCGATTCGGTGGTCAGCAAGCGCCACAGGAGCGAGGAGACGCTCGCGCGCGCGCCTGCCGACACGGTTGCGAGGGCCGCCTCGGCGCGCGCGCTGACTACGCCGTCGAGGCCCCCCACGGCCTGATAATCGCTCGCGCGCAGCTCGTTACGGGAAGGATCGCGCCGCTCGTAGAGCTCGGTGAGCAGCAGCTCGAGCAGCGGCAGAATATCGGCGCCCCCCTGGCAGGCGGCGGCGAAGATCTCCGCCTCCAGACCGGGCTCGAAGCACAGCTTCGCCGCCTGGGCCGGCTGGTGAATGACGGCTTGCAGCGCCTCGGCATGGCACATCGGCGCGAGCCGATACTCGCTTTCCGGCCCGAACATCGCCCCGAGCGCGGCATGCTCGCGGAACGGGCCGTGACCGGAGTCGGCGAGCGTGGCGATGAGAAAGAAGCCTGCGTGCAGCGACCGCGCGAGCCAGCGCCACAGCCACGCAAGCGTCTGCGGGTGCAGCGGGCTGCGCAGCCATGCCTCGAGCTGATCGAGAATCAGCACGGGACGGATCGGCACGGCAGCGCCCTCATCCCGCCAGCTCGCAATGAGCGCGCCCGGATTTGACATGTCGATGTTGGGCGGATCGACCGGCGACAGCGCGGCCCCCACCGCGTCACGCCAACAGGACCCGAGCGCCGTCACGAGTCCCGCAAGCTCACGCTGCGCATCGGCATCCGCGGCCACCGATCGTGGTCGCAGCAGACCCCAGCGCAGGACCGGCTGTCCGCCGAGGGCCGCCGCGTCCGCGCCGCTGCGCCGCGAGAGAGCCGGGAGGAGACCCGAGAGCACGAGGGAGGACTTGCCGCCGCCGCTCGGACCCCGCACCAACAGTGACTTCGCGCCCTGCGCGTTCCGCCGATCGAACAGGGCGAGCAGGTCCGCGACCTCCCGCTCGCGACCGAAGTAGATCGAGGCGTGCTCGAACTCGAAGGTCTCGAGGCCCCGGAAGGGCGACTCGAGCCAGGTGTTCGCCAGGGCGAGGCCGCACTGGCGCAGCGCCTCCTCCACTCGGCTCACCGGGCAGAGCGCAATGCCTTGCGCTGCCGCCTTGCGTCGGATCTCGGCAGACAACTCGCCCGCATTCGCCGCCGGAAAGAGAATCCTGGTGAGGAACGGAATGTGCAGAGCGACCGAGGCCTTTTCCGCCAGATGCTCCACGGGCAGCACGGCGCCGTCATCGCCCAGGGACCCCGTGGCCGCGACCACCGCCCCTCTGCCCTGCGATGCGCCACGAGCGGACACCGCCAGCGCGAGGCCGAGCGCCAGCTCCGCGCTGCGACCGTGCACGTTGACGACACTGGCGCCGGGCTCGTAACGGACTATGATGTGCCGCGAAAGATACCGCTCGCGGTGCAGTACATCGTAAACGAGCTCGACGGCGTGACGGGCAGAGACCCGCAGTTCGGCACTGCCGTCCGTCACCTCGACATGGCGCACGGCGTGACCGCGGGTGCCGGCGCCGATGCGCGCCCAGATTGGGATGGCGATCCCCTCCGCGCGGGTGTTGGTCACCAGCATCCACATCCGATCCGGGGCCGCCATGATTTCAGGACCCGCCGGGGCAGGCGCTGAAGACGACATTGACCGCGTCCCGAGTCCACAGGTCGAGCCCGGCAAGCGCGATCGGCGCGTACACCTCCCCGCCTCGGACTGGCGCATTGACGAGCACGCGTTCGGTGTTGTCGATCACGACGAAGACACGGGCATTACGCCCCTCGTAAGTCATCCGATGATCCGGGTGGACGGAGAGCAGAAGATAGCCCTCACCCGACTGTCCGCCGTGTTCCGGGTTCTCGACAAAAACCTCCAGAGTCCACAACCCGCTCTGGCTTCGGCAGACGACGGCGGGCTCACGCGCGCCATCCGCCGCGGCGAGGAGCAGGAAGGAATCCTCCATGGGCGCGGGCACCGCGGCGCCGGGCTTGCGCCGATGCGGCTGCAATGGCAGCACCTCGGCCTTTGGAGCGGCTCCGTCTCGGCTCCGGCGCCAGATCGCGATGGCCGCCTTCACCCGGTCGTCCGGTGCGGGGGAAGGATGCGCGACCACACGTTCGATGAACGACAGGCTCGCAAGCGCTTCCTGAAGCGCCTCGGGCGTAGACACTGCCTCGGACTCGTTGCCTTGAGCACCGGGCTTGCAGTCGAGCCAGGCGGCTAGACGCGCCACTCGCTCGATCCCCGCGGGTACCGGCCCGCTCTGCGCCCGGCCGTCCTCCAGCTCGAATCCAGCCGCCATCCGAGCGGCGAACACGGCGCTGCGCTGCGCATCCACGGGACCCGCCAGCCCCTCGTTCGCACCGAAGAGCGCTTCGAACCGCTCAGCCAGCTTCGCCCTCAGGCCGGATGGCTCATTGGATTTCGATTTCACCGGGACTTAGACGGACGCACGCCATTTTCTGACCTCAGGGTGCTCCGCAATGATGTCCCTGAGGCGCTTGAGGACCCTTTGCTTGAGCTTGTAGATGTCCTCGACCGGACGCTGCATCAGCCGGGCCACCTCCCGCGCGGGTAGCGGCTCGGCGCCCGCCAGTGAGATGCGGACGTAGTCCCGCTCGGCCCGCGGCAATGTGGCCGCCGCCTTGCGCAGCACCGCCACCGCAGCGCTCAGCAGTCGCTCGTCCTCCATCCGGACGATGTGATCCTCCGGGGTTTGCGCATCGGCTCCTGTCGGCTGCTCGGCGGGCTCCGGCAGATGACTCAAGGAGACGATTCCGTTCGTCGCGAGGCCCGCCCCGTAATCGGCAGGCAACGCGCCACGAACGTTTGCGAGCGCCGCTGCGACGTTCTCCGGGCTCGGGGCCGGATGCATCCGAGCCGCCAGGATCGGCCCGAGGGTTGCCGAGTCCGCCACCGCGCGTTGCCAATAGACGCAACGGAATATCTCCTGTTCGAGGAGCGGCAGCCGTGTGATGGCCGCAGGCATCCGGCGGCGCTGACTGAAGGTGCGGATGAAATCGAGCAGCAGCCGATCGGCCGTTTGCAGCACGAAGCCGATGAGGCTGCCGGCACCGCTGAAAGCCCTCAGCCGCCGGCAGTCCTCGGCGAGCAGACCCGCGCAGATTTCCTGCCAGGCATCGCGGCGTGTCTCCGCGTGCGCCGGTCCGGGTAGCCGACGCCGAATCAGGCCCTCGAGGTCCGCCCGGAAGAATGCCTCGAGCGCTCGCCAGCCCCGCTCGGCATCCTCCAGCAGCAGCCGCATCAGCCGCTGCGCGAGCAGATCGCGGCACAGAAGGGCGACGAAGGTCGTCAGTCGACTGCGGCAATCGTACGCGCGCAGTCGCTCGAACCCGTTCTCCGCCAACCCGAGGCAAACGGCGTCGAACGCATCGCGCGCTTGCGCCTCATCGCGCGCCGTCTGGCTGCACGCCGACCAGAGAATATCCGCCGTGACACGAAAAAACTCGGCGACGGCAGTGGCATCGCCGGCCAGTACGCCGCGGATCAGCTCCAGATGCTGTGGAAATGCTTCACCGTCTTCGGACACGCGATGCGGGCCTCCGCCAGGACTTCGAATGCCTCACGCCCTTCGCCGCCCCCGCAAGCCGTTGCGGGCGGGGGTTATCCCACGAGGAACCGCCGACCCCTTTTTGGCACACGGCGGCTCATGAGGGCGATATTTCGTGATCGCCAGCGTGATAAATCGATTGTGGACAAATTGCACTTGACGCAGACGCCCCCGCAACGCCGGTCGTTATCCATTATCCTGCAGAGTTCTGTTTGACGGCGCGCGGATGTGCCAAGTGTCGACGACCACCCGCATTCGGTCAAGCATGATCCGCCATTTTGAGACCCCCGTCAGGTCAGCGGCGACCCGCGGGAGAATCCTGCAATGCATCCGGACCCGGGTTGCCGGATTGCATGTCCGCCGGCGGGGGCGCTCTGATGCTTCCACCGGCAGGAGTCAGGAGCGCATTCGCCATGATCGCGGCGGCCATGTCGGAGGTGATCGCCGTCGCAGGCGTGTTCCGCCCGTGATCGGTCGGTGTGTCCGTCGAGGGTCTCGTGTCGGCGGCGCCGGGCCGCAAGCGAAGGGATGCGCCCGCTCATGAGCGCGGAGCGCTGACCCGGTACTCAAAACGGAATGGTGATGCCCGCAGAAAAGAGATTCTCGCCGAAGGAGTAGCCTGCGTCCGAGCCGCCGGGCAGATGCGTCCATTCCAGATTCAGCCAGAGATTGGGGGTCAGCTGCACATCGCCGCCGAGGCCGGCCGAGAATCCGGTGTCGGTAGTGTCTCCCTCGCCGAAATTGCGATGCAGAGAAACGGCTGCGATGCCGGCCACGGCATATACGGCCACCGTCGGTGCAAGAGCGATCGAGCCCTTCAGGTATCCGCCTCCATACAGTCCGGAGCTCACCGAGTAGCCGTGGGATTCGTCGCCGCTGAGTCCGGTACCCAGCCGGCCTTCGACGGCGAAATATCGGGACAACGGCAAGCCGACCCGCGCGAACACGACGCTCGGGGTAATCGTGTCAAGGCCGCTCTCGTCATAACGCAGCACGCCCCCGTTCGCGCCCACGTAGGGCGCCGATTGAAACATTCCGCCGCTCCAAGGCGCCTGGGCAAATGCCGTACCGCTCATTGCGCCAATGGCCAGGACTGCAACCGCCAATGCACGTACATTCATCCTTACAAACCCTTCTGCTGTTGGATCAAACGGGTGCAGACCCTAGCATCGGCCTCAGGCAACTTGCAAGTAGAGTTCGAATGTGATGTTGAAAGTGTCGGTCACTCACGACATCGTTGCGAAAATCGGCTCGTTCAGCTTCTGTTCATCAGCGCACAGTACCGACAGGGAAGTCTTCTGTTATATCCGTATGCTATCGGGACAGGTCCACATTGTTGCACACCAGGCAATGAAAGGCCGCCCGTGGTGCACCGAGGCGGACGAGCTCGCCCTCGGCGAACAGCCGCGCCGGAAGATCGGGCGCCGGCTTCCGGATCAGCGCCGCCGCCTCCACCGTCGCCACCCCTCGATCCAGCCATAGGTGATTGAGCAGCGGTAAACCGTCGAGCGAAAGTGGCCGCTGCGCCTGGCTTTGCTCTGTGACGAGGCGCACGAATGCAAGATCGCGCCTTCCCGCCCTGCAGCGCGA
>JAKBCR010000229.1 GCA_021807675.1 Pseudomonadota bacterium
AGGGCGGCGCAGTTCTGCGGACGAAGGCGTCATGGCCATGGAGGGGATCACGCCCATCATTGCCGAGGGACTGACTCATTTCGAGGGTGCGGGAGCAGGGGATGGCCAGGCGGTGAGGCTGCGCTACGCGGCGCCCGGCTTCAGCCTCACCTACGTCTGGTTCAAGAGCGGCTATCCGCTGCCGGTACATTCCCATGGGAGCGACTGTCGGTACCACATCATCGGGGGGAGCCTCCGTATCGGACAGGAGACGCTCGGGGTGGGTGATGGCTTTTTCGTGGCATCCGACGTCGCTTATACTTATGAGCCCGGGCCCGAGGGCGTCGAGGTGCTCGAGTTTCGCAACACGGATCAGCTCAATATCCGCTTCCTGAGCGACAAGGAGGACGTATGGAGGCAGGCTGTTTCCGTGCTGAAGGCGCGACGCGAGCGTTGGACTCACGAAGAGCCCCCGAGTCGCTCGAATCGCGACAGAGCCGCATGAGGGCTCACTGAGGAGCTCGATGACCGAGGGATCAGCTGCGCAGCCGCGGCCCTCGTTCCGGGACGTTCCCGAGCCTGACCCGCGGGCAGGTCGGGAAGATCTGCGCTGACATCCCCTAGCGCGAGTTTGCTGACGCTCGCGCAGCCCTCAGGCAGAGGCGCCTGCGCCGAATGCCCGCCGAAGCGCATCGAGCTTCGTGGCCGTAAACCGCCTCGATACGCCGGCCTCTTTGGAGAGTAGATCGAAGCCGTGAATGCATCCCGGCACGACGAGCAGCTCCGTCGGCACACCGGCCTCGAGAAGACGGCGTGCGTAGGTGATGCACTCGTCGACGAAGAGATCGAGCGCACCGACTCCAATGAAGGTCGGCGGCAGCCCGGCGACGCTCTCGACGCGAGCGGGTACGGCGGCCGCGGGTACCCGGTCGGTCCCCGGCTCCTCTCCGAGGAAACAGCGCCAGCCGAATCGGTTGGCATCAGGGTTCCAGTTGAAGGCGCCGAGGTGGGCCGGGGTGGCCCGCGAGCTTCCGGTGCGATCGTCGATCATCGGATAGATCAGCGCCTGGAAGCGCAGCGGAATCTCCCCGCGATCGCGCGCGGCGATGGCCAGCAGTGCCGCGTGGCCACCGCCGCCGCTTTCTCCCATGACCGCGATCCGGCCGCGGTCGACGCCGAGCGCTTCGGCATGCTGGTACATCCACCTCAGGCCGGTATAGTTATCCTCCAGCGAGCCGTCGTGGCGTGTCTCGGGCGCGTTGCGAAAATCCACGCTCACGATGACGCAGTCGAGCTTCCGAGCCACATCCTGAAGGTGCGGGACGGAGCCCCTGGCGGAGCTGGCCGTGAAGCCGCCGCCGTGCATGTGCAGAATGCCGGGTCGCGTCGCGCCGGCTCTGGCGTTGACGATCCAGAGGCCGACCTCCGACCCCTGCGGGCGACCCGGGATACGCTGCTCCCGGACCGGCACGTCTGCTTGCAGCGGGGGAAGCATGAAAGCCAGCATCTGCCGCCTCAGCGCAAGCTTCTCGAGAGTCATGGGAAAGAATTGCCGCGAGATCTGCCGCATCTGCAGGGCGGCGGGCCGGAGCTCCACATCGACCATCGCCAGCAACTCGGCTGGCGCTTCCCCGGATGCGCTCTCGCTCGCTCCATCGTCCGCCGTGGTATGTCGCTCACCCGAGCCGCCGCCGTACATCGTTGTCTCCGAGCCGTTGCCAACCGACGGGGAAGAAACGCCGCTGTCGTCGATCTTCACGGTCAAGGCGTCGAATTCTAGCGCCTGACGCTGCAGTGCGCTGTGTTGCCATCCACACGCCGCGGCGGGAGCGGGCCCGGGACTGCATCTGTCCCATGTGCCATACTCCTGCGCAATCGGCAGGGGTCTTCCGAGCCGGGACCTGGATGTCGCCACCGGGCCGGATCCCAGCCGTCCACCAGAGAGGCCAATGCCGACGAATCGCGTCAACAAGCCGGGTCCTGCCGAAGGCGGAACAAGAAGCTGCTATCGCTGGTTTGCGGCATCTGCGCGATGACTGCGGAGCGCGTAGTGATGGCTGGCGAGCTGCGGCGAGCCGTGCAGACGGTGACCGGGCCGATTCCGGTCGAGTCGCTGGGCCGGACATTGATGCACGAGCATCTGCTCGTGGGCGCTCCGGGGTGGGAATTCGACGATGCGAGCGCGGGGCTCTCGTTCCGCGATATGGTCGAGCGCTGCGTCGATCGCATCGAGGAGCTCAAGAGTGCCGGTTATCGCTCCCTCGTCGATCCCTGTCCCAGAGACATGGGCCGGGATGTGGAGCTGATGCGCGAGGTGGCCTCGCGCACGGGATTCAACATCATCTGCGCCACCGGGTTCTATCACAGTGAGATCGGCGCCGTCTCGCATTGGAAATTTCGGATGCGGCTCGATCCGGACGCGCCGAAGCGGCTCGCCGAGACTCTCGTGCGGGAGCTGACCGAGGGTGTCGGTACGAGCGGCGTCAGACCTGGAATCGTGAAGACGGCCACCGGTCGTGCGGTGACGCCCTATGACCTCATGATGCTGAGAGCCGCCGCTTGCGCGTCCCTGGAAACGAATACTCCGATTACGACGCATACCGAAGGAATCCACGGCGATACGCAGCTCGAGACGCTGTGTGCCGTGGGCGTCGATCCACGCGCCGTCATCATCGGTCATACGTGCGGGTCCAATGACAGGGTCTATCAGCGGTCCCTGTTGCAACGGGGTGCTTACGTTGGCTTCGACCGCTTTGGCTACGCAGCCGCCAACACCGATGAGAACAGGGTAAGTGCGCTTGTGTCGATGGTGCGTAGCGGGTACGGCGAGCGGATCGTCGTATCCCACGATTGCGTACTGTGCTACCGCGGGGTGGATCATCTCATCCCAACGGAGCGAAGCTTCATGCGATTCGAGCGCCAGATCGTCCCCATGCTGCGCGAGCGGGGCTTGAGCCCAGGCGAAATCGATCGCCTGACCATCGATAATCCGCGTGCCTACTTCGCGGGGGCATAGGCGCGAGCATTGGCGCCTGCCGGAGCAGGATAATCTCCGCAAAACGGGGCGCTGCGGTGCGCCAGACTGCCCACCCGGGCGAGGCGCCGGGTGCGAGGCACGGAAATTCCAGCGGCGGACATCACGCTACATCGCGAACTGGTCGGCGCTTTCCTGGCGGCCTCGCGCGATGGCGACTTCGAAAGGCTGATCGCCGCCCTATCGCCCGAAGTGGTGCTGCGTGCCGATGAATCCGCTCTACGCGCGGCGGCCGCGAGGCAAGCCCGGGGGGCGCCGGTGTTGGCTCCCGAAGTTCACGGCGCCGCGCGCGTCGCGAACGCCTTCCGGGGACGCGCCCGGGCGGCTCTGCCGGCACTCATCGACGGCGAGGCCGGCGCGCTGTCTGGGCGATGGGCGGCCGCGTGCTGGCAGCCTTCCTGTTCACGATCGAGCACGCCAGGATCACTGGGATCGAGATCGTCATGGAGCCGGCGCGCCTCGCCGAGCTCGATGTGAAGATCGATCGATCGTAGCTCGCAGCTCCGATAGACTTGGCGAGAGGGCAGACACGCGCTGATCTCCTCGAGAGCCGATATGTACAAATTGATCGCCCTGGTGAAACGCAAGCCCGGAACGACCCAGGAGCAGTTCAAGGAGTATTACGAAAACCATCATTCACAGCCTCGAGACGTCCAAGGGTGGCCAATAGGGAATCATCAGACAACGAACACCTCGGCGGCGTGGTAGGTATCCAGATATTCCTTGACTCTGGCGATCTTCTTGTCGCGAAAGAAGAACAGGTAATGATAGGTATTAGTGTAGAGCTTGCCATTCGGCGCGATGCCCCGGACCTCCACCTCGACGGCGACTCGGTCTCCTTCGCCCGTGACCTCCCCGATCGTCTGCTCGAGTCCGTCCTTGAAGATGCTCGGAGTCTGCATATAGCGGTAGATCTGCTCCTTCGTCTTCTCGCCGGCATGTGGGAACAGATGCGGCTTGCCCTGCACCCAGTAGGTCGCATCATCGGTCATGAGCGAGGCGAGCCGATCGGCCTCGTGACGCGCGCTCGCGGCGAGGAAGTCTATGGCGGTCTGCTTGTTCTGCTTCAGGGTCATGGTCACACCTTGGTCGTTTCTTTACAGAGGCGGCTTCCGGTAAGACGATGCCGGTTCCGGCCGCAGCTCCGGGCCATTCCGTTGCAGCGTGCATGGTACGCGCCTCGGCCCGCGCGCGGAATGGACCCTGCCCTTCACGGTGCAGATCGCATGACTCTCATGGGTGGCGGCACGACCTGTTCCCTCGAGCGTCCCCTTTGGGGCGAAAGGTAGAAAGATGAACCCGAACATGACTCGTCTCGCGGTGGCGGAGTGCGGCATCCGCCAGCTCCACGCCCGCTACACCGATGCGGTCTGGCGCCAGGACCTCGACGCGTTCGCCGACTGTTTCACTCCCGAGGGCGAATGGAGGATCTCCGGACGGGTGTTTCGCGGCCGCGCCGAGATTCGCGAGTCGATCCGACAGATCCTGGGGAATTTCAAGCGTGTGCTGATCTCCTTCGGCACTCCGATCATCGAGGTGGCCGAGACTACGGCGACCGGCAGGACGTATGTCAACGAGCGATGTGCCTGGAAGAACGGCAATACCAACATCAGCATCGGCCGCTACTACGAGAGATTCGTGCTGGACGAGGACCGGTGGCGGTTCGCCTGGCGGCTCTTCCAGCTCCACTACCGCGGTCCGGCCGACCTCACCGGCCCGTTCTTCGACAATCCCGATTATGGCGCCCCGCCGGGCATGCCCGGCCTCGATGCGCTGACGGAAGACCATGCATCCGCCAGATGGCAGCTGCCGAGCGGCATCTCGCACCGGGAGCCTGGCGCCGGCTGAGGTCCCGATGCCGGCTGCGGGTCCCGCCGCGGTTCCCAACGACGGCTTTGCCTGGCCCACATTCCAGGAAGCGGGACTGCTGAGCGGGGCCGGGAGTCTTGATACGTTCGAAGAGCATGGAGCACCCTTGCGTCGACGCCTTGGAGGCAAGAGCGATCCCTGGGTCCCGCGCACCCGATCATGCTCGAGCTCATGATTGCCGGTCGCAACGGCGGTGGCCGCGCAGACGCCGGCACGCCTTGCGGGTAACATTCGGTGGCTCGCCGCACTGCTTCCGGCGGACACGGGAACAGGCATCATGGTGCAACGAAAACTTCGCGGCGTGACCATCGAATGCACGAGAGGGAACATCGCGCA
Organism: Pseudomonadota bacterium; assembly: GCA_021807675.1. Classification (GTDB taxonomy): domain Bacteria; phylum Pseudomonadota; class Gammaproteobacteria; order Steroidobacterales; family Steroidobacteraceae; genus 13-2-20CM-66-19. The sequence continues at coordinate 5,219 of JAKBCR010000229.1, forward strand.
CCAGCCGGACGTGGATGCGATCGTCAATGCGGCCAATGCCGAGCTGCGCAGCGGCGGCGGCGTCGCCGGTGCAATCCACTCCGCCGCCGGGCCGGGGCTCGAGAAAGAGTGCCGGTCCTTCGCGCCGATCCAACCGGGACGAGCCGTGATCACCGGCGCGCATGCCCTTCCTAATCGATACGTCATTCATTGCCTCGGACCGGTGTATGGACGCGACGAGCCAGCCGATGAGCTGCTTGCCGCGTGCTACCGCAACGCACTGCGGCTTGCGGCCCAGGACAACGTCCGCTCGATCGCGTTTCCCGCGATTTCGACGGGCTCATTTGGCTATCCGCTCGAGCCGGCTGCCGAACTCGCAGTGACCGCCGTAGTCCAGAGCGTCCTTCAGGCGAGAGCGCCTGTCGTGACCCTCATCCGCTTCGTCCTGTTCGACGCGCACGGCGAGCAGGTCTTCTCGAGCGCCATCGAGCGTCGGGTGCCCCAGGTCGAGGCGCCGCAGCCATGAGAGCGATCGCGACCAACCCGAGGGAGGCGCTGGACCGCGGCGATGCCCTGATCATCGTCGATGTACAGAACGATTTCTGCCCCGGCGGCGCGCTGCCGATCGAGCAGGGCGACCAGGTCGTTCCGGTGCTCAACAAATGGCTTGCCGCCGCGCTGTCCGCGCAGGTCCCCGTGTACGCTTCGCGTGACTGGCATCCTGTGGGACACCTCAGCTTTCGCGGGAGCGGCGGCCGCTGGCCCGGGCATTGCCTGCAGGACTCGCCCGGTGCGCAGTTCAGAGCCGATTTGAATCTGCCGGACAGCACGATCAAAGTCACCAAGGGCGTGCGCTTCGATCAGGACCAGAGCTCGGCCTTCGATCAGACCGGGCTCGCCGGGCACCTGCGAAAGCAGGGTATCCACCGGTTGTGGATCGGTGGCCTCGCCCAGGACGTCTGTGTCCTGGCCACCGTGCTCGACGCCCGGGCAGCGGGATTCGACGTGATCGTGATCCGTGACGCCACACGCGGCGTGACCCGCGAGGGTTGCATGGCGGCTGATGAGCGCATGCATGAAGCGGGCGCCCGGTTTGCGACAACCCTATAGATAGCCCCCCGCCCGGCACGGCGTGTTTTCATTGCGCCACGCGAAGCACCTCGGCAGAGGCCTGGCCCAGCGGCTACTCGTTGATATCTGCCCGCCTGCCGCTGAGACGCACGGCCGCCCTTTCCGGGCGGCAGGGAGGGCCCGCCAGGCGTTCCTGCTATGCTCACTCGCACACACCTTTGCAGGGAAAAGTTCGTGTCCAGCATCAGCTCAAAGGCGAAGGTTACGCTGAATACCCTCACGGGCCTCAAGGCCAAAGGCGAGCCTTTTGCCTGTGTCACCGCCTACGATGCGACCTTCGCGGAAATCGCGAGCAGCGCCGGCATCGAAGTACTCCTGGTAGGCGATAGCTTGGGCATGGTGATCCAGGGTCACGACTCCACCCTTTCCGTGACCATGGAGGACATCCTCTA
>JAKBCR010000230.1 GCA_021807675.1 Pseudomonadota bacterium
TCCGATCGCGGCCGCCCGGTATGGCGCGTGGTACGGAGCGGCTCGGCGAGTTACGTGCGCGCCTTGCGCTCGAGTTGGCAAGTGCGCGAGCGGCTCCGCTGTCCGGTGCGAAGCGTCGCGCGCGGCCCGCAGCAGGTCTTGGTGAGCCATGACGGCGGCTGCGGGAGCTTCGATCACGTCGTGCTCGCCTGCCACAGCGATCAGGCGTTGGCACTGCTCACGGAGCCGAGCGAGCGCGAGCGCTCGATCCTCGAGGCCATCACCTATCAGCCGAATGAAGTCGTGCTGCACACGGATTGCGCGTTGCTGCCGCGGCTGCGCAAGGCGTGGGCCGCCTGGAACGCGCTCGTGCCGCGCGATCCGGCAGAGGCCTGCACCGTCAGCTATTGCATGAATCTGCTCCAGGGAATCGATGCGGCGGAGCCGCTCGTCGTGACGCTGAATCGCGGCGAAGCCGTTGATCCGGCGAAGGTGCTGCGGCGCATGTGCTATCACCACCCGCTCTACACGCATGCCGCGGTCTCGGCACAGCGGCGCCGCGCCGAGATCCAGGGCGTCGATCGGATATGGTTTGCCGGCGCGTACTGGGGTTGGGGGTTCCACGAGGATGGCTTGCGCAGCGCCGTGGAGGTGGCCGGCGGCCTCGGCGTGCGTTGGCCCGGAGCCGGGGCGCGGGCAGTGGCTGTATGAGCGCGCAGTTGCCGGGCCTGCACAGCGCAGTCTACGAGGGAGTGGTGCGGCACCATCGCCTCGCGCCGCGGCCGCACGCCTTCTGCTACCGCATAGCGCAGCTCTATCTCGATCTCGAGGAGATCGATCGCGTGTTCGCCGGGCGGTGGCTCTGGTCGCGCGAATCGCGCAATCTCGCCGAGTTCCGCCGCGGCGACTACCTCGGGCCGAGCGGGCTGCCGCTCACCGAGGCGGTCAAGGGGCTCGTGGAGCGGCATACCGGCCGCCGCCCCGCGGGGCCGGTGCGCCTCCTGACTCATCTGCGTTACGCGGGCTACATCTTCAACCCCGTCAGCTTCTACTACTGCTACGGGGCTGATGGAACCGCGCTCAGCGCGATCGTCGCCGAGATCACCAACACGCCCTGGGGCGAGCGCCACGCCTATGTGCTGCCCGCCGACACCGCACGCCGTCCTGCGGGGGACTGGGAATGGACGTTCCCGAAGACGTTCCACGTCTCGCCCTTCGTCGGGCTGTCGCGCGATTACGTCTGGCGGTTCTGCGCTCCGGCGGAGCGCCTGCGGGTGCGTATGAGCGTACTGCGCGCGGACGGACCCGAGCTCGAAGCGACGCTGAGCCTCGAGCGGCGGCCGCCGAGCGGCGCCAACCTGGCGCGGGTCCTCTGGCGCTATCCGCTGATGACCGCGAAGGTCATCGGCGCCATCCACTGGGAGGCGCTGCGCCTGTGGCTCAAGCGTACTCCCGTGCACGATCACCCGAATGACTTCCAGGGCATCCCATGAATGCCGTCACCCCTGCTCCTCCGGCACCTGCCATCGGCTCCCTGGATCGCTTCCTGCGGGCGCGCCTGCTCGGGCGCCTGGCGCGCCTGCGCCAAGGACGGCTGCAACTTGACGACCCGTCCGGATCGGTCGAGCTCGGCGCGGCCGCCGATCCGGCGTTGCCCTGCGTGCGGCTCGAGGTGCTCGACCCCGCCTTTTACCGGCTGGTGGCCGCCGGCGGCAGTGTCGCGGCCGGTGAGGCTTACATGGAGGGAATGTGGCGATGCAGCACCCCGGGTTCGCACGCCGGGCAGCCGCTGGTCGCGCTCATGCGGCTGCTGCTGCGGAACCGGGATCTGCTCGATGGCCTCGAGTCAGGCGTTGCGCGGCTCGGGGGAGCGGCGCTGCGCGCCTGGCATGCGGCGCGGCACAATTCCCGCCAGGGCAGCCGACGCAACATCGCCATCCATTACGACATCGGCAACGACTTCTTCCGGCTGTTCCTCTCCAAGGATCTGATGTACTCCTCGGCGCTGTGGCGGGGCCGCGGCGACACACTGGAGGCGGCCTCGGCGCGCAAGCTCGAGACGGTCTGCCGGAGGCTCCAATTGCGGCCATCCGATCATGTGGTCGAGATCGGCACCGGGTGGGGCGGCTTCGCGCTCTACGCCGCGCGCCACTACGGCTGCAGGGTGACGACGACCACCATTTCGCGGGAGCAACACGCGCTCGCCACGGCGCGAGTGGCCGAGGCGGGCCTCGAGGGGCGGATCGAGGTCCGGCTCGATGACTACCGCGATCTCACCGGGCGTTACGACAAGCTCGTCTCCATCGAGATGATCGAGGCGGTGGGAGCACAGTATCTCGAGGAGTACTTTCGGACGCTCGATCGGCTGTTGAAGCCGGAAGGGCTCGCGCTCTTGCAGGCCATCACGATCGAGGACCATCGCTATCACATGGCGTTGCGCTCGGTCGACTTCATCAAGCGCCACGTGTTTCCGGGCAGCTTCATCCCCTCGGTGAGCGCCCTGCTCGCGGCCAAGACGCGGGCGAGCGATCTGAGTCTGCTCGCGCTGGAGGACTTCGGCGATTCCTACGCGCGCACGCTGGCGGCCTGGCGCGAGCGCTTCCTCGCCCGCCTGCCGCAGGTGCGCGCCCAGGGGTTTGACGGGCGGTTCATCCGGCTGTGGGAATTCTATCTCGCCTATTGCGAGGCGGGTTTTCTCGAGCGCTCGATCGGTGTCGCGCACTTGCTCTTCGCGAAGCCGGGTTGGCGGCGGTTGGAGTCGATCGTCGACCGGGAGGCGGGATGATGGCGTTCTGCACCACGCTCGCCGCCTACGAGCTCGTCTGGCTCGCGGCTGTTGTTGGCGCCGGCCACGGGCTCGCCTGGCCCGGCGCTGCCGCCGCCGCACTCTTCGCGGCAGGGCGTCTGTCGGTTTCGCCTTGCAGGCGGATCGAGCTGCGGCTGATTGCCGTGACGGTGGCGCTGGCATTTGTCCTGGAAGGGCTCTGGGTGACCTCGGGACTGATTGCCTACTCGGCGCCCTGGCCTTTTCCCACCGCGCCGCTTTGGCTGATCGCGCTGTGGGTGGCGTTTGCCCTGACGCTCGTGCCTCTCTTCGGCCATCTGCACGGGCGGCCGAAGCTCGCCGCGCTGCTCGGCGCCGTCGGCGGGCCCCTGGCGTATGCCGGCGCGGCCAGGGGGCATGCCCTGCAGTTCTCAACACCGGTCTGGCGCAGCCTCGCGGCTTTGTCGCTCGGCTGGGCCATCGCGCTGCCCGCGCTCACGGGGCTCGCCGCGCGCTGGGTGCGCCAGAGCGCGGCGGAAGCGGAGCGATGAGGGCCGCGTTCGGGCTCGCCGTGCTCTGGCTCCTCGCCGCCGCGGCGATGTGGGGCGGGTGGCAGTGGCAGCGCCGCCGGGCGAATGCCGGCATCGTGGATGTCATTTGGGCCGCGGCGCTCGGGGCCGGCGCGGTGCTCCTCGCCGCCGCCGGAGGCGGCGCCCGCGCGCCGCGCGTGGTGCTCGCGGCCCTGGGAGGCGCGTGGTCGGCACGGCTGGCGTCGCACCTGTGGGCCCGGGTCAAACGAGAGGGAGAGGACGGTCGGTATCGCCATCTGCGCTCGCTCTGGGGCGGCAAGCAGTGGCGTTGGCTCGCGTTCTTTCAACTGCAGGCGCTGCTCGTGCCGGTGTTCGCGCTGCCGTATGCCGCCGTTGCGGCCAATCCGCGCAGTTCCCCGCCCTGGCTCGCCGCGGGTGCCGCCCTCTGCCTGCTCAGCGTCGCGGGCGAAGCCGGCGCCGATGCGCAGCTCGCCCGCTTTCGCGCCGATCCCGCCAGCCGGGGGCGCACCTGCCGGCGCGGCTTCTGGCGCTACTCGCGCCACCCCAACTATTTCTTCGAGTGGCTCCACTGGTTCGGCTACGTGGCGCTCGCCGTGGGCTCGCCGCTCTGGGGGCTGGCATGGCTCGGGCCGCTCACGATGTGGCTCTTCCTGCGCTTCCTGAGCGGTGTGCCGTGGAGCGAGGCGCAGGCCCTGCGCTCGCGCGGCGAGGACTACCGCGACTACCAACGCCGCACGCCGATGCTCTTTCCCTGGTTCCCGCGACACTCCGACCCGAAGAGGAGCTGATCCCATGCGCACCGCGGTCTCGGACCTCCCCGAGCTCGACCCCGACCGACCCGCCCCGGGCGTGCTCGGCCTCGCCGAGCGAGGCCTCTTGCCCGACTTGCTCGTACGCTTCGGCATACGGCGCCTGTGCGCCCGCCGGCTGCGCGAGGGGCGCGAAGGAGGTTTGGAGGGTCAGGAAGAGCGGCTCGCGGCGTGCCTCGCGCAGCTGCGGCGCAGCCCCGTCGCCATCCATCCCGAGGCCGCCAACATCCAGCACTATGAATTGCCAGCGGCGTTCTTCGCGCTCTGCCTGGGTCCCCGGATGAAATATTCCGGCTGCTATTATCCGCAGGGCGATGAAACCCTGGAAGCGGCGGAAGCGGCCATGCTGAGCCTGTACTGCGATCGCGCCGAGCTCGGCGACGGCCAGGACATCCTCGAGCTCGGCTGCGGGTGGGGATCGCTGACGCTCTGGATGGCGGAGCGCTATCCGGCCGCGCGGATCACGGCGGTGTCCAACTCGAGCGGTCAGCGGCTGCACATCGAGGCGCAATGCCGCGGGCGCGGCCTCAGCAACGTGCGCGTCCTCACCCGGGACGTGAGCCATTTGACGCTTGCCGACGGTCAGTTCGATCGCTGCATCTCGGTCGAGATGTTCGAGCATCTGCGCAACTACGAGACGGTGATGAGCCGGATCGCCGGCTGGCTGCGGCCCGGCGGCAAGCTCTTCGTGCATATCTTCGCGCACCGTACGCTCATGTATCCCTTCGAGGCGGCGGGCGCGGACAACTGGATGGGCCGCCATTTCTTTACGGGCGGGCAAATGCCCGCGGCCGACACGCTGCTGCATTTCCAGAGGGACCTGCGCATCGAGCGGCGCTGGCTGCTCGATGGCCGGCATTACGCGAGAACCGCCAATCATTGGCTCGAGCGGCAGGACCGTCACCGCGGGCATGTGCTCGCGGTGCTGCGTCAGTATTACGGCGACGGCGCCATGCTCTGGCTCAACCGCTGGCGGATCTTCTGGATGGCGTGCGCCGAGCTTTTTGGCTATGCCAAGGGAAGCGAGTGGCTGATAGCCCATTACCTCTGTGAGCGCGCCGCGCGCTCCCACACGCTGATGAGTTGAGGAACATCAGACGTTCCACGAAGCTGATCTGCCTCTACCTCGTCCCCGTGCTCGCCGTCTGCCGTTCGGCCATGGCAGAGAAGCCCATCGAGCCCGTGAGCCATGTGAACCTTGCCCGGTACATGGGCCGCTGGTATGTAATCGGCTCGATTCCGTGTGGCTGATGGCCCGCACGCCGCGGATCTCCGCAACCGATTACCGCCACAGGGTCGTGCGGGTGCGTGCGATGGGGTACGACGCCGCGAAGACCCGCAAGGTGCCTCAACGCTGGTAGTGCGTCCCGACAAATGCCGCCGGAGTGTTCACATCGCCTGTCAATGGGCCGGTGCGCACACCGCCGTGAGCGCAAAATGGAGGCGCAACCGGCACAGCGGCTTCGACCGGAAGTCGCTCACTCGCGAGCCGGCGCATTCAAGCACGCCTTCGATCCGATGTGACGGATCCTCCACTGCCGCGTGCACGGCAGCCGCCAGCTCGAACCGGCCGTCGCAGTCGGCATACGGACATGGGAAGGAAAAGTACGCGCGGGCAGGAGGGTGCAGGATGTGGGATTGAGACACGGGGGTAGCCGCCCCGCCGCCCTCGAAACTCAGCTCAAAGCGCAGCTGCTCGACGACCGGGAACATCGTGCGCAGCTTGGGAGCGGCCTCCCGGTCGCGGTGCAGCCGCGAGTACCGATCCTGACGAGTAGCGGCTCCACGGGCCTGGCCGAGCCTCATGTTCGGTCGCTCGATGGCGGATCGCTCGGACCAGCGGGCGAAGCCTCCAACGGAGCGACGATCTCTCCGGGGCCATTCGGGCGAGTCGTCCGGCGCTGCTGCTTCTCGAGCTGGCGCGCCTTCCTGCTCAGTTCCTTCTGCTTCTTGACTTGGCGGTAGTTTTGTCTGGGCACGAGGTTTCCTCTGTGTGGCGGATCGGTAAGATGCGTTTCGGAGCGGTCAGACCACTCGCCGTCAATTGCGGGCTATCCGAGAACTGAGCCCCGGTCGGCGGGGCTGAGCACGTGCTTCAGCGCCCGTGTAGGTTCAACCGGGAAGCCCCTGAAAAGTCGGCGTTGCCCGAACTTCCGACCGCCGACGCCGAGAATGACGGTCCGAGCAAGAAAGTCATCACCTCGCGCGCGGGACCGATGCCCACTCCGCGTTCGATCGATCAATGCTGACTATGAGCGTGCGGATGTCGATCCGCATCGCTGCTCATGGCTCACCTGCGGGTTCCCGTGAGCGGGTACGCCTGTTGCGGGCCGGATCACGACTTCATCCGGGCCGCCACACCCTCTGTCATCATGCTCGAAATGGTTTGCTCGCCTTCTTTTCCCTCTTCGCCGCTCTTTTCTCCAGCAGTGTCTTGGCTGGTTTTTTCTTGCTGTCCTTCTTTCTGTCCATTCCCTTACTCATATGGCACCCCTCGATTCTGAGGCAAAGAGGCGCAGCGAATTGGGCTTCGCCGGTCCCGAGCCGTGTTTAGGTACGATGTTCAAGCGAAGGTGGGTGATCAATTTAAGAGAC
>JAKBCR010000231.1 GCA_021807675.1 Pseudomonadota bacterium
GTAAAGCCCGTACTCTGCATCCCACTCCGCCGGCTGCGCCTGGGCACGCGTGGCCGACTGCTCCCGGCGAACGCCCGTCACCCATGCCGCGTAGCCCTCGATCGCCCGCTTGAAGGGCTCTACTTTGCGCACCCGGCAGCAGGCGAGGCGCGCCTCCAGGCTGTGATAGAAGCCGTTGATGCCTTGCGCCGAGACCAGCCGCTCGAGCGCCTGCGCGTCCGGGTAAACCAGGTGGAGTGATCGCTTGTAGCGGCGCTCGAGCTTCTCGAGCAGATCGTACGTTTCCTGGTGCAGCCGCCCGGTGTCGACGCTGAACATGTCGATCTCGGGCACGTGAGTCCAGATGATGTCGGTGAGCACCATCGCCTCGGCGCCGAGACTGTTCGAGTAGACCACCCGGCCATGCTTGCGCACGGCGGCGAGGAGCTGCTCGCGCACACCCGCGGCCTTCTGTTCCAGATCGAGATTCAGTAGCTCTCCCATATGCGCGGAACTATAGCGAGGGGGGGGCTGAGCACAGAACGAATGATTTCTTCTTAAGCACTGCGGGCCGGTTATGGTTGCCGCAAACCCGTATCCGGCGCCTCGACCTCCTCGGATGAAGCGCTGGATCCGGGCATTGCGCTGCGCAGTCCCTGCTCCGCGCAAGCCCGGGGTGTCCCTCCATGGCCACCCGTGCGACGCATGCGTCGCACCCTGCCCGGCCCAGCGCCGTTGAGGCAAAAAGCGCGGTTTTTTGCCTCAACGTCCGCCACCTGCGGCGGCGGGGCACCTCCCTGTGCCTGGCTACCCTGTTGTACCGCTTCATGATTCGGGGTCGACCGCCGGTCGATGGGAGACTTCGAAGAGTCGCCGCCGCCGCCAGGGTTGCGCTAGGCTCTGCCCACTGACATCCGGGCCATTTCCAGGGGGCGTCGATGAAGCTGCACCAGCTACGTTATCTGGCCGCCGTGGCCCAAAGCGGCCTCAATATCACGGCGGCGGCGCAGAAGCTGCATACTTCCCAGCCGGGCGTGAGCAAGCAGATCAAGCTCCTGGAAGACGAGCTCGGCTTCCAGATCTTCGTGCGCGAAGGCCGCAACCTCACCCGTATCACCCCGGCCGGCCAGCAGGTGATCGACCGTGCACTGCGCATCCTGCAGGAGGCTCAGAGCATCCGTGCGCTTTCGACGGAGCTGCGCGACGAGGGCAGGGGAAGCCTCTCGATCGGCACTACGCATACGCAGGCCCGCTATGTCCTACCCGGAGTCATCCTGGAGTTTCTCGCCAAGTATCCGAATGTGCGCCTCAACCTGCACCAGGGGACCTCGGAGCAGATCGCCGAAATGGTCGCCCAGGACCGCATCGACTGTGCGATCAACACCGGGTCCGAGCATCTGTTCTCGGACCTGACGATCCTGCCCTGCTACCGCTGGAACCGGGTCGTCATCGTTCCGCGCGACCATCCGCTGGCCAGCGCCGGCAAGCTGACTTACCGTGCTCTCGCTGCCTATCCCATCATCACCTACACGTTCAGCTTTGCCGGCCCGGCTTCTCTCATCGAGGCCTTCGCCAAGGCCAACCTCACACCGAACGTCGTGATCACGGCGCGCGACTCCGACGTCATCGTGACCTATGTCCGCCTGGGGATGGGGGTGGGCATCGTCGCTCACATGGCCGTGGACGAGAACGATCCCGACCTCGCCGTCATCGACGCTTCCCACCTGCTCCCGTCCCACACCACTTGGCTCGGCTTTCGCCGCGGCACCCTGCTGCGCAAATACATGTACGACTTCGCTCAGCTGATCGCTCCCCACCTCGATCGCCGTCTGGTGGAGCGCGCCCATCGCGCGAGTGGAGCCGATGAAGTCGCCGAGATGTTCACCGACGTGAAATTACCCGTGAAATAGCGCGGGAGATCGGACGGTCCTGCGCGGACGGCCCAACTTAATGCACTGCGGCCCGTGCTCGCCGACGTACCCAAACCGGCGTATGCTCGTCTGCGGTCGCCTGATAAGCCACCGTGAGCTCATCGAGCGCCGCCCGGCAAGCCTCCAGATTCTGATCCTGGCGTGGCACGATGCTGTCGAACCCGCAGCGGCCCAGCCAGAACACCAGATCCTGGATCACATCCCCGATGGCCCGCAATTCTCCCTTGAACCCGAGCCGCTTCCTCAGCACGACGGCCTGCGAGAGCGCGCGCCCGTCGGTGAACACCGGAAATTGCAATGCGATCAGCTTTCGATCGCTAATCTCCGGGTAGACCGCCTCGATATCCGCCGTGTTCGGGACCAGCACGCCCACCGCCTCATGCGAGGCGGCCAACGCCTTGCCCTCGGTCCGCCAGCGAGCCAGCGTCACAATTACCTTGCCCCCAGCCAACTCGATGTCGGTGCGACCGTCCTCGACCAACGTCCAGTCATCCTGAACGAGCGCCCCATCGCGCAGAATCGTCATCGTCATGCGGCAGCGGCCTCGGATTCGGTCCCGTACAAGCGTGCCTTGAAGGGCGCCATGCCGACCCGCCGATAGCACTCGATAAAGGTCTCGTCCTCATCGCAACGCAGCTCGAGATAAGCGCGGATCAGCCGCTCCACGCCCTCGGCGATCTCATCTCGCGCCAGCGCTCGTCCAATACGCTCCCCCACCGCCGCGTCATTGCCCGCGCTGCCGCCTAGCGTGACCTGATACCACTCCTCGCCGTGCTTATCGACGCCAAGAATGCCGATATGCCCCACGCTGTGGTGTCCGCAGCCATTCATGCACCCGCTGATGGTGATGCGGATTGCGCCAACCTCATACTGTGCATCCAGCGTATCGAACCGTCGGTAGATATCCTGCGCCACGCCGATCGAGCCCGCGTTCGCCAGGCCGCAGAAATCCAACCCCGGGCAGCAGACGATGTCGGTGATCAGCCCGATGTTGGGCGTCGCCAGCTTCATCGCATCGAGCTTGCGCCAGACCTCCTGCAAGTCGCGCTCAGCCACATCGGCAAGCACCAGGTTCTGATCGTAAGTGGAGCGCAGCTCGCCGAAACTGTAGGCATCGCAGATTTCCGCCAGCGCTTCGAACTGCTCCGCGGTGCAATCGCCGGGTACGTGATCCGGCGCCTTGAGCGATACGAACACCACGCGGTAGCCGGGCACCTTGTGGGCGCGCACGTTGCGCTTCATCCAGGCGGCGAAGGCCGCATCGCGCGCCGCCAGAGCGGCGACATCGGCGGTGATTTCAGCGGCCGGCCTGTAGGCAGGAGCCGGGAAATGTGCACGCACCCGCTCGATGTCCTGCGGTAGAAGGAGCAACTCCTCGCCCTCGATGCCCGCCTTGATCTTGGCGTACTCTTCCTCGATCGTGGCGCGAAAACGCTCGTAGCCCCATTCGCGCAGCACGATCTTGATCCGCGCCTTGTGGATGTTGTCCCGGCGCCCGAAGCGATTGAACGTGCGCAGGATGGCGCATGCGTAGCGCAGCAGATCCGACTCCGGCACGAACGCGTTCGTCTCCTGACCCAGCATCGGCTGGCGCCCGAGACCGCCGCCGACGAAAAAGCGATATCCGATGGCTCCGTCCTCGCGGCGCACCACGTGCACCGCGACGTCATTGGTGCGTGTCGCGGCACGGTCCACCGCAGCGCCCGTGAAGCCGAACTTGAACTTGCGCGGCAGCCAATAGAACTCCGGGTGCAGCGTGATGTACTGGCGCAGGAGCTCGCAGTAGGGCCGCGGGTCGATCTGCTCGTCGGCCGCCACACCGGCCAGGTAGTCGCCGGTGATGTTGCGGGTGTCATTGCCACAGGCCTGGATGCCGTGCAGCTGCACCTGCGCAAGCTCCCCCAGGAGGTCCGGCACCTGCTCGAGCTTCGGCCAGTTGAGCTGGATGTTCTGCCGGGTGGTGAAGTGGCCGTAGCCCTTGTCGTACTTGCGCACGATGTGCGCCATCTTGCGCAGCTGCGCCGATTCGAGAAGGCCATACGGCACCGAGATGCGCAGCATCGGCGCGAAGCGCTGCTGGTAGAGGCCGTTGCGCAGCCTGAGGTGGCGAAACTCCTCCTCCGTGAGCTCGCCCGCCAGATACCGGCGGGTCTGATCCCGGAACTGCTCGACGCGCTGCATGACCAGCGCGCGGTCTGTCTCATCGTAGCGGTACATGCGCCGGACTATAGGCGGCACGCGCCGGACCGCTAAATACCGTGTGGTTTGGTATCCCCCGCCGCGGGTTATGAGTGCGATAATCGCCCGCCTATCGGGCAATCGAGGGCGGCTTTCGTGAAGCTCAGAATCAGAGGTGACTCGCTGCGGCTGCGTCTGACGCAGGGCGAGATGCGCGCGCTGTCGGAGCGGGGCGAGGTTGAGGACCGGATCTCCTTCCCTGGGGAGGTGAGGCTCGCGTATCAGCTCAGGATCTCGGATGATAATAATTCAATTTCAGCTACTTATTCTTCAAACCTCATTCAGATTCTCGTTCCCAGGGCCTTGGCCGAGCGCTGGTGCGCCACCGATCTCGTGACCTTGAGCGCGAGCCAGGCCCTGACCGCCGGCGAGTTGCGCATCGTTCTCGAGAAAGACTGGGCGTGCCTCGCGCCTCGCGAGGGAGAGGACGAAGCCGACAACTTCCCTCACCCTGATTCGATTGGCTGAAAGGCCCCTGCGGCGCTTCGAGCGGCCAGCCCAGCCACTCTGTCGATCCTGCCGTCCACGAAATCGCCGGGAGCGATTTTACTCGGTGCATCCCGCGCCTCGCCCCTTACGGGCCCGCCTGGCTGCGCGAGGCGATCAAAATTGCTCCCTGCAATTTTGTGGACGCGCCGCGGCCCTGACGGGGGCAAAACCCAGGATGGGCCGAGCAGCGGCGCCCTTGGCCCGCTCACTTACTTGCTGTCGAGGTGAGCTCGAGCAGATCGCCGGGCGTATCGAGATCGAAGGCGGCGCTTGCCATCGGGACCTTCACCAGGCGGTCCGCGTGGCGCCTCAGGAGCGGCCGCGCGCCGACGTCGCCTCGAAGCTCGCCGAGCTCTGCGAAGAGATGTTGCGGAAAGATCGCAGGCGCACCGATCGTAGCGCCATACCGCGCGGCGGCGATGCACAGCGGCTGGCGACGCCATGCGCCGGCGAGCCGTCGCAGATCCGGCGCCGTCACACAGGCCTGATCGGCCAGAACCAACATTACACCCGCGCAGGAGGGTGGCAGGCGAGCGATGCCGGCGCGGATGGAGCTCGCGAGTCCCTCGCGCCAGTTGCGATTGACGACCACGGAGCCGGGCGAATGCTTGAGCAGCGGCGCGAGCTCGGCGGCGCGGGCTCCGAGGACGAGGATGAGCGCCTGGCCTACGACCTCCGCGGTTCTGCCCGCGACGAGGCTCAAGAGGGGTCGATCGCCCATGCGTACGAGCTGCTTGGCCGAGCCGAAGCGGCTCGAGGCGCCTGCCGCGAGCACGAGCGCGTAAAGGCTGGTGGGCTCGTCCTCGGCGATCAAGGGCTTACCTGGGTTGCTTGAGGCACATCGTTACCCTCGAGGCGGATCTCGGGGCTCCTCGTGGCGAAGCGCGATTCCGGCAGGGAGCCGCTCGGCCACGCGCGCATACCGGTTGCGCTCCTCGAGCATGGAGTCCGCGTCGATCGCACAGACAGACCGCCATTGCGCCACGCCCAAGTGCTCGGCGAGCGCTCGTTCGAGCGCCGCACGGCGAGGGGACCAGGCCGAGTTGAAGAAGCGGGCAAACTCTTGCCAGCTCGCTCGTGCGCTCGTCGAGTCAGTGGCGGCGAGCGCCTTCTCCAGTCGGGAGAGCGCCTCCCGGCTCGTGCCGGTGACGCCGATGAGTCCGCCGAGATGGCGTGCGCTCGCGGCCGCTGCGCCATTGTCGAGCGACTGTCGTGAAGCGAGAAGCTCCGAGAGCGTCTGATCGCGCTCCTCGAATCGCGAGAGCACCCATACCAGGTAGCTGACGCATGCCTCGCGGAAGAGGGTTGTCGCCTCCACAGGTGCTGAAATGCCGGCTGTCGATCCAAGTGCCGCAACGCAGGCATTGGCGACTTCAGCCGCATGGGACTGCTCCGCGGCCAGCTGGGAGCGGATGATCTCGATCTCATTCATTTCGCGGCTCGCTTGCGGCCTTACCATGGATGAAGGCATGAATTTCCGCGATGATCTCGAGCGCGATCGACTCGGGCATGCGCCCTCCCAGGTCGAGACCCACCGGTGCACGCAGGCGCGGCCGTAGACGCTGCGCAGCCGGGCCGAGCTCCGCGAGCAGCTTCTCGCGCCTTGCCGGTGGGCCGAGCAGGCCGAGGTACCCCAGAGCGCTCGCGCTCAGCGCCCGTAGATACTCCAAGTCCGACGGCAGGTGATGGCTCATGACTACCGCCGCAGCGAAGGACGCGAGGTCCAGAGCCTCCGCCATTTCCTGCGGACGCACCAGCACGACGCGCTCGGCCAGTGGGAAGTTCGAGGGCACGGCGTACGCGGGCCGATGATCGGCCAGAGTCACTCGCCAATAAAGGCGCGTGGCAAAGTCCACCACCGGCAGGGCGTCGGGACCGGCCCCGAGGAGGAGGAGCCGAGGCGGTGGGGAAAGCGGCAGGAGCAGCAGCTTCCAGCGTGCCTCGGGCCCGTCCAGCCAGCCGACCGACCCCGATTCGGGTGCCGAAGCCAGTGCCGCGAGCGTACGCGGCTCGAGGAGGCGCGCACCCGCTGTCCGAGGTAGCGTCCGTGCCGAG
>JAKBCR010000042.1 GCA_021807675.1 Pseudomonadota bacterium
TGCCGAATCCCGCGCAGATGCTGCAGCGGGCGCGCGCGCAGGGCCTGCTCGCCAACTTCGGCGGCGCGCGCGTCTTCGTGCTCGGGGCGGGGATCTCGCCATGAGAGCGCTCGCGCGGGTGCGCCATGGAAGCGCCGTACGCGGATTCCTCAGGCATGGGTTGATACTGTCGCTTGTGGGTCTCACGAGCCTCGCCGCCGTACCGCAGGCACAGGCAAACCCGCCGTCGCTGGCAACGCTTGTTCAGCAGGCCGAGAAGGGAGATCCGAGAGCGGAATTAACCTTGGGACTTGATTATCACTTTGGCAAAGACGGACTCCTCAAGGACCCCGCCGAGGCCGGGAGTTGGATTCGCAAATCGGCCGATCAGGGATATCCGAGAGCGGAATACTGCTTGGCAGTCGACTATGACCGTGGCGATGACGGACTCCCCAAGGATCCTGGCGAGGCCGTGAGCTGGTATCGGAAATCGGCCGATCAAGGATATCTGCTAGCGGAATTCAACTTGGCAATCGACTATAACAATGGCTACGACGGTCTCCCCAAGGATCCTGCCAAGGCCGTGATCTGGTTTCGCAAATCGGCCGATCAGGGAGATCGGAAAGCGGAATACTGCTTGGCAGTCCTTTATGACTCCGGCGAAGACGGACTCCCCAAGGATCCTGTCAAAGCGGCGAGCTGGTATCGGAAATCGGCCGATCAGGGATATCGGAAAGCGGAATTTTACTTGGCAGCCGATTATGACTTCGGCGAAGACGGACTCCCCAAGGATCCTGTCAAAGCGGCGAGCTGGTATCGGAAATCGGCCGATCAGGGATATCGGAGAGCGGAATTTTACTTGGCAGTCGATTATGACTTCGGCGAAGACGGACTCCCCAAGGATCCCGCCAGGGCGGCGAGCTGGTATCGGAAATCGGCTGATCAGGGATATCGGAGAGCGGAAGACTACTTGGCAGTCGACTATGACCACGGCGAAGACGGACTCCCCAAGGATCCTGTCAAAGCGGCGAGCTGGTATCGGAAATCGGCCGATCGGGGAGATCGGAAAGCGGAATACAGCTTGGCAGTCCTTTATGACTCCGGCGAAGACGGACTTCCCAAGGATCCCGCCAAGGCCGTGAGCTGGTATCGGAAATCGGCCGATAAGGGATATCGGAAAGCGGAATTTTACTTGGCAGCCGATTATGACTTCGGCGAAGACGGACTCCCCAAGGATCCTGTCAAAGCGGCGAGCTGGTATCGGAAATCGGCCGATCAGGGATATCGGAGAGCGGAAGACTACTTGGCAATCGATTATGACAGGGGCAAAGGCGGACTCCCCAAGGATCCCGCCAAGGCCGTGAGCTGGTTTCGGAAGTCGGCCGATAAGGGATATCGGAGAGCGGAATACAATTTGGGACTTAATTATGAGCTTGGCGACGACGGCCTACCCAAGGATCCCGTCAAAGCAATGTATTGGTATAAAAAAGCGGCCGCGCAGGAGTACAAACTGGCTATTGCGGCGCTGCAAGCGATGCAGCATCCGCAGCAGACGGTTATTGCGCAGCATTCCGCAGCGCAAGCGTCCGCCGCGCCGCCTGCGGACAAGGAGCGCGTGGCGCAGAGCCTGCAGTCGTTTTGGGATCTCTACTTCCGGGCCTCCGATGCCAAAGTCGTGGATTTCGGCGCGCCGGCGCTGGTGCGGCCCGTCGGGTTCGGCGGTCCGCCGTGAATCGGCGGGGGGGATTCTCGATCACTGTGCGGCGCTGGCCGCCATCTGGGAGCACGCGATGCCCGATCATGTGACGCTGCGGATTCCGAAGCCACGAATCACGCTGTATGGATTGCTGGTGACGGCCATCGTGACCTGGGGGGCGTACTCGATCTTCTGGCAGAAGCCCAGCGGGGTGCTACACCCCGCTGTTTTGCCATCGCTTAAGATCCCCGCGCCGACGCCTGCGGCGCTGCAGCGCTCGGCCGCTTGCGTGAGCACGACAACCGACGGCGGCGTCAGCAAGACGTTGAGTGATGCGGCCAATAAAAGCGTAGGCCAGGTGACGCGCGAGATGAACGCCGTCAATGCCTGTGCGGGCGCCTCAGGGCCAGCGCCTGCCCATTGATTCGAAGACCATCACCGTCGGGCCGGACCAGGTCGAGGATGATGAGGTCGTACGCAACACCGCGGGTGACGATGCTCGTGATCGCAGCGGGTGTTCCGGGGTACTACCTGTGAAGAATCCTCGCCCGCAGGAGCCGTCCGCGGCAGGTCGAGACCGGCGGTCAGGGATTGGTCGCGGGCGGCGGGCTGAGCTCGCTGCGGCCCGGCTCATCGAGCTTGTCGCCCAGGAGACGGCGCACCATGACATAGCACAACGGAATGAGGAGCACGCCAAGCACCGCCGCGGTGAGCATGCCACCGACCACGCAGGTGCCGATATCGTGCCGCCCGTTGGCGCCCGCTCCGCTCGACACGACCATGGGAAACACGCCGAGGATGAAGGCAAACGAGGTCATGATGATGGGCCGGAAGCGCAGCCGCGCGGCTTCTAGCACGGCATTGTGGAGACTGCGGCCGTTGCGCTGCTCGTTCACCGCAAACTCCACGATGAGGATCGCGTTCTTCGCCGTGAGCCCGATGATGGCGATGAGGCCCACCTTGAAATACACATCATTCGGCAGTCCGCGGACGAATGTCGCAAGCGCGCTGCCGATGAGACCGACCGGTACGGCGAGCAAGACCGAGAGGGGAATGCTCCAGCTCTCGTAGAGCGCCGCGAGCGCAAGGTAGACGACGATGATGGAAAGAGTGAACAGCGCCGGCGCCTGCGCCGCGGAGAAGATCTCCTGCAACGACTGGCCGGCCCAACTGTAGCCGATGCCGGCGGGCAGATAGCGGCTGACCAGCCGCTCCATCTCGCTCATGGCCTGGCCCGAGCTGTAGCCCTTGGCGGCCGAGCCCACGATCTCCACCGCGGGATATCCGTCATAGCGGGTCAGGGTGGGTTGCGCAATGATCCAGCGGGGCTTCACGAATTCCGATAGCGGGATCATCGCGCCAGTAGTGCTCGCTACGTAGAAGTGCTGCAGATCCTGCGGTCCCATGCGGTACTTGGCATCGGCCTGCAGCAGCACCTGCAGCACGCGCCCGTCATAGAAGAAGTCGTTGGCGAATACCGGCGCCAGCATGAGCTGGATGTCGGTGTAGATGTCGCTCACCGAGACTCCCATCGATTGAGCCTGGACCCGATCGACGCTGAGGAGCAGTTGCGGCTCCGGCGCGAGGCCGTTGACGCGGACGTCCGAGAGAATAGGGTCGTTGGCGGTGCGGGCGAGCAGGGTGTCCTGGGCTCGTGTCAGCGCCTCGCGCCCGAGCCCTCCCCGATCCTCGAGATAGAAATCGAAGCCGCCGAACTGGCCGAGGCCGTTGATCGCCGGCTTGTTCACGACGAATATCTGCGCGTCGTGGATCTTGCGATGCACGGTACGGTTCGCCCAGCGGATGAACTGCGAGGCGGTCTCGCTGCGATCGCTCCAGGGGATCAGGTGGATGAAGGCCCGGCCGGAATTCTCCGAGTTGCCGGCGAAGCCGCTTCCGGCCACCTGGAAAACGTCGTGGGCGGCATGGTTTCCGATGATGACCTTGTAGAACTCCTGCAGCACCTTCTCGGTGCGCTGCAGCGTTGCTCCCGCGGGCAGCTCGATGCTCGCCATGACATCGCTCTGGTCTTCCTGCGGCACGAAGGCGCCGGGCAGCTTCATGAAGAGGAACACTCCGAGGGCAAGGACCACCGCATAGGCCGCCATCCACCGCGGCAGGTGAGTCACGGACTGGAAAACGCGCCTCACGTACGCAGCGCGAGTGCCCTCGAACGCCCTGTTGAAGCCGCGGAAGACGATATTCGCCTTGAGGTGCTCGGGCCTGAGGAGCGTCGCGCAGAGCGCCGGGGTCCAGGAGAGCGCGAAGAACGCCGAGAACATGATCGACAGCGCGATGGTGAGGGCGAACTGACGATAGATCACGCCCGTGCTGCCGGTCTGCATCGCGCTCGGAATGAACACGGCCGCGAGCACGAGCGTGATGGCGATGATCGCGCCGCTGATCTGCCGCATGGCCTTGCGCGCGGCTTCCTTCGGCGGCAGATGCTCCTCGTGCATGATGCGGTCGACCGCCTCCACCACCACGATGGCATCGTCCACCACGATGCCGATGGCGAGCACCATCGCAAAGAGAGTGAGCTGATTGATCGAGTAGCCGAGCGCGTAGACGCCGATCAGGCCGCCGAGCAGCGCCGTCGGCACGACCAGCATCGGAATGAGCGTCGCCCGAAAGCTCTGCAGGAACACCAGCATCACCACGAACACGAGCGCGATCGCCTCGACGAGGGTGATCATCACATCGTGGATGGCCGCATTGATGAACAGCGTCGAGTCCACCGGCGCGAACCAGGTGACTCCGGGCGGGAAGCTCTTCTGCAGCTGGGCCATCTTGGCCTTGACGGCCTCCATGACCTGCAGGGCATTCGCATCCGGCAACAGCTGAACGCCGAATGCGGCCACGGGGGTCTTGTTCACGTGGGTGGCGAAGGAGTAGTTCTGCAGCCCGAGCCCGATCTTCGCCACATTGCCCAGCCGCACCGAAGTGCCGTTGGAGGTGGTGCGCAGGAGGATGTTCCGGAACTGGCCCGCCGAGGTGAACTCGCCCTGCGCGGTGACGGTGGCGGTGGTCTGCTGCCCCTCGATCGCCGGTGCTGCGCCGATGGAGCCGGCGGCGACCTGGACGTTCTGGGCCTTGACCGCGTTGAGCGCGTCGGAGGCCGAGAGGCCGTAGGCGTGCAGCAGGTCCGGATTCAGCCAGATCCGCATGGCGTACGGAGACCCGAACTGCGTGGCCGCGCCTACTCCAGGCACGCGCTCGATCTGATCGAGAACGCGTGAGGCGACCAGGTTGTCCAGCTGCGCGGCGGTCGGACCGCCGGGGCCCGACCGCAGAGCGATGGCCCCGAGGAACCCGGTGCTGGCCTTGAAGATGTGCACACCCTGCTGGACCACTTCCGCCGGCAGCAGGGGGTCGGCGAGAGCCACCTGATTCTGCGTCTGTACCTCGGCGATGTCGGGATTGGTCCCGCTGGCGAAGGTCAAGGTGATCTGCGACTGACCGAAGCTCGACTGCGAGGTGAAGTAGAGCAGATTGTCGATGCCGGTGAGCTGCTGCTCGATGACGCGGGTGACGGTCTGCTC
Organism: Pseudomonadota bacterium; assembly: GCA_021807675.1. Classification (GTDB taxonomy): domain Bacteria; phylum Pseudomonadota; class Gammaproteobacteria; order Steroidobacterales; family Steroidobacteraceae; genus 13-2-20CM-66-19. The sequence continues at coordinate 5,218 of JAKBCR010000042.1, forward strand.
CACGGTGGCCGCGTTGGCGCCGGGGTAGACGGCGTTGACCACGACCTGCGGCGGGGCGATGTTGGGGTAGGCATCGATCGGCAGCCGGGTCACCGCGATGCCGCCCATCAGCATCACCAGCAGGGCGATGACCCAGGCAAAGACCGGCCGGTCTATGAAAAACTGCGGCACCCGCGGCTCCTAGTTTGAAGCGCTGGATCCGGGCATCCTGCCCGGCCCAGCGCCGTTGAGGCAAAAAGCGCGGTTTTTTGCCTCAACGTCCGCCACCTGCGGCGGCGGGGCACCTCCCTGTGCCTGGTTACCTTGTTGTGCCGCTTCATGATTCGGGGTCGACCGCCGGTCGATGGGGAACTAGTTTGAAGCGCTGGATCCGGGCATCCTGCCCGGCCCAGCGCCGTTGAGGCAAAAAGCGCGGTTTTTTGCCTCAACGTCCGCCACCTGCGGCGGCGGGGCACCTCCCTGTGCCTGGCTACCCTGTTGTGCCGCTTCATGATTCGGGGTGGACGGGAGTCCATGGACAACTAGCGATCGGCGACCGCGGAGGCGCCCGGCCCGGAGACGGTTCCGGCATGAGGCGCGGCGCGGGTCGCCTCGGCGCTCTTGGTCCGGGGAGCCGGCTGCTCGAGGGCAGCCACCTTCGTGCCGGGATGGGCGCTCTGGATGCCCGAGACGATGACGCGATCGCCGGCCGATAGCCCACTCCATACGATCCAGTCGGTGCCCAAGGCGCCCTCCGTATGGATGCGCTTCAAGGCGACCTTGCTGTCGGATCCGACGGTGAGAACGTACGGGCCCTTGGCATCGCGCTGCAGTGCGGACTGGGGCACGAGGAAGGCGTGGTTGGCGATAGCGACCGTGAGGCTCAGATCGACGAACATTCCCGGCAGCAGGTCGTGGGCGGGATTGGGAATGATGCCGCGCATCGCCGCGGTACCGGTGCTGGGATCGACAGTGGCGGCGCGGAAGTCGAGCCTGCCGGGAAGGCTGTATGGGGTGCCGTCCGGCAGGGTGAGCTGCACCATTGCATCGCTGCCGCTGGCCGCGGTGACGCGACCTGTCTGCTCGAGGCCCGAGAATTCCTCGATCTGCGTCGCCGGCTCGTTGAAGTTGACGTAGATCGGGTCGATCTGATCGACCGTGGTGAGAAGGGTCGGAGTGCCCTGTCCGACCAGGGCTCCCTCGGTCACCTGCTGCTCACCGGCGATGCCCGCGATCGGGGAGGTCACGTTGGTGTAGCCGAGATTGATGCGAGCGGTCTCGACGTTCGCCTCCGCCTGCTTCACGGCCGCCGCGGTCGAGCGCTCCGCGGCCTCGTCCGTGTCGAGTTGCGAGAGCGACACGAGGTGGCTCGAGATGAGCTCTCGATCCCGCTGCGCCGTGACGTGGGCGTTGGCCGCGTTGGCCTTGGCCTGGGCCAGCGCGGCGAGCGCCGCATCGAGCGCCGCCCGATACGGCGCCGGATCGATCTCGAAGAGCGGCTGGCCGGCCTTGACCTTGGCGCCTTCCTCGTAGAGCCGCTTGAGAAGGACGCCCGACACGCGAGCGAGCACGTTCGCCTCCCGATAAGCGGACAGGCGGCCCGTGAAGCTGCGCGTCAGCGGAATCCGCTGGGGCTCCACCGACACCACCGTCACCGGCGGCGGTGTGGGCGCGGCATGCGGAGCCCCGCTGCCGGAGGAGCCGCAGGCGGCGAGCGATGCGCCAGCGGCAGCGAGGAGCGCGCCGCGCGCGCATCTCTTAACAATTCTTGACAACCACATGGCGGGAGTGAGAAAAAAAGACTGCCACAGCAGTAACCCTCGCGGCAGTAGTCTCGCGAGCAGCAAATCTTACCGACAGTCTCGTCAATAGCAAGCAAATGGTCGATGGCCCGACAGGTTCGCGCGGCAGGACCCGCGCCGCGAGCGCCGCGGCGCCGGCGCGGCGGCGCTCGCGGTCCATCAAACCCGAGAGTGCGCCCCGGGCCCATCCCCCGGAAGAGGCACCCGGGGTTCGCACCCTCATCACCCGCGCGCGCAGCTCACTGCTCTCGAGCTTCGATACCGAGCTCGAGCCTTTCGGCGTCACGGGGGCGCAGTTCGAGGTGCTGAAGAACCTCGCACGCAGCGACGACGAGACCGCGGCGAGCCTCTGCCGCGCGCTCCACTACGACACCGGCTCGATGACGCGGATGCTCGACCGGCTGCAGCAGAAGGGCTTGGTGACGCGCGAGCGCGGCATCAGCGACCGCCGCCTGGTGTTCCTGCGGCTGACGCATGCCGGCGAGAGACTGATTCCGAAGATCCGTCCGGCCCTGCGCCGCGCGTTGCGGCGCCACCTGTCAGGCTTTACGGCGGAGGAGATCGCGAGCCTCAAGCGCTATCTCGACCGTATCATCAAGAACGGAAAGCGGCTCTAGAAGCGAGGGAGGCCATTCCGTGGCCGCACGGGTCGCGCTGGCGAGTATCATGTGTGCGGCAGAACGAAACTGCGCAGTCGCATGCAACCACGCGAGCTTACGACGTCACGGCCGCAGGCAGCCGGTCGCGCCGGTCCCGGGGCGCTGACGGATGCGCCGAGCCGGCTGGATTCCCGGCGAGCGGTGCCGCCCCTCTCCTGTGATCTTTTCCGCTCGGCCGGCATCGGGCCCGCGGCCGCGGGCGGCGCGAGCATCCCAGCGGCCGGAGTGGATCTCAGCCCGGGCTCTCCGCCGCGTGGATGACGTAGCCGCCTGATTTCTCGTCGCGCTCGATCGCGAGCAGATGGCGCTGCGCGGCCTCCTCGAGCAGCTTGTTGAAGGAGCGGAAGCCGTAGTAGCTCTCGTTGAACCCCGGCCTGCGGCGCTTGAGGGTCTGCTTGACCATGGACCCCCAGATCCGATCGTCCGCGCCCCGCTCGGCGAGCAGCGCATCGAGCGTCGCCAGCACGAGGTCGAACGCTTCCTGCTTGCGGTCCTCCTCGAGGTGGGCGTGCTCGCCGTCCTTGCTCTCCGCCGAGGCGTGAGCGGCATCCGGCGCATGCGCCCGCTTGCGGGGCGCCCGGCGCGGCTTCTGCTGCTCGCGCACGAGGTCATCGTAGTAGATGAACTCGTCGCAGTTGGCGATGAGGAGGTCGGAGGTCGAATTCTTCACGCCGACACCGATGACTCCCTTGTTGTTCTCGCGCAGCTTGCTCACGAGCGGCGAGAAATCCGAGTCGCCGCTGATGATGACGAAGGTGTCGACGTGTGGTTTGGTGTAGCAGAGGTCGAGCGCATCGACCACCATGCGGATATCGGCGGAATTCTTGCCCGATTGTTTCACGTGCGGGATCTCGATCAGCTCGAAGCCGGCGTGATGCATGCCGGCTCTGAGATCCTTGTAGCGCTCCCAATCGCAGTACGCCTTCTTGACGACGATCGAGCCCTTGAGCAGCAGCCGCTCCAGCACCCGGGTGATGTCGAATTGCGCGTAGCGGGCGTCGCGCACTCCGAGGGCGATGTTCTCGAAGTCGCAAAAGAGCGCGAGGTTGGCGTCATCGGCTGTGGTTGACATGTGCGTAGGATATATCCCGTGGACCTTGGGCCTCAACTGAACGAATCATCCGAGTTGCAAGTCTTTCCCGGCGTCCCCTTCCTCTTCGTGCATGCGGGTCTGAAGGGAGCGCGAATCGTCTGAGAATGCAGCTGGATAATATCGCAACCGCCTTCGGCCGGGTGCTGCGCGAGCAGCGCGAGGCGCGAGGCATCTCCCAGGAGGATCTCGCCTTGAGCGCGGATGTCGACAGATCGTTCGTCAGCCAGATGGAGCGTGGTATCCGTCAACCCACGCTGACCACGCTCGTGAAGCTCTGCAAGGCGCTGGGCGTGGCGCCCTCGACGCTCATCGGCCGCATGGAGCGGCTGCTCGACTGACGCTCGCATGGCCGCAAAGCGTAGAGGAACGGTGACTCGAGAGGCGGCCGAGGAGGCCGTGCGGACCTTGCTGCGCTGGGCCGGGGACGATCCCGCCCGCGAGGGGCTGCGCGACACGCCGTCGCGGGTGGTATCCGCCTACCAGGAGTGGTTCGCCGGATATCGCTCCGACCCCTCGGCGTATCTGCGGCGTACGTTCGAGGAGGTTGGCGGCTACGATGAGATGGTGGTGCTGCGGGACATCGCCTTCGAGTCCCATTGCGAGCACCACATGGCTCCGATCATCGGGCAGGTGCACGTCGGCTATCTCCCGACCAACAAAGTCGTCGGTATCAGCAAGCTGGCACGGGTGGTGGAGGGCTACGCGCGCCGGTTCCAGGTGCAGGAGAAGCTGACGGCGCAGATCGCGGGGTGCATCGATGAGGTGCTGAAGCCTCGGGGAGTGGGCGTTGTGGTGGATGCGATGCATCAGTGCATGACCACCCGAGGCGTTCGCAAGCGCGGCGTCTCGATGATCACGAGCCGCATGACGGGCACCTTTCGCGAGGACGCGCGTACACGCGCGGAGTTCCTGCAGTTCATCGGGATCACTGGCGCACGGCCGGTGTAGTCGCCTTTCGGCCCGGACGCCTCGGCTGCAAAGGCTCTTGCCGCGCGGCGCATGCGCCGCGCCCCTGCCTCCGCACGCCCCCGGAAGGAGCCTTTGCAGCCGAGGCGCCTTCCCATTCCGGTGCGATCGGGCGTTCAGGCGCTGACCGCGGTGTCCTGGCGCTCGGCTCGCTTGCGATCCTGCTCTTTCAGGAAACGCTTGCGGATCCGGATGCACATGGGCGTGACCTCGACCAGCTCGTCCTCCGCGATGAATTCGACGGCGTACTCGAGCGTCAGGGGAATCGGCGGTGTCAGGAGGATCGCATCGTCCTTGCCGGCGGCGCGGATGTTGGTGAGCTTCTTGGTCTTGATGGGGTTCACCACGAGATCGTTATCGCGGGTGTGGATGCCGATGATCATGCCCTCGTAGAGCTTCTCGCCGGGGCTCACGAACAGGCGCCCACGCTCCTGCAGGTTGAAAAGGGCGTACGCGACGGCTTCGCCCTGCTCGTTGCTCACCAGCACGCCATTGTGACGGTCGGGAATGTCGCCCTTGACCGGAGCGAATCCATCGAAGATATGGCTCATGAGACCGGTGCCGCGGGTGAGCGTGAGGAACTCCCCCTGGAATCCGATCAGGCCGCGCGCGGGCACGCGGTAATCGAGCCGTACGCGTCCGTTGCCGTCGACGGCCATGTCGGTCAGCTCCGCGCGGCGGGTGCCGAGCGCTTCCATCACGGCGCCCTGGTGCGCATCCTCTACATCGACGGTGAGCGCCTCATAGGGCTCATGCACCTCGCCGTCGACGACGCGTGTCAACACCTGGGGGCGCGATACCGCGAGCTCGTAGCCCTCGCGGCGCATGTTCTCGATGAGGATGGTGAGGTGCAGCTCGCCGCGGCCGGACACCTGGAACACGTCCGGCTCCTCCGTATCCTCGATGCGCAGCGCCACGTTGCTCTGCAGCTCGCGGTAGAGCCGCTCGCGGATCTGCCGGCTCGTGACGAATTTGCCTTCCCGTCCCGCGAAGGGCGAGGTGTTGACCTGGAAGTTCATGGCGAGCGTCGGCTCATCGACCCGGATGGGCGGCAGTCCCTCGGGCGCCTGGGGATCGCAGATCGTGAGGCCGATGTTCACCCCCTCGATGCCGGTGACCGCGACGATGTCGCCCGCGATCGCCTCCTCGACGGGACGGCGCTCCAGGCCGGTGAAAGTGAGTACCTGGCCGATTTTTCCGGCACCACGATCCTTCTCGCCATAGCGGAGCAGGACCGTCTGACCCGGTCGTACGGAGCCGCGGCGGATTCGTCCGATGCCGATCCGGCCCACGTAGCTGTTGTAAGCGAGTGTTGAGATCTGCAGCTGCAGCGGCAGGCCCGAATCGGCTGCGGGCGGCGGAACGTGCGTGAGGATCGCCTCGAAGAGCGCCGACATGTCGGGGCGTCGCTCGAGGTGGTCCGTACCGGCCCAACCCTGCAGCGCCGACGCGTAGATCACCGGGAAATCGAGCTGCTCGTCGTTGGCGCCGAGCTTGTCGAAAAGCTCGAAGGTCTGATCGACCACCCAGCCCGGACGAGCGCCGGGGCGATCGATCTTGTTGACCACCACGATGGCCTTCAGGCCGAGCGCCAGCGCCTTTCGCGTGACGAAACGCGTCTGCGGCATCGGGCCCTCGACCGCATCCACGAGAAGCAGTACGCCGTCCACCATCGAGAGCACGCGCTCGACCTCACCGCCGAAATCCGCATGTCCCGGGGTGTCCACGATGTTGATGCGGGTACCGCCGTACTCGATGGCGCAGTTCTTGGCGAGGATGGTGATCCCGCGCTCGCGCTCGATGTCGTTGGAGTCCATGACTCGCTCCGTCAGCTTCTCGTGAGCCGCGAAGGTGCCGGACTGGCGGAGCAGGCAGTCGACGAGGGTCGTCTTGCCGTGATCGACGTGTGCAATGATGGCGATGTTGCGGATCGGGCGGTTCATCGGAGCTTCCTGGAGTATCCGCGCTCGTGAAGGCGGATCTCGTAAGGGCCACGGGGCCCAGGGCCATAGGCCCGCAGTATGCAAAGACCATCAATTATATCAGGGCGCGGTCCCCGGCGGTATCATTTGGCGCCATGCTCAAGCTGACGCGCGCCGTGCAAGGCAGGGCCCTTATCGAGGCCTGCCACGCCAGGTCCATCGATCTGCTGCGCCGGAATCTGACAGCGGACGGAATCCTCGCCGCATCTGCGGGAGATCGGGCCAGTAGCCGTGGGTATGCCGCCATTTTCGGGCGGGACGCGGCCATTTGTGCGATCGGAATGGCCCTCTCGGGCGACTCGCAGCTCGAGAGAGCGGCCGCCCTCGGCCTCGACACGATGGGCGAGCATCAGGCTGCGAATGGGCAGATCCCGAAGTTCGTCGCGCCGTCTGCGGGTGGGGAGAGCGAGGCCGATTTCTGGTACCTCGGCTGTATCGACTCCACCCTATGGTGGCTGCTCGCGCTCGATTTCCTCGAGCGCCGCCGGCCTTCGGCCCGCAGGACACACTCGCAGAAGCGAGCTTGGACGGCGAACGCCGGCCCGGGAGGGCTCGGGGCAGGGGGCCCCGTGAGATCGGCCGGCGTGAGCCGGTACGCACTGGGAAGCGGGCCGAGCAAGCACTCGCGGCGCATCGCGCTGGCGCTGCGGTGGCTTCTCGCCCAGGAGCACCAACGCTTCTTCCTGCTGCAGCAGAACGAGGCCAGCGACTGGGCCGACATCATGCCGCGCTCGGGTTTCGTGCTCTACACCAATGCGCTGTGGTATGCCGTCAAGCGCCGCTATGGGTTGGACCACGCCGAGGAGACGCATGAGAGCTTCAACAGCCTCTTCCATCCCTTCTCCGCCGGCCTCGCGCAGTATCGCCGCGCGCGCCTGCTCAACGAATACGTCCTGCGTCGGGCCCGCAACCGCGACTTGTATCTGAGCTTCGTCAACTTCTCCTTCTTCGGCGAGGAGGGTGACGTTTTCGGCAACCTCCTCGCAGTGCTCTGCGGTCTCGCGGACGCGCGCGCACGCCGCCGCACGCTCGATGCTCTGCAGCGAGCGCGCGTGAGCCACCTCTATCCCGTACGCGCAGTCACACACCCCATCCGACGCCGCAGCGCGCTCTGGCGTCCCTACATGGCCCGTCACCGCCAGAACGAGATCTGGCAATACCACAACGGCGGCATCTGGCCGATGCTCGGCGGCTTCTGGGTGGTCGCGCTCGCCGCCGCCGGGCGTCTGCCCCAGGCACGGCTCGAGCTGGAAAAGCTCGCCCGCGCCTGTGCGCTACGCAACTGGTCGTTCACCGAGTGGTTGCACGGAACCCGAGGCACCCCCCGGGGCATGCCCGGCCAATCCTGGAACGCCGCCGCCTTTCTCATGGCCGAGCGCGCCATAGCCGAGAAGCGCAACATTCTCTTCCCGTAACCCGCCGAGCCTATTGGTTTCCCAGGCCCCCGTCCCCAACCACTGCCTGAATGTCAGCCGCCGCTCCAGGACGCCTCCGCCACCCGCCGCCCACCGCCGCCCCCGACCAGCTCACCCTGCGCGGGTTCTTCGGTGTCTTCCGCTACAGCCGTCGCGCCATCGAGCTCGTCTGGGGCACCAACCGCGCGCTGAGCGTCTCTCTCGCGTGCCTCACCCTCATCGCCGGCGTGCTTCCCGCGTCTGTCGCCTACGTCGGCTCCCTCATCGTTGATGCCGTGGTCGCCTCGATCCGAGCTGGGGGCGTGGAGACGAGCCGTGTGGTCGGTCTCGTCATCCTCGAAGGCATCCTGGTGGCCTCCATTGCCGCCACGCAGCGCGGCCTCTCACTCTCGCAGTCCCTGTTGCGGGTGCAGCTCGGACAACGAGTCAACGAGATGATTCTCGAGAAGGCCCTCACCCTCGAGCTGCGTCACTTCGAGGACTCCGAGTTCTACGACAAGCTGACACGCGCCCGCCGCGAGGCCTCGAGCCGCCCGCTGAGCCTCGTCACCCGTACCTTCGGTCTCGCGCAGAACGGCATTCAGCTCGTCAGCTACGCCGCGCTGCTCGCACGCTTCTCTCCCTGGGCGGTCGCCGTGCTCCTGCTCGCCGGACTGCCCGCGTTCATCGCGGAGGCGAAGTTCTCAGGGGACGCGTTCCGGCTCTTCCGCTGGCGCTCGCCCGAGACGCGCATGCAGACCTACCTCGAGACCGTTCTCGCGCGCGAGGATCACGCCAAGGAGGTGAAGCTCTACGGGCTCGGGCCGAGGCTGCTCGAGCGGTATCGCGACATCTTTCGCACGCTTTATCATGCCGATCGCGCGCTGACCGTGCGCCGCGAGGCCTGGGGCTTTGGGCTCGGGCTCGTCGCGACGCTGACGTTGTATGCGGCCTATGCCTGGATCGCGGTCAGCACCGTCATGCGGGCAATCACTCTGGGCCAGATGACGATGTACCTGGCCCTCTTCCGTCAGGGACAGTCGGCGGTGTCGGCAATGTTGTCGGCTGTCAGCGGCATGTACGAGGACAATCTCTACCTCTCGACACTGTACGAGTATCTGGAGACCGAGGTGCCGCCGCCCGGCGGCACCGTCATGCGCGGACCGCATCCGCAAGACGGCGTTCGATTCGAGAACGTGAGCTTCACCTATCCGGGTGCCCAGAGCCCGGCGCTCGAGAATGTCACTCTGCAGCTGAAGCCCGGTACCAGCCTGGCGCTCGTGGGTGAGAACGGCTCCGGCAAGACGACGCTCATCAAGCTGCTCACGCGGCTCTACTCCCCGACGAGCGGCCGGATCCTCCTCGACGGCGAGGATCTCGCGAGCTTCGAGCAGGGTGCGCTGCGCGAGCGGATCGGCGTGATCTTCCAGGATTTCACCCGTTATCAGATGCGGGTGGGCGAGAACGTGGGGGCGGGTGACGAGCGCTACTTCGAGCACGAGGGACGCTGGCGTGAAGCGGCTGCCAAGGGCAGGGCGAGCGCCTTCATCGAAACGCTGCCCCGGGGATACCACACTCAGCTCGGCAAGTGGTTCCAGGACGGCCGCGAGCTCTCCGGCGGCCAATGGCAGAAAATAGCGCTGTCCCGCGCCTTCATGCGCACGCGTGCGGATGTGCTGGTACTGGATGAGCCGACCGCGGCCATGGATGCGCAGGCGGAAGCGGAGGTCTTCGAGTATTTCCGCCAGCTCGCGCGCGAGCGCATAACGATCCTCATCTCGCATCGCTTCTCGACGGTGCGCATGGCCGATCAGATTGTGGTTCTCGAGGGTGGCCGGACCAAGGAGTGCGGCAGCCATGAGGAGCTGATGCGTATCGATGGCGCTTACGCGCGTCTTTTTACTTTACAGGCGCGTGGCTACCGATAGCGCCGCAGCCGGCCGCGACCGGGGACGTTCCGCCGTCAAATTCCGCTGGTCAGCAATGCGACAGGAAATGACCGCAGAGCCGCCGCGGCGGCGACCATCGGTGCTCCCTGTTCGCCGGACGGTGATACCTGCGCTCCATCCAGCACACTGTGCAGCGCAGCCCCGAGACCGGACGGTAACTGAACCGCGGTGTCCTCCCAGACCTCGGAGCCGAGCGGAGGGCGAGACGGATCATCATCGCTTGCACCGCTTGCGCCCATGAGCTTGGCATACAGGCGCGGCGCCATCACCACCGCCACCCTGCCCTGCAGCCGCCGCGCGAATGCGCAAAGATGCGAGGCCCGCCGGCCCGTTATCTTGAGCGGCAGGTACTCCCCGCGCTCGAACAGCTCCGGGTGCTTCCGTCGCAGTTGCAGCGTTCTGGCGTGGAGGAAGAGCTTGCACCGGGGATCGGCGACGTTCTCGGCGAGGGCTCGCGGCAGTGATCCTTCCGCCGGGCCGCTCGCCAGCGCCTCGAGCAGCCCGCGGTTGCGGGCGTAGTCGACGGCGCGCCGATTGTCGGGATCGACGAGGGAGAACTGCCAGGTCTCATTGCCCTGATAGATGTCGGGAACGCCCGGCGCGGTGAGCTTGAGGAGGGTCTGCGAGAGGCCGTTCAGCAGACCGAAGCGCACGATGCGCTGATTGAAGGCGCTGAAATCGGCGACGAAGAGATTGCCCTCGCGCCGCTCCAGCGCGGTGCGAATGAACTGCGTCAGCGCATCCTCGTAGTCGCTGTCCGCGACCGCCCAGCTGGTGCGGGTCTTGGCCTCGCGCGCGGCTTTGAGCATGTAGGCTTCGATCCGCTCGCGGTAACCCGCCAAGCCAGCCTCGTCCGGCTCCTCGAGCGGCCAGGTCCCGATCAGAGTCTGATAGAAGAGATATTCATCGTCGGGCGACGGCGCGGGCATGCCGCCGACCTCCCGCCGCCGTGTCCGGTTCAGCCGCCGCCAGCGGTCGACGGCCCGCCGCCATGCGGAGGGAATTTCCGACAGTACGCTGATGCGGGCGCGGACGTCTTCCGAGCGTTTGGTGTCGTGCGTGGACGTCGTCAGCATCTCGTTGGGCCACTGTCTGGCCCGATCCTGGGCGTCGGCATGGAAGGCGCTGACGCTCGAGCCGTAGAGATCCGGCTCGCCGCCGACCTCATTGAGCGAGACGAGACGGTTGAAGCGATAGAGCGCCGTATCCTCGATGCCCTTGGCCGTGATGGGCGCGGTGATCTGCTGGAACTTCATCGCGAAGCGGCGCATGCGCGAGCGTGCGCTCTCGCTCGGGGCGGCGAGCTCGAGGAGCAGCGCGCTGCGCACGAAGTCGAGCACGGGCTGCTCGATCGAGGAGGCGCGGTGGCGGGCGGTGGCGACGGCCCAGTCGATGTAGCGCCTGTCGCTCTCGGAGGCAGTGTCCGTCACGTAGGTCCGATAGACCGGAAAGTTGGCAATGACTTCCGCGAGCCCCTGCCGCAGGCTGTTGAGGGTGAAGTCTCGGGTTCGCCGGTCATCGTGCGCAATGCGCGCGAGCAGGTTGGCCGCCGTGTTGAGCTCGGAGGCGAGGGACTTGCGCAGCACCAGGTGCTGGCTTTGATAGGCGACGTCGGACCACCGCCGCGGCTCGCCGATGAAGGACCGGTACACCCGGTCCATGCGCGACTTGCTGCCGGCATCGATGAGGAGCCGGCCGACCACGTTGGCGAAGTGATAGCCGGACTCGCCGTCGACCGGCCATTGCGGCGGCAGGCGCTCGAAGGAGGCGGTGATCTTCTCGACCACGAGGTAAATCGGACGTCCGCCGCCGGATGCCGTTACCTGCGATACTCTCCCGGTCAGCCGCTGGAAATAGCCGAGCGGATCGTACAGGCCGTCGGCGTGATCGATCCGCAGGCCATCGAGCGCGCCCGACCCGATGAGCTCGAGGGCGAGGCGATGCGCCGCCTCGAACACGGCCTCGTTCTCCACCCGGAGCGCGGCGAGGTCGTTGACATCGAAGAAGCGGCGGTAGTTGATCTCATCGGAGGCAACTCGCCAGTAGGCCAGCCGAAAGGCCTGCGACTCGAGCACCTCATGCAGCGGGTCGAAGCTCGCGGGATCGCCCGGATGGCCGGCAAGGCCGACGGCCGCGTGCTCGAGCGCGGCGCAGACCCCGGCGTCCGCCGCGGCAAGGGCCGCAAGGGACCGCTTCTGGGCCTCCTTGTCACGGTTGCGCTCGGCCATCTGCTCCGGCGTCGGCCCGCGCCGGTCGGGCAGCGCGCCGAAGAGGCGACGCAGTTTCTCGAGCTCCGCATTGCGCTCGATCGCCAGCGCGGCATCGAGGATTCGTGGGTAGGAGCGCGGATCGAGCGGCAGGCGATGCTCGTGGTAGTGGATCGCGAAGGAGCCGAGCGCGCGCTCGAATCGCAACTCGAGCTCGCCTCGCTCCAGCACCACTCCGTACGGCTCGGCGAGCACCGGCACCAGCACCTTGTCGGCAAGCGCCGCATTCGCCGGGCTCCAGTCGATATCGAAATAGTCCGCGTAAATCGAGGCCCGTCCGTTCTCGAGCACATCCATCCACCAGGCATTGTCGGACCCCATGACACCGACGTGATTCGGCACGATATCCAGGATGTGGCCCATGCCATGGGCACGCAGCTGCGCGACGAATCGTTCGAAGTCCTCGCGGCCGCCGATCTCCGGATTGAATGAGTTGTGGTCGACGACGTCATAGCCGTGCGCGCTGCCGGCGCGCGCGCGAAAATAGGGTGAGCAGTAGACGTGACTGACACCCAGCGCGGCGAGGTATGGAACGATCGCCGTCAGATCCTTGAAGGTGAAGCCGGCGTTGAGCTGCACACGATAGGTGGCTCGTGGAATCCGCCCCAGCGCCGGCGCGTTGACGCTGTCTTGACTAGGCACAGGGAAGCGCCCCGTGCTTCACATCATCGCGCACGGCCGCGCTCCAGGAGCCAGGTCACGCTCCAGGGTTCCAGCTCGTTGCGGGCAATGGCGGCCCGAATGCCTGGATGTGTTGCGAAGATCATGCGGCCGGCAGGGCGGCCCACGACCGGCGCCGAGGCGCCTCTCAAGTTGGCAAGGAGGTGCAGCTTTCCCCCTTCGCGCAGGCTCCAGTCGACCGCGAACGCTCCGCCTGGCTCGAAGGCGACGCAGGCTCCGCCGAGAATGCGCGGCAGGAGCGGCACGATGTCGCGGCGGCGGATGGCGAGGAGGCGGCGATAGTGGTCGAGCATCCTGTTGTGCCGGGGCTCCACCAAGCGGGCCCAGTCCAGATGGGAGGACGCGAAGGTTGCGGCATCGCCCGGTTCGGGTACCGGTCCCTGGAAGTGCGCGAACTCCCGCAGCCGCCCCTCGCGCACCTTCCCGGCGAGCTCGGGCTCGAAGTCGCAGAAGTATGGAAAAGGCTCGGTCGCAGCCCACTCTTCGCCCATGAAGAGCATCGGTGGCGAGGGCGCGAGCAGCAGCACCGCGACGGCGGCCCGAAGCGCATCCATGTCCGCGAGCTGCGCCAGCCGCTCGCCCCGTGCGCGGTTTCCCACCTGATCGTGGTTCTGCAGGAAATTGACGAAGGCCGACGGCGGCAGATGCCCGCTCGGCTCTCCCCGCGGGACACCCAGGCGGCGGGAGCTCTCACCCTGGTATGCAAACCCTTCCGCGAGCGAGCGACAGAGAAGCCCGTGCGGGCGCTCGTGATAGTCCTGATAATAGCTGTCGGACTCGCCGGTCAGCAGGACGTGCAGGCAATGATGACAGTCATCATTCCACTGCGCATCGAAAGCGCCTGGAGCGCCGGGAGCGCCGAGCCGGCGGGCCTCGTTGTCGAGGTTCTCGAGCACCAGATACACGGGCCGATCGCGCCCCGGTCCGCAGCGCACCGCGCTCGCGAGCTCGGTCAGGATGTCCGGGTCGCTGCAGTCGATGATCGCGTGCACCGCATCGAGCCTGAGCCCGTCGAGGTGATATTCCTCGAGCCAGTAGAGCGCGTTGTGAATGAAGAAATCGCGCACTGCGCGGCTCTGCGGCCCTTCGAAGTCCATGGCTGCTCCCCACGGGGTCGAGTGACGGCCGGTGAAGAACTGTGGCGCATAAAGGTGAAGGAAATTGCCCTCCGGGCCGAAGTGGTTGTAAACGACATCGAGCATCACCGCGATGCCGTGCGCGTGCGCTGCGCACACCAGAGACTTGAGCTCCTCCGGAGTCCCATACGCCGACGCCGGCGCATAGGGCAGTACGCCATCGTATCCCCAGCCTCGGCAGCCTGGAAACTCGGCGATGGGCATGATCTCGATCGCGGTCACCCCGAGCCGTTGCAGGTGCTCGAGCCGGCGCGCGACGCCCGCGAAGGTGCCCTCGGGTGTGAACGTGCCGACATGCAGCTCGTAGATCACGGCTTCCCGCCACGGCCCGGCGCGCCAGTCCCGATCCGTCCACTCGAAACTCTCCGGGTCGACGACCTCGCTTGGGCCATGGACCCCTCGTGGGTTACGCCGCGAAGCCGGGTCGGGGACCAGCGTCCCACCGTCGATGCGATAGCGGTAGAGGCTGCCGGCGTGCGCCTCGTGGGTAATGAGCTCGGCCATTCCCTGGGGAGCATCGTACCCGCCACCGCGCGATTCAGGCACTGCCGTTGAGACGGTCGGCATCGGCAGAATCCGCGCCGGCCCGGTGGATGATTCCAACACGAGATCCACGCGCTCGGCCGCGGGAGCCCACAGCCGGAAGCGTACCCGCCCATCCGGCAGCACCTGCGCCCCGAAGGGCATCTCATGCCGCCGCGTTTTCATCGGTACGCGGTCTCGCGAAGGAGAGCGAGCGAGCGCCCCTGCAGGGGGTAGCGGGTTCCCGGCTCACGTCGCTGCTGCGCGAAAGGCTCGCCGGCGGCGGTGTCGAGCACGGTCCACCACACCTTCTCGGCGAGAGCATCGGGTAGCCCGAAGGGGATCGCCTCGTGGTGCGCATTGCAGAGCAGCACGAAGTTGTTGTCCGTGACGAGCCGCCCGCGCCGGTCGCGCCGCTCGATGGCGGCGCCCGTGAGATAGAGCCCGAGGCAGCGTGCGAATGGGACTGCCCAGTCCGTCCCGGTCATCTCGCGCCCGTCGGGACTCAGCCAGATGATCTCGCGCAGACCGTCCGCCGTGACCGTGTCGCCCTGGAGGAAGCGCCGGCGGCTGAACACCGGATGTCGCCGGCGAAGCGCAATCAGCCGGCAGGTGAACTCGAGAAGCCCCGCCCGCTCGCCGTCGAGCTTCCAGTCCAGCCAGGAAAGCTCGTTGTCCTGGCAATAGGCGTTGTTGTTGCCGAGTTGGGTGTGGCCGATCTCATCGCCTCCGAGCACCATGGGCACGCCCTGCGAGAGGATGAGCGTCGCCATGAGATTGCGCTTCTGCCGCGCGCGCAGGGCGAGGATCGCGGGATCGCCGGTCGGCCCCTCGGTACCGCAGTTCCATGACCGGTTGTGGCTCGAGCCGTCGCGGTTGCCTTCCCGGTTCGCCTCGTTGTGCTTGTCGCTGTAGCTCACCAGGTCCTCGAGCGTGAAGCCATCGTGGGCCGTGATGAAATTGATGCTGGCGTGAGGCTTCCTGCCGCTCGCCTCGTAGAGGTCGGCGGAGCCGGTGAAGCGGCGCGCGAACTCGCCGATCAGCCCGCCGTCGCCCTTCCAGTAGGCGCGCATGCTGTCGCGGTACTTGTCGTTCCATTCGTTCCAGCCCGGAGGGAAGTTGCCGACCTGATAGCCGCCGCTGCCGATGTCCCAGGGCTCGGCGATGAGCTTCACTTGCGAGATCACGGGGTCCTGGCCGATGGTGTCGAAGAAGGAGCCCAGCCGGTCGACATCGTAGAGCTCGCGCGCGAGCGCCGAGGCGAGGTCGAAGCGAAAGCCGTCGACGTGCATCTCCTGCACCCAGTAGCGCAGGCTGTCCATGATGAGCTGCAGCACGCGCGGGTGTTGCAGGTTGAGGGTGTTGCCCGTGCCGGTGAAGTCCATGTAGTAGCGGGGGTTCTCGGGGCTCAGGCGATAGTAGGCGGCATTGTCGATCCCACGCATCGAGAGCGTCGGTCCGAGCTCGTTACCTTCGGCCGTGTGGTTGTAGACCACATCGAGGATCACCTCGATGCCGGCCGAATGCAGCGTCTTTACCATCGTCTTGAATTCCGCTGTCTGACCGCTGGCGGAGTAACGCCGCTCCGGCGCGAAGAAGCCGATGGTGTTATATCCCCAATAGTTTCTCAGTTCCTGCTCGACGAGTGTCCGGTCATCCGCGAAGGCATGCACGGGCATCAGCTCGAGTGTGGTGATGCCGAGCCGCTGGAAGTGCTCGATCACCGGCGCCGTCGCCAACCCGGCATAGGTGCCGCGCAGCTGCGGCGGCACTTCGGGGTGGCGCATGGTCAGGCCCCGCACGTGGGCCTCGTAGATCACGGTGTCGTGCCACGGAACGCGCGGTGGCCGGTCGTCACCCCAAGTGAAGGCGGGGTCGATGACCCGGCTCTTTGGGGTGCCCGCGGCGCTGTCGCGCTTGTCGAAGGCGAGATCGCGCTTCGGATGACCCAGGCGGTAGCCGAAATGCGCATCGCTCCAGAGGAGCGCGCCTTCGAGCCGCTTGGCGTAAGGCTCGATCAGGAGCTTGTTGGGGTTGAATCGATGGCCCAGCTCGGGGCGGTAGGGACCATGCACCCGATACCCGTAGAGGAGCCCCGGCCGTGCTTCGGGAAGGTAGCAATGCCAGACCTCGTCCGTGCGCTCGCGCAGCTCGATGCGCTGCACCTCGTGCCGGCCCGTGGGATCGAAGAGGCAGAGCTCCACCTTTCCGGCATTGGCGGAAAAGAGCGAGAAGTTGACACCCTCACCGTCCCAGGTGGCCCCGCGGGGATAGGGCTGACCGGGCCAGACGGCGCTGATCCGCTGCGATTCTCGACGGTTCGGCCGGGGGCTGGCGACGTGGCGCCGGTGGGTCGAGGTTGGGTCCAAGGCGCCTCCGGTGTGCTCACTCGGCGAAGCCGAGGAGACTGTGGAGAGGAATGCGGGCCCAGTCCGGACGGTTCCCGAGCTCGTAGCGCACCTCGTAGAGAGCCTTGTCGATCTCGAATAGCGTGAGGAGCGGCTGTGCCCCCTGCAGTGACTCGTAGAGGCCCGAAGCGCTCGCGACCTCGTCGTAGCAGGTGAGGAAGGTACGGCGTGTCTGCTGCTCCCAGCCCTCCAGCTGCGGCTCCCACCGCCCGCAATCGTCACCGGCTTGCAGCGCGCAGCGCTCGAGCGCGGCGTAGCGCGCATAGGCGAAGGATCGCAGCATCCCCGCCACGTCGGTCAGCGGGGAGTGCTTGACGCGGCGCTCCGCGAGCGAGCGCCCGGGCTCTCCCTCGAAGTCGACGATGACGAAATCGTTGCGCTGCAGCAGCACTTGTCCCAAGTGGTAGTCGCCGTGGCGCCGTATCTTCAGGCCGCGAGGCGCGGTGGCCATGCAGCCGGCGATGCGCTGCAACAGCGTTCCGGATCGCGCGAGCAGCGTGTGGGCGTCCGCGGCTATCGCGGGCGAAAGCTGCGGCAGCCGGTCCGACAGCAGTGCCAGAGTGGTTTCCGCCGCCGCCCGAGTCGCGGCGCCCCATGCCGCCGTGTCCTCGGCGGTAATCGGCTCGGGCGCGAAGGCCGGATCGCTCGTCGGTCTGGCCAGGGCGCGATGCAGCTCCGCCGTGCGGATGGCGAGTGTCTTCACCAGCGAGAGGTACAGGCCGTGCGCGCCATCGAGCGCCGGGTCGCCGCTGCGGCGGTCCTCGAGGAAGCGCACCAGATAATCCAGGGTGTAGGTCCAGCCGTCACCCTGGTTGGGTACGAACGCTTGCAGCAGCGCCATGGTGTAGTTGACGGACTCGCGGTCCGTGTACTCCGCGGCGCCGGCAACGGGCACGATGTTGGGGAATCGGGCGACCTCCGTCAGATAGCGGCCGATCTCGAGCTCCGGGTTCAGGCCGGGCTGGAGCTTTCGGTAGACTTTGAGGAAGAGCCCGTCACCGACGCGGAGCGTGGTGTTGCTGCTCTGGGCGCCCGTTGGACTGACCGACAGCTCCATGGCCGGATCGCCACGCAGCTCCGTGTAGAGAGCAGTGGGTGTGAAGCGCACGCGGCCGTCGTGAGTGGGAAGCTCGGCCGAGGCGCCGATCGCATCGATGATCGCGTGGGCAAACCCGTCGTCCGAGCACGCGTCCGCGAGGACGCCGACCGTCGCCTGTTGGCGCACACGCGCGACCGCCGCCGGCTGAAGTTTCCGCCAGCGCGCTTCCTCCGCGTCCTCGAACGCGATCGCAAGCGGTACGAAGTAACGATCGGTCTCACCCTGGCTCTCGATGCTGTAGATGCCGGCGAACCAGCGGGGCAGGGGATCCTGGCGCGCGGCATAATCGAGCAGTCGGACGCCCGCGATCGGCGCGCCCTTGCCGGCGAACCAGCGCTGCGCAGCGAGGTATTGCGGCACGATGTGCTCTTCCAGCTGGGCGCGCAGTCGCTTTGCGAGTCCGGCGCGCCAGGCGGCGACCTTGTCGGGGAAGAAGCTGTTCCAGCCCTCCACCAGCACTAGCACCGGCAAGTCCTCGCGCGGCAGGCGATCGTCGTGCCAGGACGGCGGCGCCGCCTCGCGGCTCAGGCGAAACCAGTAAAAGCCATACGCCGGCAGCGTGAGGAAGTAGGGCAGCTCGCCGATCGGCGGGAAGGGAGTGCGGCCCAGGAGCTCGATGGGAATGGTGCCCTTGTGCTCCGAGAGATCGATCTCGGCGGGCTGCGCCGAGCGCGAGAGGTTGGCCACGCAGAGAATCGCGTCCTCGGCGTACTGCCGCAGGTAGACCAGCACCTTGCGGTTGCCGGGCCGGATGAATCGCAGGGTGCCGCGACCGAAGGCCTGCGAGGTCTTGCGCACCGCGAGCATGCGCCGCATCCAATTGAGGAGCGAGGAGCGGTCCCGGGTCTGCGCCTCGACGTTGACCGCCTCGTAGCCATAGATCGGATCCATGATCGGCGGCAGATACAGCTGCTGGGGATCCGCGCGCGAGAATCCGGCATTGCGATCCGGGCTCCACTGCATCGGGGTGCGCACGCCATTGCGATCGCCCAGATAGAAGTTGTCCCCCATGCCGATCTCGTCGCCGTAGTAGATGATCGGCGAGCCGGGCATGGAGAGCAGGAGGCTGTTCATGAGCTTGATGCGCTCTGGATCGTTCTCCATCAGGGGCGCCAGGCGCCGCCGAATGCCGAGGTTGAGCCGTGCGCGCGTATCGGCCGCATAGGCCTGGTACATGTAGTCGCGCTCGCGGCTCGTCACCATCTCGAGCGTCAGCTCGTCATGGTTGCGCAGGAAGACCGCCCACTGGCAGGTATCGGGGATGTCGGGAGTCTGGTCCATGATCTCGACGATCGGATGGCGATCCTCCTGCGCGATCGCCATGTACATGCGAGGCATGAGCGGGAAGTGATAGGCCATGTGGCACTCGTCACCGTCGCCGAAGTAGTCGCGCACGTCCTCCGGCCACTGGTTGGCCTCGGCGAGGAGCATGCGGTCCGGGTACTTCGCGGAGACGCACGAGCGGATGCGCTTGATGATCGCGTGGGTCTCGCGCAGGTTCTCGTTGTTGGTGCCCTCGCGCTCGCAGAGATACGGGATCGCATCCAGCCTGAATCCGTCGACACCGTGTGCCAGCCAGAACTCCATGATCCGCGTCACCGCGCGAACGACGTGCGGGTTGTCGAAGTTCAGATCGGGCTGGTGGCTGAAGAACCGGTGCCAGTAGTACGCCTTCGCGAGCGGGTCCCAGCTCCAGTTCGAGGTCTCCGTGTCGCGGAAGATGATGCGCGTGCCGGCGTAGCGGTCGGGTGTATCGCTCCATACGTAAAAGTCGCGCTTCGCCGAGCCGGACGGCGCGCGCCGCGCGGCTTGGAACCAGGGATGCGCGTCGGAGGTGTGATTGATCACGAGCTCGGTGATCACGCGCAGCCCTCTGCGGTGCGCCTCGCGCACGAATTGGCGGAACTCGCGGCGCGTACCGTACTGGGGATGGATGTTGTGATAGTCGGCGATGTCGTAGCCGTCGTCGCGGCCGGGAGAGGGATAAAAGGGTAGCAGCCAGATCGTGTTGACGCCGAGCGCCTCGATGTAGTCGAGCTTGCGCGTGATACCGGCGAAGTCGCCGATGCCGTCATCGTTGCTGTCGAAGAATGCGCGGACGTGCACCTCGTAGATGACGGCGTCCTTGTACCAGAGGGTATCGCCCGTGAAGGGCTGCGGCTCGACCAGTGCGTTCATTTACGTGCCAGGCGTCGCGGATCGGGGTCACATGAAATAGTCGAAGTCCCGCTCGGTGCGGACCCGGTGGCGGATTCGCAAGAGATGCGCCGCGACGCCCGTGGGATCGAGGGCGACATAATTGCGGGGACCGCGCCACAGAAAACGCGCCCCGGAGAGCAGGTCATCGACCTGATACGGCGCGTCGGCGGCAAGTCCCAGCGCCGCGAGGTCCAAATGCACCCAGCCGACCTGCGCATGGTGCGGATCGACGTTGACGACCACGAGCACGGAGTCCTCACCGCTCGTCTTGCTATAGGCGATGAGCGCCTCGCTGTCGGTGGCATGGAACTTCAGACCCACCTCGCTCTGCAGCGCCGGGTTCTCGCGGCGAATGCGGTTCACCCGGGCGATGAGATCCCTGAGACTCGCCGGATCGTCGCGGTTCCACGAGCGCAGCTGGTACTTCTCCGAATCCAGGTACTCTTCCGAGCCGCTCTCGCGCGGGCGGTTTTCCATGAGCTCGAACGCCGGCCCGTAGATGCCATAGCTCGCCCCGAGGGTTGCCGCCAGGATGAGCCGCGTCACGAAGGCCGCCCGGCCGCCGAATTGCAGATACTCCGTCAGGATATCCGGCGTGTTGGGCCAGAGGCTCGGGCGGAAGAACTCGCACACCGGGCTGGAGGTGAGCTGGGTGAAGTAGTCGATGATCTCCCTCTTGCTGTTGCGCCAGGGAAAGTAGTTGCAGGACTGGGTGAAGCCGAGCTTGGCGAGGCGGTACATCACCTTCGGCCGCGTGAACGCCTCGGCGAGGAAGATCACCTCCGGGTGCGCGCCGCGAATCTGTCCGATCACCCACTCCCAGAAGGCGAATGGCTTGGTATGCGGGTTGTCGACCCGGAAGATGCGCACGCCCTGTGCGATCCAGAACTCGAAGACACTCTTCAGCTCCGCCCAGAGAGCCTGCCATTCGCCGCACTCGAACCAGAACGGATAGATGTCCTGGTACTTCTTGGGCGGATTCTCCGCGTACTGCACCGAGCCGTCGGGGCGCTTCAGAAACCATTCCGGATGCTCCCGCACGTACGGATGATCGGGGGCGCACTGGAAGGCGATATCGAGTGCGATCTCGAGCCCCAAGGCGCCTGCGCTCGCGAGCAGCCGGCGAAAATCTTCGAGTGTGCCCAGGCGCGGGTGTACGGACTTGTGCCCACCCTCGCGGCTGCCAATCGCCCAGGGGCTCCCGGGGTCATCGCCAGACGCGCCGGTGCGGTTGTTGGGCCCCTTGCGCTCGATCTCGCCGATCGGATGGATCGGCGGCAGATAAAGAACGTCGAAACCCATCGAGGCGACATACGGCAGCAGCGCCTCGATGTCGGCGAGGGTGCCGTGATCGCCCGCGCGCGATGCGGCCGAGCGCGGAAACATCTCGTACCAGCTCGAGAAGCGCGCGCGCCGCCGGTCCACCTCGAGCACGAGCGGCGGCTCGTGCCGCTGGATGAGCTGCGGGTCGGGACTGCGCCGGGCGAGCTCGTGCAGCGCATCGCTTTGCGCGAGCAAGGCGCGCTCCCCGCGGTCGCGGACCGGATCGGCGAGCGCATTGGCCCACTCCTGCAGCCGGCGCGCATCCGGCTCGGCCATGCGGCTGGCATGCGCCAGCGCCAGCGCCGCTCCCTGCTGCAGGTCGATCTCGATCTCCTGCGCCGCTTCGTATTTCCTGGCGAGTCCTCGCCGCCAGCTCTCAAGGTGATCGACCCAGGCCTCGACGGTGAACAGAT
>JAKBCR010000232.1 GCA_021807675.1 Pseudomonadota bacterium
AGGTAGAATCTGAAAGTGGCCGCGAAACCTGAAACCCGAGTCGCCGTGATCACCCGCGCGAACTCCGGCATCGGGAAGCAGGCCGCGCTCGCGCTGGCCTCGCGAGGGTGGCACATCATCGGCATTGGGCGTGATGCTCAGCGGACCGCGACGGTAGAAGCCGAGATTCGCGCTGCGAGCAACGTAGGCGAAGTCGCCATGCTACGGGCCGATTTGTCGCGATTGGTCGATGCCGCGCGACTCGCAGAGGAGATCGCGCGCCTGACGCCGCGCCTCGACCTGCTGGCCAACAATGCCGGCGGCATGGCGGCTGCCTTGGTGATGACCCGGAAGGCCTGGAAGCCAATTTCGCGGGCAACCATCTTGGGCCGTTCCGGACGCCCAACCCCTTGGTCGAGGATGCGGCTTTCATCGAGCGTTTCTGGCAAGCGAGCCCGAAACTGGTCGAGAGTGTCTCGGGTTGAAGAGCTTGCCGGGAGCCCCGGTCCGCACCGGGCTCATCCCCGGATCGGGATCGTCAGCGCCAGCCGGGGCGTTTTCGCCCAGCGGGTTGGCGCGGGTATGAGTCCGAGTCCCGACCACAGCATTTCGGCCAGTCGTCGATACCTTTCGGTGTTGAGGGGCCCGGGAGGGCAGCTGAAACTATCCGTTTCATCGGCAGTGATGGCCTGAACGGCCGACGAGGAAAATCGAGGATATGACCAAGGTTCTCTTTGACCTGAGCGGTAAGGTTGCGGTGGTGCGCAGGTGCCCGACTCTTCAGTGAGCGCAGACCAGCGCCCTCCGTCAGCGCACTCTCTCGCGCGAGGCCGGCCAGGGCTGCTCCTTGCCACGCTCATGACGGGCGCCATGTCCATTTCGATCGCGCTCGTCGCCTTCATGGCATCTCTGCCGCAAATTGCCCAGGATTTCGGCAGCCAAGGCACCTTCATCGCCCAGATGATGGTGTCCATCGTCTCGCTCGGGTTGATGTTGGGAGCCCCGGTGAGC
Organism: Pseudomonadota bacterium; assembly: GCA_021807675.1. Classification (GTDB taxonomy): domain Bacteria; phylum Pseudomonadota; class Gammaproteobacteria; order Steroidobacterales; family Steroidobacteraceae; genus 13-2-20CM-66-19. The sequence goes on from JAKBCR010000232.1 coordinate 991, forward strand.
GGCTGGATTCTCTCATGGGCCGGCACGCGTGGCACCTTCGTCCTCTGTTCCGTCGTCTTTGGGGTGACGGGCGCCTGCGGCATGTTCCTCAGCAGCCCCACCCTCCTCCTTGCGTCACGATTTCTGACGGGCTTCGCGGCAGTCGTCCTGACCACGGCGTGCTTCTGGGTAATCGGCACGGAGTACGACGAGAAGCGGCGTGCGCGCGTTTTTGGGTTCGCAACATCGATGGGCAGCGGTACATCCATCTTCTCCGTGATGATCGGCGGCGCTCTCGCTCAGCTTGGCGGCTGGCGGCTCGCGTTCCTGCAGTACCCGGTATTTGCCTGTCTGATACTGCTCCTCGGGCTCCTCAGCCTGCAGCAGGTGAAGCCGGGAGCCGACGGCGGGATACAGCCGCGCACGCCCTTCTTCAAGCGTCTGCTGCCGTTTTATCTGCTCGCCGTGCTGCTCTTCCTCATTCTATTCATGGCCTCGACGCAGTTCGTGTTCTTGCTGCAGTCCGACGGCATCGCCAGCCCCACGCTGCGCTCGGTTTTCCTCAGCGGATACACCGTCGTCGGTGCTCTGGCCGGGCTCGCCTATGGACCTCTGCAGCAGCGTCTGTCGATGACCGGGACTTTTGTCCTGGGACTGGCCAGCATGGCGGCCGCGCTCGCAATCCTCGGCTGGATCGCAAGTCCTGCCGGTGCCGCCGCGGGGGCGGTCCTGATCGGCTTCTACATTGGAGTCCTCGGCACGTACGTCAATCATTTCGTGTCGGAGCAAACTGATGCGGGCAGCCGCGGCCACGCCCTCGGCATCCTCATGACCTTTTGTTACCTCGGGGGATTCCTGAATCCGCCGGTGCTGACTCCGCTCGGCCGCCTGATCGGACCGCGAAACGTGTTCCTGGTGGCGGCGCTCGTCATGGCCGTGATTGCCGTCGGCGCCGCAACTCGCCTGCGGCGCATGCCGATACCGCAGCCCGGTCAGCCCGCCTCCAAATAGTGGCGCGACAGGTCCTCAGCAAGCGATGAGCCAGCCCAAAAGCAAGCGGGTAAGAGGGCCAACTCCGGATCCAGACCTGGCCTCGAACGAGGAGATTTCCAAATGGGGCGCGGACTTTTCGATCTCACCGGCAAGGTTGTGCTGGCCTCAGGGTCCAATAGCGGAATCGGACTCGGTTTTCTGCAAGGATGCGCCAAACAAGGAGCTGACGTCGTCGTGTGGGGGCGGAGGGCCGACAAGAACGCCGAGGCGGTCGCCAAGCTCAAGGCGATGGGGGCCGGCCGGACCTTTTCAGGCATAGTGGACGTCTCCGACCCGAAGGCGGTGCAGGAAGGCTTCGCCACAGCCGTGCAGGCAATGGGGCGGATCGACTGCGTTTTCGCCAACGCCGGGCACATGAGTCGCGCTCCATCCGTCGCGGAAATGACCGATGAGCTCTATCACAAGCTGATCGAAGTGAACCAGCATGGCGCCTTCTATGTATTGCGCGAAGCGGCCCGGCACATGAAAGCGCGGGCCGAGGCGGGCGACCCCGGTGGCTCCATCGTGGCCTGCGGCAGCCTGTCCATCTTTCAGGGCATGCAGGGTATGGAGCACTATGCAGCGGCCAAGGGGGCTGTCGCCGCCATCATCAAGAGCATCGCCGCCGAAATGGGACAATACGGCGTGCGGGCCAACATGATCGCACCGGGGATCATCCTGACCGGTTTCATGGAGGGCAACCCCGCGACGGAGGGCGTGATCAAGCATTATTCGGCCGTCAATCCACTGAAACGTGTGGGCGTCATCGCAGACATCGAAGGGCCGGCCGCGTATCTGGCGTCCGACGCTTCTTCCTACCACACGGGTGACATTTTGATCGTCGACGGCGGACAGATGGTATTTTCGCCTTGAGCGGCGCGGACCGTCCTTCGAGCGCGCCGAGCTCGAGATGACATGGCACACAAGATAGAAATCGTTGATCCGCTGTCACCGCGACTCGACGAGAGCCAGACGCGGTCGCAAGGGGGTCGCGCTCTTTCCTGGTGCCTGGCTCATCGAACGCCTCGAGCATCTTCGGCGCGATGTCGCAGCCGGTGACGTCGAAGCTCGTTCGTGCAAGCCGTCGAGCGATCGGCGCCCCAAGGCTCCCCAGGCCGATGAATCCAGCTTTGATCCTTCGATCCATGACTCCGCCCTCACTTGCCCTGCCGATAGACGCCGACACGCCTTATCAGCCCATTGTCGTCGAGATGATAGAAATTGGCGGTACGGCGCGTCGTCCCATCCGCCAGTCGAGCCTCGATCTGCACTGCGATCGAGCCATTGCCGACGACGGCCGCTATTGGCGTCGGAACCGGTGCGCCCGCCTCGAAGACGTTACGGTGCATTTCCCGGATGGCGGCGATGCCCGAGAACTCGCGGCCATCGGGCAACGTGAATACCGCGTCGTCGGCGTACAGCGCCATCAGGCCGTCGATGTCCCGCGCTCTGATGCTCGCGAAATAGCGGTCGGTAAGGTCAGTTGACTTCAAGCCAGTCTCCTTGTCTCGTTGCCGTGAACGCCCGCCCGGCTTGTGCCTGATTGCTCTACTCTCCGCGCAACGCGCGCTGACGGAACTGGCCGGGAGTCTCACCCACCGCCCGCCGGAATGCGCAACAGAAAGCAGAGGGCGACGCGAAGCCCACCGAGTAGCCAATCGCCTTGACGCTCAGGTCGGTGACGAGCAGACGCTTGGCATGCGCCACCCAGTAGCGCGCCACGTAATCGCCTATCGAGCAGCCTCGGCTCACGCGAAAGGCACGCGTCAGCTGCCGGATCGACATCCTACAGAGGTCGGCGAGCTCGGCCAGCGTTGGCTGGTCGCCGAACTTCTCGAGTCTTTCATCGATCAGCCGTAGGCGCCAGGCTGTGAGGCCGCAGCGCGGCACGCCCTCGGGCGCCACGGCGCAGCGTCTGCCGACCTCGATCGCGAGCTGGCCAGCGATCAGTTCGATCAACATACGACCGCCGAATCCAGGGTGGCGCACCTCCTCGGCTAGACGCAGCAAAAGACACTGAATGTTCGGTCCGCCCACATCCAAAGTCGCTTCCAGAAGGCGCTCGGACCAAGGAATATCGGCACCGAGCCAGGTGCGAACCGCCTCCAACCGCAGCCGACAAACGATCGAGGTTGTCCGGCCAGAATCGGACCCGGCCTGCATGAGCTCGCCCGGAGGAACGACAAACACGTCTCCGAGCGCCTCGAACCGACCGGGCGTCCAGTGCGTGCAGTAACGGGCGCGAGCGTTGCGCGGTCGCGGCGTCAGACACATGACCACGAGGCATGAGTCCTCATCACGCAGGGGTCGCATGACAGGCCCTGGAGATGAGAATTGGAACAACTGCACCCTGGCTGCCGACACGCTGACTTCCGCCTCGACCGTCCTGGTGGCGCCCTCCAGTGAGGCGAAGGGCGGCATTCCGACCACCGGACCGGGCTCATAGCCGCGCTCCCTGCGTGTGCTGAGGGACATCACGGCCGCAGCACCCAGCCGCCATCGACGTGCAGCACCTGGCCGGTGATCCAATCTCCCGCGGATGAGCACAGGAGCAGCAGCGCCCCGACAAGCTCATCCGGCTGGCCACGCACGCGCATCGCGACGGTTGCTTCGAGCATCTTGATGAACGGCGAATCATCCGGTGTCAGCTGTCGGCCGGCCTCACTCATTGTGTTGCCGGGGGCGATGGCGTTCACGTTGATCTTCTCCCGTCCGAGCTGGCGCGCAAGCGTGGTGGTCAGGCCGACCAGAGCGAGCTTGCCGATGCCGTAGACCGAGAGCGCCGGGAACGCGCCGCCCGAAACCTGATTGACTATCTTACCACCGCCTCGCTCGCGCATGAGCGGAACCAATGCCTGCGCGCAGTTGAGAGCGCCGGTGAGGTTGACATCCAGGATCCGGTTCCACTGCTCGATCGGAATGTCGATCGCAGCGAGATGGCCGAGCTCTGCCATGAGCGCCGCGTTGTTGACGAGAATGTCGACGCCCCCGAAGGCCTCCCGGGCCGCCGCCGCCATCGCCCTGACCGAATCCGGCTTCGCGATGTCGACGCCGACGGCAATCGCCCTGCCACCCGACGCCACTACCTCATCCCGGACCGCTCGTGCCCCTTCTTCCTTGAGATCCGCGACTACTACCGACGCACCCGCCTGAGCAAGGCCCAGCGCATACGCGCGTCCGATACTGTTGGCTCGTCCGCCTGCCCCAGTGACGACGGCCACCTTGCCATCGAGCCTAAACTTGTCACTCGAAATCGCCATTCGCTACTCCTGGATCCGGCGCAGTCTCGGGACCGCGCTCAAGCGGGATCGCGTGTGTCGTTTAAACCTTATGCCTTTTGCGCACCAAGGCGGCTGCGCTCCAGCGGGTCGAGCAAGCTCACCTGGTGAGCTGCGGCTTGGCCAGACTCATCCACACGTTCTTGACCTGAAGAAACTCATGGACACCATGCCGTCCGCCAAGGCGGCCGTAGCCGCTCTGCTTCATGCCACCGAACGGTGCGAAGGGTTGCATGCCCTCCCCCGAGCCGTTCACCTGCACCATCCCAGCCTGCATCTGGCTCGCAAAGTAGTGCGCCCGCCTCAGGTTCTGTGTGTGGATATAAGCACCGAGTCCGTAGCTCGTGCTGTTTGCGAGGGCGATGGCTTCCTCCTCGGTGTCGAACGGTGTCACGGCCAATACGGGGCCGAACACCTCGTGCTGCGCGAGCGCGGAGTCCTGCCTCACATCGGCCAGGATGGTGAGCGGCAGAAAATAGCCATCCGCGTGATCGCCTCCTAACCTCTGCCCGCCGCTCACCAGGCGCGCGCCGTCCCGGCTTACCGCCGTGTCGATCACGCCAAGGATCCGCTGCGCCGATGCCTCGGAAATCACCGGCCCCATGATCGTGGATGCATCGAGCGGATCGCCAACCTTGATGTGCGCGGCGATCCCCTGGACCATCTTGAGATACTGCTCGTAAATGGGCCGCTCGACGAGCAGTCGCGTGCCGTTCACGCAACCCTGGCCGCTCACGCTCACCGCGCCGGACAGCCCGCGCCTGGCTGCATCCGGCAGATCGGCATCGGCGAACACGATCACGGCCGATTTACCGCCGAGCTCGAGCCCGCACGGCTTCAAGGTATCGGCGGCCGCGCGCAACACTTTCTTCGCGGTGGCGCCACTGCCGACGAACTGCACCTTGTCGACTCCAGAATGACTGACGATCGCCTCGCCGATGTCGGGGCCGCCGGCCACCATGTTGACCACGCCTGGAGGAAATCCGGCCTCGAGAAACAGCTCCGCCAGGCGCATGACCGTGAACGGCGCCGCCTCCGGCGCCTTGACGACGATGCAGTTACCCGCGGCCAGGGCGGGAGTCATCACCATCGTCGCGGCAAAAAGAGGGCCGTTCCACGGAATGATCGCGCCGACCACCCCATAGGGCTCGTACGCCACGTAGTCGTGCGCCGGCCCGCCCCAGGTGCTCAGCGTCTCGCCCTCGAGCTTGTCCGCCCACCCGCCGAAGTAGCGGAACTTCTGCGCGGAATCCGCCACCAGGTGCGGCGCCACCAGAGCCGGGCAACCGTTCTCGAGCGTGGAAAGCTCCGCGAGCTCGCCCGCATGCCGCTCGACCACGGCGGCCAT
>JAKBCR010000233.1 GCA_021807675.1 Pseudomonadota bacterium
CCTCGATGCGAGTAACGACGGCACCGACCGCGCAGGTGCCAGGTCAATTGTCCGCCGACCACTCGTGCCGATCGGCCAGACCTGCGTCATCTCGCGGACGCGACAAGTATTGACGCAATCCTTGCTCATCATAGAGGCATCGGCAGTCGGAAGTGCCCCAGCCCACGAGGAGGCCATCATGCTCAAGTTCGCCGGACACACCATGTTCGCGGCCCTGGTCGTTGCCACGGCTGTCGGGCTCGTCGTCGGTACGATCGCCGAGGCGGCAGCGGCGCCGTTTCGCGACTCACCGCGTTGACCGGAGGCTCCCATGTTTCTCTTGATCACAATCGCCGTTGCGGTGTTTATCGGCCTGTTCAAGACCGCTGCGATTCTTCTCGGCGCGGTCCTCGGCGTCGGCTTCCTCGCTGCGCTTGTTCGAACTGTACGGGTCAGCGGTAGCCGAGCGTGGAATGTCGGCGCGTGGGCTTGTAAAAACGGTCGATGTAGTCGAACACGTCGGCACCCGCCTGGTCACGGGTTCCGTACACCTTGCGCCCCATGCGTTCGGTCTTCATGGAACTGAAGAAGCTCTCCATGGCTGAGTTGTCCAAGACCTCGCCGGCACGGCTCATGCTGCAGACGATGCCTTGCTCGACCAGCAGCTTCTGGAAGTGCTCACTCGTATATTGACTGCCCTGGTCCGAGTGATGCAGAACCTCCCGGGGGTGACCACGCCGCCACACGGCCATCATCAGCGCATCGGCGACGAACTGCGAGGTCATGCTCGACTGCAAATCAGCCCTCCGTAACGGGCGTCGGCAGCCTTTTTCTTGTGATCTGTTCGATAAGTTTGGTAGCGCGGTGTTCCAGCAATTGGAATGCATCGGCTCCTGATTTCCGCTTGCTTCGCTTGCCGATGAGGTCCTCGACGATCTCGTCGATCGCGAGCAACTCGGAGTCGTAGAAATCGGCCAGGAACGACTCGAACTGCTCCCAGAATGCAGCCTGAACAGCGAGCGCTGAGTCTCGGTAAGCCGAGCGGACGCCATCGCGAGCGTCTCGGAGTTGGAGTCGGTACTGCTCTTGCTGACGGTCCTCAGCGATCTGCGCGGCGACCGCTAGGACGCCGCCGACAGCGGAGATCACGCGGCCAGCGTTGCCGATCGCCCTCGCAACCTTCACGGCTCCCCAGGGCTGGAACTTGACCCCGAAGAATTTGCCGACGTTGTACACGGCCTTGTGTGCGTCGCTCCCTCGAGCAGCGGCAGTCCCGAACGCCGATGCGCCCTCGCCCGCTGGGCCAGTAGCCCATCGGGCAGCCCAGTTGCCGATCTCCTTTGCGACGTTTCCGACCTTCTTCGCCTTGGTGGGCCAGTCGGCGAGGACTTCCTCCTTCGAGCTCGCTTGCCATGCTGGAGAGGCGAAGTCGCCGAGCGGAACGTCGCCAGGCGCCTCGCCCTCAATCTGCCCGGTCAGCTCGCGCGCGAGTACGCTATCGCGCAGCGCCTCCAACTGTCGACGGAGCTCACTGATTTCGGTCTCCACGCATCGGCGCCCTTCAGCGGACAGTCCTTCGCTGCGAGCACTCGCCCGAGCCTGGGCAGCGGTGTGCAGCTCGTCGACTTCCTTCTCGGTCTTGCCGGGCTCGATGGCTTCCGCGACCTCATCTCCGTACTTGCCAATGTCCGCGACAGCGCGCGCAACGAGGCCGCTCATTGCGGTACGTAGGCGCCCCCTAGACGCGAGCAGGATGCTCCTCTTTCTGTGAAGGAGATCGAGCGCGGCGCGCTCCTGAGGGAAGTCCGTCGAGAGCAGCGCCAATGCCTGCTCCGCAATACCGCGCATCGTGAAGAGCGGCGCGGACAGGCGGCCTGCGAAACCACGCTCAGCGATAAATTCGTTTAGCGCCACCGTCAGCGCCCCGATGTTGGCGATCTCGAGCAAGTCAGCGCGGTCCTCGTCATCGGCGTCCTGCGCCTCGAGCCACGAACGCGCGTCGATGAACACACCTCGAAAGTCGGCGACGGTGAGTGGAGCAGTCACCTTCTCGATGTCCGGGCGCTTCGTTTCGGGTGAGCCCGGATCCTGGTCCATCTTGTTGACGACGAGCAGCATGCGCCTAGCGTGCTGCCGGTTGAACGCGAGCTCGCGAAAGTGGTGCCCGGTCGTGTCGTCGAACAGCTCGTTCGTCACGACGAACACGAGGAGGTCGGCGCGGTCGATGACCGCGTAGGTCTTCTCGTCGTGGCCCGGGTGACCAGCATGAACGCCAGGCGTATCGAGGAGTCTTACGCCGTTCCAGTCGTAGGCCGTAACCGTGTCGGTGCAGACATCGGAGTCGATCACGATGTCCTCGCGACCGGTTAGCACGCGAAGGATCGTCGACTTCCCGGCGTTGTACTGGCCGACGAACGCGATGGTGAGGGGAGGTGCATCGCTCGACGCCCCGACGATGCGCACCTCGTCCAGCTCGCGCGAAAGAGCTTTGACCTTGGGATCTTCCGAGCGCGCTATAGCCGCGCGAAGGTCCTGCTGAAGATGCTGCGTGGCCGAGAGGATCTCGCCAAACTCGAAGGAAGTTCTGTCAGACATGTGCATTTGGCTCCTCGCTGATCACTTTGATTCGCATGCCCACGAGGCGGCTGGCGAGGGAGACGTTATTGCCCCGTCGCCCTATGGCGCGTCCCACCTCTTGTCGGAAAACACGAACGACCGCCGTTTGTGGCGAGATGGACACCCTTGCTGGCGAAACCGAAGCCGGACGCAGTGACCATGCGACCTTCTGCTCGATGGGTCCTTCGGGAATTCCGTCGATCCACTCACCGATGGCGAGGCCCACCTGTTTGCAAAAGGCAGGGTTGTCGATGCTGTCGCTCCAGAGGAGCTTGGTGCGTACGCCCGGGTCTCGGACTACGCGGGCAATACGCGTCTCTTCGACAGACGCCCCGACGAACTGCCCGGTGCGAACGAGGAGGCGTCGGTTGAGCCTTTCAACGATCGCACCCACCTGGCGTGCCCCGTCGTCGAGGGAGCGCGAGACGTCTCGCATGCCGTTGTAGAGCTGCTTCGTGTCCTTCCGGATCGCGCGAACCAACCGACTCGTCACGCTGTCGTAGAACCATTTCTTCAGTCTGCCGGCTACACGCTGTTCGAGCTCATCGATTGTCCCACGCAGTTGCGAAGCGGCCTTCGCCTTCTGACGCTGAAGCCTCTCCTCTCGGTCCCCGAACAGCCAAGAGAGCGCAAAGGCGGCAACTCCAACCCCTGCAGCGATCCAACCGACGGGATTCCAAAGTTCTGTTCCGGCGATCCAGAACGCGACGGCCTCGACGCTCGCGAGCGCACCGCCAATGGCGGCGGTCCACCGCAGCGTTCGCCGCACATCCCATGGATCGAATTGGGATGGCATGGCAGCGTCGAACTCGCCGATCAACTTCGACTCTACCGACATCTCACGCGAGAACTCGACGAGACGGCCGCGGAGTTCGTCGAGGATGGACGCCTGCTGGCGTTCGAGCCAGTCCTCGATCTTAAGTGCCTTCACTTTGCGCTTCCATCGCTCGCCGACATCCTCACGCTCAAGATTCTCGTCGATGAAGGACGACACCGAAGCGCGCAGGGGCTGAACGAGCTGGGCTGCTTCTGTCTCCGCGCGAGCGATGGTCGCGCGAACGAACCCGTCCAACCAGACGTCGAGCTCGCTGAACTTGTCCTCTAGGTACTGCGCAGCGCGCCTCACCGTCTTCGCTTGCTCGCCCAGGTCCTCCTGGATGTCGAGCAGAGAGACTTGTGTACCGTCCACGATCGTCTGCACTCGGCGAACGGTTCCGCGCCTCGCGACCTCGGACTTGATCTCGTCGAGGAGGTCGCCGAGACGGCAGTGCTCGACGAGCAGCTCGGCGTGCTCCTCGTGCTCGGGTCGCGTCGAAAGGTAGGCGGCCTGCGCGTGGATAGGAATGATGCGGATGTCGCGCATCCCCAGGTACTCGCCAGCGAGCTTGTGGATGCGATCGAAGTGACCTCGAAGCTCGTTGTCATCGAATACCGACCGGGTGTCCTTGAGGAACCGGCGCATGTTCACCGGCTTCTCGAGATCGCGCTTCACGTTCAGCACGAACAGGAGCGGCTTGTTCTGCTGCCGCAACTCCTGCATCCCCTTGAACGACTCCTCCTGGATGCCATCCGAGCTCGCGAGGAACAACACGACGTCGGTCTCATCGATCACTGACAGCGCCTGTGCACGATCCTCGTCGCCCTCGAAGGCACCTATGCCGGGGGTGTCGATGATGCGGAGCGAGTTCCAGGTGTACTCGCGCACGTCGCGCGTGGTGCGCTGGGCCCCCTTGCCGATCGTCGCTCCGTCGCCGCGGGTGAGCGCCTCTCGGATCGTGCTCTTACCCGCCATCGTCCGCCCGAACAGGGTCACCGTGAAGCGGTTCAGCGCAGCTTCCTTCGCGTGGAGGGCTGCCCCCGTTGCCCGGAGCGAGCCCGCGAGGGTCGTCTCCAACTTCAATTCGAGTTCCTGGAGGCGCGCTCGGGCATCCTCGACCGCAGCACCGTCCGCCGGCGCCCGGCGTGCCACCACCCCCACGGCTGCTTTTAGCCTCAGACCAATCTCTTCGGCGTCATGGAGGGCCCCGCTGGCCACGCTGAACTCCTCTCGGGCGACGCGTGCGCACTCATCGAGGGCGCGGCTGTAGGCATCGCCAAACTGGTTTCCATTTTGCGCACGTGTTTTTCTCAAGTGATCACCTATGCAGTCTTTCTTGTCAAATACTATTGCCGCGCCTCAGCCCTGGTACTGCCCCCACATCCGCTTGACCTCCTGCGCCATCTCCGCCCTGAGCGCCTGCGGCTCGACCACCGTGACCGCCGCCCCATAGCCCAGCAGCCAGGCCTTGAACTGCGGGGAGACGCGCACGATGGCGCTGAGTTCCAGTGTGCCGTCCTCGTCCTGCGCATGCACCTGCTGCTTCCGCCCAATCGGTGCCTCGAGCAGCGGCTGTCCAGCGAAGGCGGTAAAGCGCAGCCGCACCCTTTGCTCCTCGCCGCCGAGCTGCAACACCCCCGTGGCGAGGTAGGCGTCGATGTCGAAATCCACCGGCCGCTCCACCGCCACATCCAGCACCCTGGCGCTGCGGATGCGGCTGACCTGCAGCACCCGCAGATTGGCAAAGCGTGCGATCCACGCCACCAGATAGAGATTCAGATCGCGGCTGACCAGCGCCAGAGGGGAGACCGTCATGCGGCTTTGCGCCCCGTGGGCGTTGCGGTAGTCCAGCTGCAGTTGCACATCCTCATACAGCGCCTGGGTAACGTGGCGCATCACCGCGGCAGAGGCCGGCGGTGGAGGCGCCACCGGGCGGGCGTTGATCAGGCGCACCTTGTGGCTCAACCAGGCCTGCGCCCGCCGGTCATGCCGCAGCCGCTCGTGAGCCTCGCGGAAGAACGGCTGCAGGGTCTGCACCATGCCCTGCGGCAGCAGCCCCAGACCGAAGCGGTCGATCCACGCCAGGGCCAGGGCCTCGTCCACGCCCAGCCCCGCAATCGCCCGGCGCTGGCTGTTGCGCACCATGCTCCAGCCGTACGGTTTGGATCGGTCGTCGCACACCACCTGCCCGAGCCAGGCCGAGCCGTCACGCAGGAACTCCAGGTCGCGCTCGACCGTCCGCTTCTCCACGGCATAGCCCGCCGCCTGCAACTGGGTGATGAGACCCCGCGCCGTGATCTTCCCCGATCCGTGCGCCGGCAGGCGCTGCAGGATGTCGATGCGGCGAAGAAAGGTCTGTGCATCCAGATTCACGGCCATCAGGCATCCTCCAGTCGCGCGGCAAGGCCGCTGGTGTGCTCAATGCATCCAGGGCAGTGTCGCCGCATACAGCAGCAGCCCGATCACCCCGCCCACCAGCGTGCCGTTGAAGCGGATGAACTGCAGATCCCGGCCCACGCTCAGTTCCATCTGGCGCACCAGTTCCCGGTCGTCCCAGCCCTTGACGGTGGAGGCGATGTGCTCGGTCACGCTGTCGCGCAGGTCGTGGGCAAGCTGGCCCGCGGCCGACAGGATGTGCGCATTGATCGCCTCGCGCAGGGAGGCGTCGGCCGCCAGCCTGGCACCGATGCCGCTGAGCGCCGCGTGCAGATGCAGCCCCACATGCGAGTTGGGGTCGGCCAGATCGCGCCGCAGCCAGTCCTTGACCTCCTGCGCCAGGCTCTCCACATAGCTGTGCACTGCCGGGTTGGCGATGAGTTGGGTCTTGATCTCCTGCGCCCGCGCGGCCAGCGCCGCGTCGGTGCGCAGCCGGGCGATGAATTCCTCGACCTTGTCGTCATACGCCAGCCGCACCGGATGTTTGGGGTCGTGCAGCACCTGCTGCAATTCCTCCATCAGGGCGCTGGCGATACGCTCGGCCAGCGAGTCGGCCAGACCATCGACCGATTTGACGGCGTTGACCATGCCGACCAAGGTGGGCCATTCCTTGCGGGCGTACTTGACCAGCAGCGCCGAAACCCGCTGCCGGACTTCGGGCTGATTCAGAAAGTCGCCCAGTTTCTCCAGCGTGCCGTCGAGCAGTTCCTGATGCCGTCCGTCCCGGGTGAGCACGGTGAGCACCTGCCCGGCAGTCTGCGCCGC
>JAKBCR010000234.1 GCA_021807675.1 Pseudomonadota bacterium
CGTGTTCGGTCCGCCGCATCGCCTCGTCCTCGCTTATGTCAAGGGTCCGTAGAGCCATATCCGAGTATCCGGCAATGACCGGCAGTAGATCATCCGGCCTGATAATGGCTCTGCCCGCCTTGTCGAAAGTGAGTTGATGCCGCGACGCGGGAGCGGGCACGCGGTCTGGGACGGGATGTGTCAATGGTGGTGAGGGAGGCGCCGTATCTTGAGTCAACGGCGCGGTCTGCGCTGGCCGCGAGTAGAGCGCGATGTCAACAGGAGGCGGTATGGCTCGACCGTTTCTAGGTTTCCACTCCCGTGCCATCTCCTGTGCTTGTGCAATCTGTGGCTCGGTCATCTTCGCTGCGACGATTTCGCGAAGCGAGGCGACCTTCTCTCGGTTGCCTGCCTTCGATGGCGGAAAGCCAGCGGCAGCAAGGGTAAGCCACATCTGCGCCTGTACATAATCTCGCGGGACACCCTGCCCATTGTGATACAAGGCTCCCAACAGCATTTGGGCATTAGGGTTTCCTTGCTCAGCAGCCCCGCGACACCAATCGGCGGCTTTGTTGTAGTCCTGCGGCACGCCCCGACCTTTGATATGCATATCGCCAAGTTGCCATTGGGCCTCGGCGACGCCTGCCTCCGCCGCAGGGCGGCACCAGCGGGCTGCTTCCGCAAAGTCCTGTGGCACACCCTGTCCACTAGCGAACATAAGTCCGAGCTGACTTTGCGCCATCGCGTGCCCTTGCTCAGCGGCTTTGCGATACAACTTTGCTGCTTCCGCGTAGTCCTGCGGCACTTGTCGGCCACTAATGCGCTTATTGCCCATATCGAAGCAAAAATCTGCGTTTTTGTCCGCAGTTGCCAACGTCGAATGCTCCATTCGCGCTTGTCGCAGCCGGAGCACGGCATCGATTCGGGCCTGGATCTGGTCACTCTCAATCTTCATAACCGCGAGAAACCGTTCCGCTCGCTCACGATCGGGGTTCTGCACCAGAGCCTTCGCTTGTTCCTTCAGGTCGGGAATCGAGCGTTGAAGCTCCGCAAGGTCAACGCCGAACCATGACAACGGTTTGGGACCGATGCCTTCTTGAAAGGACGGCAGGAACATTGCGCCGACCGCGAGCCACTCAACGCGCGCGTCTGATGTTTCGCGAAGTATCTCACGCTCGATCGCGAGGAGAATATCCTCCTTCGGATGAGGCAGTACCGCGACATCATAAAACGCATCCGGCTTCGTGTCGCCTTTTGCCATGAGATCGGCCAAATCAGAGACAATTCTTTCGTCGCTTTTGCTCAAGGTCCTTTGTGGCACGGCCCTACTGGCTTCCTCTCCAAGCTCCGGGGCCTTTGCCAGCGCTTCATTGAGGACAGCGCAAACTTCGGCCGTCGATGCGCAATGCCATATCGCATTAGAGAACGCAGCTAACACGGGATTCTTGAAGCAGAGCGGCGACGCCTGCTCGGGATACATCAGGCTGAGCGCTCGCGCTGTTTGCGCGTTCTTATAGACGCTGCTTTCGTTGTACAGCTTCGCGCCAAAGAAGTTGCTCAAAAGGGATTTGATCAGTCCTCCGTTCATATCCCATCTGCGCACCAAGACCCTGGTTTGCGCGATGGACACGTACACGACCTCGCCATTTTCTAGTTCGATCGTGGCCCCGCAACCTGCTGTTTCGCTGGACCTCAAAAGTTTCGGCATGTCCTGATCCCTATTTTTGCGTCGTGGGAGCAGACGAATGTTGCTCACTTGCAGGCTGGACGAAGGCGGCAGTGCTGATTATTTGCAAGAGTTCGGCGTCTCGATTGTCATGTGAGGCGACGCCCGTGCGCAACTTCGGCAGCACGCTTCGTGCATAGTTGCACGCCTCCAGGAACGTTGCGGCCGTCATCAGGACGACATTGGGGCTGATGTTGTCGGGCGTCCTGTAGGTCGTTATGAGCCGCGCCACGCCGTCACGCGCAATGTCGAGCAGTCCATAGACGATGACCACATCCATGGCGTCTTTTTCGAGGAGCCCGATCTTGTGCGTGTTCGCCGGATAGACGATCGGGGCCGGCATTCGCGACAGGCTTTCCACCATCCTGGCGGTGATTGGTCCGTCTGTCTTACTGCCAAGTTTTTTGAGGGAAGTGTGCGCGCCGAGCGCTCTCGGGATGAGCTGCCGAAGTTCGATTGCGAGGGACTTGCGGAGGGCATCCACCTCGCGATCAGCCTTCCGTCGCTCGACCTTCAGCGTGACGAACACCGTGATAATCGCGGCGATCAATGCGATCAGTCCAGCGAGCAGGGTCTGCCAATGATCGACAAAATCGACGATGGTTGTGTAGTGCCACGGCACGGCCGCTTCCTTCCTCCAGACTCGGCTTACGCCAACGTTCCCGTGGCGCGACCCACCATACGCAGCGCCTGACCGAGCAGGTCACCGTCGGCACCTCATTCGTATATGACAACGGCGATGGTAGCACAGCGTAGGAGCGGCGGGGCGGGTTCGGACGGCAAGATAAAAGCGTTGCTGTCGGTGGTCGCCTTTTGCTCGTCCGATCAACGGGTTATGGCCTCCTCGGTCAGAGGGGCCTGCTGGCGCTTTTTGAGAGTTCGCAATGATATCAATATCGTTTGCGCCATCCAGCATTGCTCTCGGGCGGTTCGTTATAGGCGAAAGCTGGACGGCAAGGGAAAAGGTTGGCTATCCGGCGCGCGTATGTGATTGGGATAGTTGAGCCTTTCAGCGATCTGGCAAGAATGCCCGGCCAGCCGTTTTCCCAGAACGCTTGTGATTTCAACGGACAAAGCGCCATCCGCCCCGGCCAGCCATTTTGCTTGTTTGTGTTGCTTTAATCTGATAACTCTCTGTCGTGACGGAGCCACGCGACCCCACCCTCGATGTGCTGCTGGACCTCGACGGGCAGGTGCTTGTCGTGGACCCGGAGGGCGGCCACTGGGTCCGCTTCGTCGTGACGCGGGTGCCGGTGTCGCCGGAGAAGCCGCACGGGCTGGACTACTCGCTGACGCTGCACGGGCCGGATGGCGAACGGCTGGTCGGCTTCGACAATGCCCATCCGGTGGCGCGGCAGAAGCACGGCGAGCCGCAGGACCATCGCCACCGGCTGCGGACGATCAAGCCTTACGAGTATCAGGACGCGGCAACCTTGCTCGCCGATTTCTGGGAGACGGTGGACGCGGTGTTGCGCGAGAGAGGAGTGATCCCATGACCACCCTGAAGGTTGGCATCGCCAGCTACGAGGACATGAAGGCTCGCACCATGGCGGTGGCGCGCGGCGAGCAGCGCATCGCGCCGGAGGAACCGAAGGTCTGGTTCACTTCGACGGAGTCCTTCGCCAAGGTGCTGTCGGCCGGCAACCGCGACCTGTTGCGGGTGATCGTGGAGCAGGCCCCCGGCTCGCTCGACGAACTGGCGCGGATCACCGGCAAGGCGAAGTCGAACCTGTCGCGCACGTTGAAGACGATGGCCGGGTATGGCCTGGTCCGCCTGGAACGCGGCGAGCGGGGCCGGATCACGCCCAAGGTCACGCATGACCGGGTGGAACTTGATCTGCCGCTTACTTGGTCGCGGAAGGCAAGCTGAGCCATGACCGCTTGGGCGCGAGCAGGCCGGACCGCCGCCAGCCCGTCAAGGCTGGCGCGTTCCGCGCCACCGCTGCGCGGCTTCGGCCTTGACCGGCTGCCGCCGGTCCGGCGAAGGCTTGCCAAGCGATCATGGTTCAAAGTGAGCGCGATCGCTCCCTTCCTCACGGTCTTGCCGGGAGGGAGAAGGGTGTTGCCGGATAGACATGGGTTGTTCGCTTGGAAGTCACTCGGCGCGATGCTGCCGAGATGTCCCGACCACGCATCACCTTCGGCGTCTTGCCCGACGATTTTTACGTCCAGTTCGAACCCTGGCCTCGCATCGGCCGGCCGCCGAAGCATGATCTCTCGGCCTGGACCGTCACGGACGATTGGCCCGAGCGCGTTCCGGTTACGCAGGCCGAGGTGGACGTGTTCGAGGCGTGGTTCGGCGACCTCTTCGACGAATTGTTCGGGTCCGGCCGATAATCTGAGCGGAGTTTTGCTATGACCGTGCCGCTGCGCGCCGCCCTTTACCTGCGCGTCTCGACGGCGCGACAGGCGGAGCACGACATCTCCATCCCCGACCAGCGCCGCCAGGGCGAAGCCTACTGCGCCGCGCGAGGCCACCAGCTCGTCGAGACCTATGTCGAGCCGGGTTCAACCGCGACGAACGACCGCCGGCCCGAGTTCCAGCGGATGATTGAAGCCGGTTCGGCCAAGCCCGCCGCGTTCGACATCGTGCTTGTTCATTCGTTCAGCCGGTTCTTCCGCGACCATTTCGAACTCGAGTTTTACGTCCGCAAGCTCGCGAAGAACGGCATCAAGCTGATCTCGATCACCCAGGAAATCGGCGACGACCCGATGCACGTGATGATGCGCCAGATGATGGCGCTGTTCGACGAGTACCAGTCAAAGGAGAACGGCAAGCACACGCTCAGGGCGATGAAGGAGAATGCGCGCCAAGGCTTCTGGAACGGCTCCCGTCCGCCGATCGGCTATCGTATCGTCGCGGCCGAGCAGCGCGGGGCGAAGATCAAGAAGAAGCTGGAGATCGACCCGCTTCACGCCGAGACGGTGCGGCTGATCTACCGACTTGCCCTGGAGGGCGACGGCACATCCGGCCCGATGGGCGTTAAGGCGATCGTGAGCCACCTGAACGCACGGCGCATCTTCACCCGTGACGGCGGGCGCTGGGGTATCGGGCAGCTACATCGCGTGCTGACGCGGACGACTTATGTCGGGCACCACGAGTTCAACAAGAGCAGTCCCAAGAACGGGCGGAAGCCGGCCGGCGAGGTCGTGACGATCGAGGTGCCGCCGCTGATTGATCAGGCGACTTTCGATGCCGTGCAGGCGCATCTCCGCGCCCGCAACCCGAAGGTCACGCCGGCGCGTGTCGTCAGCGGCCCCACCCTCCTTACCGGCATCTGCTTCTGCGCCGCCTGCGGCGGCGCCATGACGCTCAGGACCGGCAAGGGCGGACGCTATCGCTACTACACCTGCTCGACCAAAGCGCGTCAGGGCGAGACCGGCTGCAAAGGCCGCTCAGTCCCGATGGAGAAGCTGGACGACCTGGTTGCCGGCCATGTCGAGGGCCGATTGCTTCAGCCCGAACGGCTTGAGGAAGTGCTGGCAACCGTCCTCGATCGCCGCCAGGAACGCGCCGAGCGCCGCCGCGAGCACATCGCCGAGCTGAACCGGCGGGCCGCCGAGGCCGATTTGCGGCTCAAGCGCCTTTACGACGCCATCGAGAGCGGCGTGGCCGATCTGAACGACCCGGCGCTCAAGGACCGGATCGCCGGCCTCAAATCGATCCGCGATCAGGCGCAAGCCGAGGCGGAGCGAACGGCCGCCGCGCTCGAAAGCAACAGCCATCAGACCATCACGTCCGCCATGGTGCGGAAATTTGCTGCAACCGCTCGCGAGCGGATACGGATCGCTGGCGGCGGCTATCGCCGCGACCATCTCCGAGCGCTTGCTCAGCGCGTCGAGGTGGCGGATGGCGAGGTCCGCATCATCGGATCGAAGAGCAATTTGTTGCACACGCTCGCAGCCGCCTCCAGCGCGCGGCCAGCCACGTTTGCGGTTCGCAGTTCTGTTCCGAACTGGCGTCCCGTAGGGGATTCGAACCCCTGTTACCGCCGTGAGAGGGCGGTGTCCTGGGCCTCTAGACGAACGGGACCAAGCCAAGGTCCCGTCGTCTAGGTCAAGCCAGACCGTATATCAAGGGTGGGACGTCAGGGTAACCTCGGCCCGCGGTCGCAACGTCACCGGGTCCAGCACAATCACCCGGTCAGCCCCACCGCCGGTCACCGCCAGGGCCAATCCGTGCCCGGTGTCGGCAATCCCAATCAGCCGGGTTCCCGCCGGCTCGCGCAATGAAAATATCCCCCTTGCCGGCATCGTGTGCTCCATCCGCCGCAGTATCAGCACCCCCAGCAAAGCGGTACCGGCAATCAGCAAAACCCCCATCACAATCGCCAGGGCTGCCACCCCTTTGGTTCCGGCCGTCATACCCATCGTGTCGTCGCCTTCCCACACCAGCCGTCGCCAGCAGTCGTCTTGCCATCAGCTTTGGGCTATGCCGGGCGAAATGGGCATTGTCGATTCCCCAACCAGTGACCTCACCGTGGTGGCCCCCGCCCCGGCACGGCGGCTGGACCAGTTTCTGGCCGCCGCGCTGCCGTCCTACTCCCGCGCCCGCCTGCAGCACTTCATCGCCACCGGGTGTGTCTCCTGCAATGGCATTCCTGTGCATAACGCCGCTTCCCCGGTTGCCGCCGGTGCGCGCTTCCTCATCCAACCGCCGCCCGTCCTGCCCGCTCAGCCGCTGGCTCAGCCCATACCTCTCGACATCCTCTACGAGGACGCAGCCCTGATCGTGCTCGATAAACCGGCCGGTCTGGTGGTTCACCCCGCACCCGGCAGCCCCGATCACACCTTGGTCAACGCCCTGCTCGCCCATTGTGGCGAAAGCCTCCCCGGCATCGGCGGAGAGCGGCGTCCCGGAATCGTCCATCGTCTCGACAAAAACACGTCCGGCCTC
>JAKBCR010000235.1 GCA_021807675.1 Pseudomonadota bacterium
GGTGGCGAGCCTCATGGGCCTTTTCCTGGAGGCGGTCGATCGTGAGATCGCAGAGCTGCATCGCCAGCGCGTGCGCCTGCGCTTCATCGGCAACCGGGAGCGGCTCTCGGTGCGGCTGCAGGCGCAAATCGCGGCGGCGGAGCAGCATACGGGCGGCAACACGGGGCTGAAGCTGCAGGTGGCGGTGAGCTACGGGGGCCGCTGGGACATCGTGCAGGCCGCCCGCCAGCTCGCCGCTCAGTGCGCAAGTGGCGCGTTGCGGCCCGCCGATATCGATGAGGACCGCTTTGGCGCGGCACTCGAGCTCGGCGGGCTGCCGGATGCGGACCTGCTGATCCGCACCGGCGGGGAACGGCGGATCAGCAACTTTCTCCTCTGGAACATCGCCTACGCGGAGCTTTATTTCAGCGATCGGCTCTGGCCCGACTTCGACAAGGCGGAGCTCTCGGCCGCGCTCGCGTTCTTTGCGGGCCGGGAGCGGCGCTTCGGCCTCACGACCGGTCAGTTGCCGCCGGGCGGGCGGGAAGCCGCGCCCACGCACAAGCCATGAAAGCCCGAGGCAGGTGAGCGAGTCGCTTCGCAAGCGGGCCGCCACCGCCGCCGTCATGATTGCGCTGCTCCTCGCGGTGCTCTTCGGACTGCCGGCGGATGCGACGGTGGCGCTCCTGACGATCGTGGTCCTCATGGGCGCGTGGGAGTGGTCGGCTTTCCTCAAATGGACGGACCCGCGGCCGCGGGCCGCATACGTGGCGCTGATCGCGTGTTTGCTGCCGCTCGCGTGGCTCGTCACGCGCACGCCGGCCGCTCTGGAGGCGCTGCTCGCAGTGGCGCTTCTCTGGTGGCTCGTCGCACTCGTGTGGATCGTGGCTGCGCCGCGGCGGGTGGGGCCTTGGTCGGCCGGGCTCGCGGGGCTGCTCTCGCTGGTGCCGGCCTGGCTCGCGCTCACTCGCCTGCGGCTCGAGATGGCGCGCGGCGCGCAATGGGTCCTCTTTGCCCTGGTGCTCGTCTGGATGGCCGACATCGGCGCCTATTTCTGCGGCCGGCGGTTCGGTCGGCGGCGCCTCGCGCCGTTGGTATCGCCGGGCAAGACCTGGGAGGGGGCGCTCGGCGGGCTTGCCGCAAGTGCTATCGTCGCCCTTGCGGGGGCCGCCTGGTTCCGGCTGCCGCTAGGGCGCTTCCTCGCGCTCTGCCTGGTGACGGTGGCTTTCTCCATCGTCGGGGACCTGACCGAAAGTTTGCTGAAGCGCTTCGCGGGAATGAAAGACAGCGGTACGCTCTTTCCGGGGCACGGCGGCGTGATGGACCGCATCGATAGCGTTACGGGCGCGGTGCCCGTGCTGCTGCTCGGCCTCGCTTTTCTGGGAGTTTTGCCATGATCGGTGTGGTCGTCTTGGGTTCCACGGGCTCGGTCGGTGAGAGCACGCTCGATGTGCTTGCGCGCCATCCGGATCGCTTCCGCCTGGTTGCGCTCGGCGCCAACCGCAGTGTCGGCAAGCTTGCGGAGCAGATCCGCCGCTTCAAGCCGGCCTATGCGGCGATGGCCGACGCTCGGGCCGCGAGCAAGCTCGTCGGCGAGCTCGGCACGGCAGCGGGCGCAACGAAGGTCCTCGCGGGTCACGGGGCGCTGACCGAGGTCGCGACGCTGCCGGAGGCCGATTGCGTCATGGCGGCGATCGTAGGCGCCGCGGGGTTGCGCTCCACCCTCGCCGCCGCGCGCGCCGGCAAGCGCCTGCTGCTCGCGAACAAGGAATCACTCGTCATGTCCGGACCGCTGCTCATGGAGGCTGTGCGCGAGAGCGGCGCGACGCTGCTGCCCATCGACAGCGAGCACAACGCGATCTTCCAGTGCCTGCCGGCGGGCTCGCGTACCGGCGAGGCGCCGAAAGGCGTGCGCCGCATCCTCCTCACCGCCTCCGGCGGACCGTTTCGCGACTGGCCGTCGGAGGCCATCGCCGCGGCAACTCCCGAGGCGGCCTGCGCTCATCCCAACTGGGTGATGGGGCGCAAGATATCGGTCGACTCGGCGACCCTGATGAACAAAGGACTCGAGCTCATCGAAGCCTGCTTCCTCTTCGCGCTGCCGCCGGACAGCGTCGAGATCGTCGTTCATCCGCAGAGCATCATCCATTCGCTCGTCGAGTACCTCGACGGCTCGCTCCTGGCGCAGCTCGGCTCCCCGGACATGCGCACGCCGATCGCCTGCGCGCTGTCCTGGCCCGAGAGAATGGCCTCCGGTGTAGAATTCCTCGATCTGGTGAAGACCTCGCGGCTCGATTTTCGCGCCCCGGACCCGCAGAGATTCCGCTGTCTCGCGCTCGCGCAGTCGGCGGCGCGGGCCGGCGGGCTGACTCCGGTCGCCCTGAACGCCGCCAACGAGGTTGCCGTCCACGCGTTTCTGGAGCGCCGATTGAACTTTCCCGGCATCGCCGAAGTCATTGAGCAGGTGGTCACACGGTGTACCGCGGGAGCGATCGGCGGGCTGGATGACGTGCTCGCGGCGGATGAGGAAGCCAGGCGGCTTGCGTCGGAACGGATCGACGGGAAGATGCGTACGGCCGGGGCCCGCCCGCTCGAGGGTGCGCGGGCATGAGCGTCGTCTGGTACATGCTGTGGTTCGTCGTCGCGGTTGGGCTCCTGGTCACCGTTCACGAGTTCGGACACTACTGGGTCGCGCGCCGCCTCGACTTCAAGGTCCTCAGATTCTCGGTGGGATTCGGGAAGCCGCTCCCGCCCCCTTTCTCCTGGCGGGTGGGTCCGGATCGGACCGAGATCGCCCTGGCTCCCATCCCGCTCGGGGGCTATGTGAAGCTCCTCGACGAGCGCGAAGGTCCGGTCGCCCCCGAGGACCTGCCGCGATCCTTCACCCGCAAGCACCCCTTCAAGCGCATCCTGGTCCTGCTGGCGGGCCCGGGGTTCAATTTTCTCTTCGCCATCCTGGTGCTCGCCGGCGTGCTGTGGGTCAATGGCGTGACGCGATACCTGCCCGTGGTGGGCCCGGTGACGCCCGGCTCCATTGCCGCCAAGGCGGGTCTCGCGTCCGGCGATCGAATACTGACGATCAATGGTGCCCCGGTCCGCGGGCAGCACGATGTGCTCTTCGGCCTGCTCGATGCGATGAGCTCGCGCGGCAAGGTGGGCCTGACGGTGCGCGAGAGCAGCGGGGCGATGCGCAATGTCGATCTCGACGTGCGCAGCGAAGCGACCCGGCGCCATCTCACGGTGGACCCGCTCGGGGGGCTCGGCTTTCAGTTCTGGCAGCCGCCGGTGCCTCCGGTGCTCGGCCAGGTGCTGCCCGGTGGGCCCGCGGCCCGCGCGGGCCTGCAGGCAGGCGACCGGATCGTGTCCGTCGAGGGACATGCCGTGAAGGATTGGCAGGATCTCGTCGCGCAGATCACCCCGCATCCTGGCGGGACGATCAGCCTGTCGTTCGTGCGCCGAGGCACCACTCACACGGTGCAAGTGGAAGTCGGGACCGCGAAGGTCGGCGGCAAGTACATCGGCCGGATCGAGGCGGAGGGGCCTACGGAAGTTGCTTACCCGGCGAGCTTGGTGAGCCACCGGAGTGTCTCGCCCGTGACGGCCCTGCGGGATGCCACCGCGCAAGCCTGGAACATGACGGCGCTGCAGGGAACACTCTTCTGGCGCATGCTGCTCGGCCAGGTGTCGCTCAAGAACCTGAGCGGGCCGGTGTCGATCGCCGAATACGCGGGACAGTCGGCGAGCGCCGGAGTGAGCGCGTTCCTCGGCTTTCTCGTGCTGATCTCCCTGTCGCTCGGATTCCTGAACCTGCTGCCCATTCCCATCCTCGACGGCGGGCAGATCGTATTCCAGCTGGTCGAGTGGGTGAAGGGCAGCCCCCTATCGGAGCGGGCCCAGGCGTTCGGGCAACAGGTGGGGATCGCGCTGCTGATCCTCCTCATGGGGGTAGCGCTCTTCAACGATATCGCGCGCCAGTTCAGTTGATTCCTTGAGCGCGCAAGCAGGACCCCGAGAGGTCCGCAAGGCCCCGCCGCGGTCTGCCGCGGCGAGCCGGGGTCGACTTACGCGAATGATGCAACAGTTGGGGCCGAGAGCTCCGAAAGTGACAAAGTTGAGTATTAGAACATGAAGCCTCGCGTCGCGCTGCTGGCCACTGTCGCTCTGGCCGTCCATTCGGCGATCGCGCTCGCGCAGGCGCAGGTTTCGCCGTCGGCCGCGGACTTCACCGTCGGTAACATCAAGGTGGAGGGGCTCCAGCGCATCTCCGAGGGCACGGTATTCAACTACCTGCCGGTGAACATCGGCGATCACCTGACGCCGCAGCGTGTGCGCGAGGCCATCCGCGCCCTCTATGCCACCGGCTTCTTCCGCGACGTGGAGTTGCGCCGCGAGGGCAACACGCTGGTCGTGGTCGTCCTCGAGCGGCCGTCGATCGAGAGCTTCACCATCTCAGGCAACAAGGAGATCAAGACCAAGGATCTGCAGAAATCCTTGCGCAACGTCGGGCTCGCCGCCGGCAAGATCTTCGACCGCTCCACGCTCGAGGACGTCACGCAGTACCTCACCGACCAGTACTACAGCCGCGGCAAGTACGGTGTCGTGATCAACACCAAGGTCACGCCCGACACGGACAACCGGGTGAAAATCGCGATCAAGGTCAACGAGGGCTCGCGGGCGGTGATCCGCTCGATCAACATCGTGGGCGACACGAGCTTCACTCAGAAGCGGATCCTGAAGCGCTTCCATCTGAAGACCCCGAACTGGCTCTCCTGGTACAGGCAGGACGACCGCTACTCGCGCGAGACGCTGCAGGGCGACCTCGAGCGGCTGCGCGATTTCTACATGAACCGGGGCTACGCCAACTTCCAGATCAACTCCACCGAGGTGCAGATCACGCCCGGGAAGAAGAACATCTTCATCGATGTCGACATCAGCCAGGGCGAGGTCTACAAGGTCTCCTCGGTCAAGCTCGCCGGAACCTTCGTGGTGCCGGAGCCGGAGCTCGAGAGGCTGATCGAGATCCATCCGGGAGAGATCTTCAACCGCAAGCTCATCAGCAACACCGAGAAGCTGATCGAGGACCGTCTGGGGGAGGACGGCTACGCCTTCGCGAAGGTCGATCCGGTGCCGACGCCGGACGACAAGGCCCACACGGTCGCGCTCACGTTTTTCATCGACCCGGGCAATCGCGTCTACGTTCGTAACATCACCTTCTCCGGCGAGACGGCGATCAATGACGTGGTGCTGCGACGGGAGATGCGCCAGCTCGAGGGCGGCTGGCTCTCCAACGTGGCTCTGGAGCGCTCGAAGCAGCGCATCCAGAAGCTGCCATACGTCAAGGACGTTAGCTACAGCAAGACGCCGGTACCGGGCTCTCCGGACCAGGTCGACGTCGACTACAAGATCAAGCAGGGGCCGGCGGCGCAGCTCTCGGGAGGCATCGGATACTCGGCCACCTACAAGCTGATGCTGAACGCGAATTACGCCGATGCGGACTTCCTGGGCACCGGCAACCGCTTCGCGATCAACCTCGAGGGCGGGGCGTTCAACAAGGTCTACACCGTCGAATACACCAATCCCTACATCACCATGAACGGAGTGGGGCAGACGCTTTCCGTGAGCTACAGCGATGTCACGCAGTTCGTCTCCTCCTCGTCGAACTTCTCCTCGAAGACGCTGAGCCTGGGACCCACCTGGAGCTACCCGATCTCGGAGTTCCAGTTCCTCACCTTCGGCGCGGCGTTCGAGAGCTCGCAGCTCCTGACCACTTCCTACAGCAGCGCCCAGCAGGCGAACCAGTGGGTGCAGCAGAACGGCCATCCCTACAGCCGCCTGGTGCACGAGGACTACACCAACAACGACTACGAGCTCTACGGCACCAACTTCAACAACGTCCTGCTCGTCGCCGGATGGGGCATCGACTCACGCAACCGCTCGCTCTTCGCCGACCGCGGCAATCGCACCACGATCAACATGCGCATCACCGCCCCGGGAAGCGCGGTGCAGTACTGGATGGGCAACTTCATGTTCCAGCAGTACGTGCCCCTGTGGCGGCACGTCCTCACCTTCTCGTTCATGGAAGGCGTGGATTACGGCGGCCCGCTCGGCAACACCACCGCCATCCCGCCCTACCAGCAGCTCTACGGCGGCGGCCCGGACTCGGTCCGGGGCTTTCGCGAGGACTGGCTCGGGCCGCGCGACAACTACGGCAATCCGTACGGCGGCAACTTCCGCATCACCAGCCAGAACGAGCTCATCCTGCCCATGCCGGCGAAGTGGCAGCAGAGCGCCCGGGTGAGCCTCTTCTTCGACATGGGAAACGTCTTCTACACGGGGAACAAGATCAAGTTCTACGGGCCGGACGGGGTCACGCCGGCGTACTACCACTTCAACGGCTGGGGTGACCTCAAGCGCTCGGTCGGCATTGCGGTCGAGTGGCTCGCCCCCCTCGGGCTCTTCCGGTTCAGCTACGGCGTGGCGCTGAATGCGACGCGGGGCACCATCACCACCTGGGGGGATCAGACCCAGGGCTTCCAGTTCTCCATAGGCCAGGCGTTCTGAAGCCCCATGGGCACATGTGCG
>JAKBCR010000236.1 GCA_021807675.1 Pseudomonadota bacterium
GCCAAAGACGAGGCGAAGACGGTAACCCAGGCCGTCGCCGACCTCGACGCCGCCCGCGACGATGACGCCCAGGCCGTCGCCAGCAAGGAACGGCACTGGACTGGCATCCTCTCGTCGGAAGCATACCGGCATCAGAAGCTCGCCGCTGATGCGTGGTGTGCCGCGTTCGTCTGGCCCAAGGATCCCGCCACCAGCGTCGAGGCCGCGCCCACGAACGACGTGTGGCGGAGGCTACGCGATGCTGGTTCGGCGTCCGAGCTCACGGCAAAGACGACTGAGGCGCTCGCCGGGCAATACCGCTTCTTTCACTGGCACCTGCAGTTTCCACAGGTCTTCGCCAGGGGCGGCTTTGATGTAGTGCTCGGCAATCCGCCGTGGGAGCGCGTAAAGCTGCAGGAGCAGGAGTTCTTTGCCCCGCGAGACGAGGAGATCGCGACCGCACAGAACGCGGCGGCGCGCAAGAAGCTTATCGCGCGATTGCCGGCGACCAACCCCGAGCTGTGGAACGAGTGGGTCACCGCAAGCCGCAGGGCGGAAGGTGAGAGTCAACTGATTCGGCAGTCGGGGCGCTATCCGCTCTGCGGCAAGGGTGACGTCAATACCTACGCCATCTTTGCCGAGCACAACCGCAGCATGCTAGGAACTCGGGGGCGCGCGGGCTTCATAGTGCCGGCAGGTCTCGTAACGGACGACACCACGAAAGAGTTTTTCGTTCACCTGATTACAGCCAACGAGCTTGCTTCTGTTTTTCACTTCGAGAACGAAGAGAAGGTCTTTCCGGGTGTCCACAACGCATATCGCTTTGCGCTGATGACGGTGGCTCGCGGGCAGACCGTCGACGCTGTCGACCTCGTGTTTTTCGCGCGACAAGTTTCGGCGCTCGACGACCCTGAAAAGCACTTCTCACTTACGCCCGCCGACTTTGCAACACTCAACCCGAATTCCCGCACGTGCCCCACCTTCCGCTCGCGTCGCGATGCCGACCTCAACCTCGCGATCTATCGACGCACGGGCATCCTGTGGCGCGAAGACGACCCGAATGGCAACCCGTGGGGCCTGCGCTTTATGGCCATGCTCCACATGGCCAACGACTCGGGCCTGTTCCGCACGCGCGCCGAGCTCGAGGCTGTGGGCTGGAAGCTCGACGGTAACCACTTCGTGCTCGAGAGGCAGCGCATGCTGCCGCTAATTGAGGCGAAGATGGTTCATCATTTCGACCATCGCTTCGCGACCTTCGAAGGAGCGACCCAGGCAAATCTAAACAAGGGAACACTGCCGCAGGTAACCGATGTGCAGCACGCCGATTCGTCTTACGCCTCTATGCCAGAGTATTGGGTCGAGGAGAGCGAGGTTTCCTCGAGGCTGGATGATCGTTGGGCGAGTGGCTGGCTGCTCGGCTGGCGGGACATTACCGGGAGCACTGTGCTTCGAACGGTCGTCGCATCGCTGATTCCGCGCGTCGCCGTCGGCCACACGACGCCACTTATGTTTCCCTCGCTTGAGCCTCGCCTGACGGGATGCCTCTACGCGAATCTGTGCAGCTTCGCGCTCGACTACGCGGCGCGGCAGAAGGTCGGCGGCACGCATCTGACCTACGGCTATTTGAAGCAGCTCCCCGTCCTCGCACCCTCCGTATATGCTGCCTCCGCCCAGTGGTCGCGCGAGACGAGCGTCCGCGACTGGCTGCTCCCGCGCGTCATCGAGCTCACATACACCGCGTGGGACCTTCAGCCCTTCGCCCGCGACGTCGGCGACGAAGGCCCACCGTACCTCTGGGATCCGATGCGCCGCTCCGTACTACGTGCTGAGCTCGATGCAGCGTTCTTTCACCTATATAGCCTCTCGCGCGACGACGCGGACTACATCATGGACAGCTTTCAAGTCGTGAAAAAGTACGACGAGAAGGCCCATGGTGAATACCGCACCAAGCGCGTCGTGCTTGAGCGATACGACGCGTTCGCCGCTGCCGCGGCCAGTGGTACGCCCTACGTATCGCCGCTCGGCCCGCCGAGGAGAGCCTAATGACCTTTCGCTTCCAGAATCTCACGCTTGAGCAGTTCCGGTGCTTCGACCATCTCGAGCTTGCGCTGGAGGGCGACCTGACGCTGCTCTTCGCCGAGAATGGCGGCGGCAAGACCGCCATCCTCACTGCGCTCGCCGCAGGGCTGACGCCGTTCCAGACCGGCGCGCCGCGAGTGCTCAAGCTCGATGCCCAGCGCGACGCGCGCAAGGTCACGCTCGACGAGCGCGGCCGCCGCGAGCCCGCGGGTACGTGCACCCTCACATGGACTGCGAAGATCGGCGACGAGGATTCCGTCACCTGGTCGAACGCTGTGAACCCTGCGTCGAACCGCAAGACCGCCGATACCGCCGCAGTCCTCGGAGCCATCGAGAAGGTGCGCGTGCCCGGCGCGCGCTGGCCGCTGTTCGCGTTCTACGGCGTCGATCGCATGGGTCGTGGCAAGGCCTCGACCAAGCCCGCGCCGACGCGCCCCGATCGCTGGGAAGGCTACGCCTCTTCGCTCGACCCCGCGCAAGGCGATTCGGCGCTGCTGACGTGGCTTCTCGAGGAGATTCTTGCTGACACGGTACGTCGTCAAGACAACGAGGCGGAGCGCTTCCTGGCCACCGCCGTGATGGACTCCGTCGCCCAGGCGACGCCTGGCGTGACGCGCGCTTGGTACGACCCCAAGGAACGCAGCCCCGTCGTGCGCTTCGAAACCGGCGAGGTGGCGACGTGGAAGGAGCTGTCCGACGGATTCCATGTCTACCTCTCGCTCGTGACCGATCTTGCGCGCCGAGCCGTGATGCTCAACGAGCAGGATGGTGGCGAGGCTCCAAGCAAGGTCGAAGGCGTGGTGCTAATCGACGAGATCGACCTGCACCTGCACCCGCGGTGGCAGCGTGTCGTGCTCGACGGTCTCCGCAAGGTTTTTCCGCGTCTGCAGTTCGTCGTGACCACTCACTCGCCGCAGGTGCTGAGCAGCGCGCTCAACCGGCAGGTGCGACTGATTCGCGACAGGAAGCTGTGGCCGGGCCCGGTCCATGTCGAGGGCCGCGACAGCAACTCGATCATGCGCGAGTACTTCGACACGGACGACCGTGACCGGGAGGGCGCGATGAAACTCGCCGCCCTCGACGACGTGATCGACGCGGGCAACGCCGAGGAGGCGAAGAGACAGCTCGCCGAACTGCTGATGCAGTGGGGCACGCTCGACCCTGACCTCATTCGCCGCAAGGCGCGCGTGGACCGGATGTGACCGATGCGCGGATTGACCAAGGGGCTGCCGCCAATCGATGTCTCCCCGCCAGGCCAGGTGCCGCGTTCGCTGGCCGCGGCTGACGCCGCGTACCAGTTGAGCCGATTGACCGCGGCGGACCCGGTTGCGCATGCAAGGTCCGCGTTCGACAGCATGCACAAGCGTTACCTGCGCGACCTGCTCTTCGTCGAGCAGCGCTACCTTTGCGTCTACTGTGAGCGGGAGATCGACGAGGGGCACCCGCCGCCGCCCGTAGATCACTGGAACCCGCTGAGTCTGTACCTTCACGAGGTATTCGACTGGAACAACCTCCACCTCTCGTGTCGGGGCCTCGACACCTGTGACGATCGTAAGAAGAGCGTAGCGCTGAACCTACCTTGGCCAGCGACTTTCCAGTACGAGGACGTTCTGGGTTTCACGAGCGGCGGGCGCTTGTACGTTCGCACTGATGTGCCCGTGCCGCCGCCGGTGCGGCAAGCATTGGAGATCGCGCTCGAGGATCAGTCGGGGCCTCCCATCGCTCGCAGCTCCCTGAACCTCAACCATCCGGCGCTCTGTAAGGCCCGCGAGGCCGTCATCGAGACCGAACTGGAGGCGCCACTCACTCCGGCGCAGCGACAACGTCGTGTCGCCGATCTGCTCGCCCTTGTCCGGCGCGCGGAATTCATAAGCGCGCGGCTCGCTGCCCTCAACGGGCAACTTGGGGCGGGGCGATGACGCTCTCGCCGCTGACCCGGACGCTCCTCGAGAAGGCCGCGACCGACAACGGTTTCGACCGGGCGCTGGCGCCGGAGGGCGAGTGGCTCGGGTTCGCCAGCACGCAGTGCCCCCTGCGGATATGGCTGGGGGCCTTTGGTGACGCCTTCTTGCTCGCTGCGTTCTCGCACCACAACGTGTCCGGCGCCCTCGGCGAATACGGAACGCCGATGGTAGCGCCCATGCCGAAGGGTGCCGCGGAGGGGCGCACCGTGCCCGACGTGCCCGCGCTCCATCGGCTCTTGCGGCGGGCGTTCCAGCTTTCGAAGGCGCTGCCGAACGAGCTGCTTCATACGTTTGAGAATCAAGTCGCTGCGCTGCCAAAGACTACCGAGGCTGAGCGCCTCGTCGTTCAGCGTGTCGGACAGAACCTGTTTCGCGACGGCCTGCTGGACCTGTGGGAGGGCCGCTGCGCCGTCACCGGGCTCGCGGTCCCCGAGCTCCTGCGCGCGAGCCACATAAAGCCCTGGGCCGACTGCGAGTCCGACGCGGAGCGACTCGACGTCTACAACGGTCTCCTCCTCGCGCCGCACCTCGACGCCGCATTCGACCGAGGCTTCATCAAGGTGCAGGATGACGGAGCGATCACCGTGAGCGCCACGCTCGACGCGGAAGCGCGAGCGATCCTCGGGCTAGATCATCCGCTTCGAGTGAACGGCCTTGCGGATGGCCACCGGGCGTACTTGCCGTGGCATCGGGAGCGGGTCTTCCGGACGGCTGGAGCCTGATGATGCTCACCGCCCCCCCAATCGCTCGCGCAGCGGTAGTTCGGAGTGTAACCCCCTCGTTTTCGAGGATCACAAACAACCCTATAGCGGAAGACCATCTCTCAGCGCTGCTGACGGCAGTCATCAAAGGCATCCCTATCTTGGTCGAGGATTCCGCATCTGGCGCAGTCCGCCGACTTACGCGCCAAAACGGAAGGTTTGCTTTCTGTAGCGCAGTCACCGCATCGGCCCTTCCCGAGTTCGCGCATTTCGCTGATGTTTGCGCAGCTCCTCGGCGATCATCTCCCGATCAGTCTTGAGAGGCGGCATCCGCTCGACAAATCGCATGACTTCCGCCGCGAGGCCGTTCTGCCCCTGAGCCGCCAGAGTCTCACTGACCTCCCGCCATCCCCGCGCGACCTCCTTCCTAGTCTGGACGAGAGTCTCCTTTCCAGGTTCAACTCGGAACCTGCCCCTAAGGAGTTCTCCGCCGACGCTCTCTGCTCGCGCCTGGACACGCCAGGACTCGCCGCGGCGCTCCGCCCTGTAGATACCATCCAGCTTTTGTGACCGGTTCTCGCCCCGGACGGCCCGTTCCGTCGCGTTCGCCGGCACGCCCAATTCCCGCAGATGCCGCGCGAATTCCTGCCTCCATCCCCGCAGGGTCGCTTTGCGGATGTGCAGCCGCTCCCCCTGTTCACTGACCGCCTTGACTACCATGTGTACGTGCGGATGCGGCTCGTCCGTGTGCAGGACCATGGCGTACCGATGCTTGAGCGCGAACTCCTCGCGCGCGAAGTTCTTCACCGCCTCGAGTACCTTCTGGGGGGGCGTCCCCGGCGGCATCGAGAACATCAATTTGTGCACGAGCTTGGTCGAGTGCCGACCCCGCCCATCGAGATCCGAACGTGCTCGATGCTCTTGAAGGTCGAGATTCCAGTCCTCGGTAAGGCTCTTCGCGACGCCAGGGCCCGTAAGCCGGTCACCGTCGTCTGTCTCGAGGGCGAGCTCGCCCTCCTTCCTGTCCCGCAGGTAATCGAGGTGACGGCGCACCGCCTTGAGATCCTGGCCGCCCCGGCTCAGCACTTTGACCATAACCTCCGGCGTTCTCCGGACCGTTCGGGCGATCCGATCGATCTCCCCAGGCGATAAGTGGTCTCGCCGTCCAGGCCCCCTACGCGCGTATGAGGCGATGTTGAGGATCGGCTCACCGCGAAGGTTAACAGGCGGTCGTGGCATGACCCTGTTCCCAGCTCTTCTCATTGGCGGCGAGCAGCGCCTTTACGTGATCCCGGAGAGCGACGGATACCCGCAGCATTGCCTGCACATCATCCCGGCGCGGCGTGACGCTTTGGCCTCGATCCAGTGCCCGTGCCACCTGATTTAGGTTCCGACCTATCGCTGTAAGCTCGGCGACCACACGGTCAAGTGCATACCGCTCCTCCTTCAACAGCGGTGCGATGCCTCGCAGGTGGGATCGCAACAGCGCGGCGACATACGTGGCCGGCGGTACACATCGCGCAGCCGCCCGCTCCTTGAGCAGCAACCGATCGCTTGGGTCCAATCGCACGTATAGTCGGACGTCTCGATTCGATCTCGGCTCCTCATCCGGATGCGGAATTGCTTGCGCTGCTGACGTGCGCAGCACGACCTCGAGCAGCTGCCGGACGAGCGCCGATTCCGTGATCCGCTCCCGATCGGCAAGCCCCTGAATGAGCGCCTTCGTCTCCGGGGTGACACGACACTGAATGAACGCATCCGCTGCCATGGCGGATATCGTGTGACAAGAGCCGCCGTCAGGCTATCCTGCATTGCTACCGTCTTTGCCCAGAAATCTC
>JAKBCR010000237.1 GCA_021807675.1 Pseudomonadota bacterium
GCTCGTTTCGCGGCACTGGTCGAGAATCTGGAGGCAATTCCCGATATTCCTCACGAGGAGCGAGCCTACGCCGCTACACTCCTCGCGGCAGTGAAGGGGATGCTCGAGACTCACGAATCTGTAACCAAACCGGTCCTGTAGAAAAAACTTTTCGGTGGCTCACTTTTTGGGCCACCGTACGATCATGCAAGCAGCGCAAACGATGTGTGTCGGGCAAATCTGCGTGAATGTTATTCGGCGAGGGATCCGACCTCCGATCGGCATTCCAAGCGACTGATTCATAATATTTTCCTGGGATCAACAGCCGGCTCTGACGCATATGTGGAACGGCCCTCGACTACGTGTGGTATCAGTCATTTATAATGCCGATCGGCACTTCGACCCCACGCCGACTCACACTCGAAGGCCCGAAAGCCAGCGCAATATTTCTATACTCGCCCCTCTCGTGCCCGCTTTCTATTTCAGCACCCTTTGGTATATGTACTTATACGACACCTTCCTGCCGAGCCTTATTCAAAATCTCGATTAATACCGCGCTTTGGCGCTCGGTCGGTATTTTGGCTGGCATCTGCGCTGCGATCTGTAGGATGCCCACCTCCTTCGGCGTCAGCAGCCGGCGGCTGGCACATTCACGCAGGATCATTGACCACTGCGCCGGCGGCACTTCGAACACCCGCCGCTGCACCTCAATCCCGTTGTCGATCTTCTGTGTCTGTCGCGCGGCCTTCGTCTCGTGCCGGTTGTCCTCGGCCGAGGCGAAGCTAGTCCAGAACTCTTCGGGCAGCAGCTCCGCGATGTGGTCGGCCCGGTCGAGCAGCCGCGTCCAGCATCCGTCCCGTTTGCACCATTCGGAGATGTTGGAGATGCCCTGCGGCGGCTGGATGATGTCCTCGTTCACAGCCGTCGCGATGATGGCGAGCGCCTGGGCCGACACATCGTCAACCGCCTGGGCGGCCCAGATCCGCTGGTAATCGATGGTCATCTTCCGTCGCTTTGTGACCTCGCCGAGCATGGAGAGCGTGTACGCCACGATGTTTGCCCGGTAGCCACCGTTGTACCAGGGCTGTGCCGAGACCAGCTTCTCAACCGCACGGAACAGGATGCCGCGGGCAATCGCGCGCTTGAAATACAGCTCGTTGAAGCCGTCGGGGGACTTCGCCCATTCCTTTCCGATCCGCAGCGCATAGCGGGCGAAGTTCTTCTGACTGCCGAGGTTGACCCACCGGGGGTGATCGTCGAAGACGTTCTCGAACTTGGCTAGGTCCGTCTTCGTGAACATCTGCGTCTTGGGATATTCGGCCCGGAAGCGCTTCTGCTCGGCGATGGTAAGCTTCGACTGCGCATCTGCATACTGGCCGCGCGCCCGCTCGTAGAACCATTTGGTCTCCCGCTGGGCGCCCTGCTGGGCGGGTGCCCAGATCCGGCGAGAAAAATCGGCCATGCGGACGTGGAATGGATGGTTGGAGAAGAAGTCGGCCGCGTTCACCCGGTTCTGCGTGTTGGCATATTCCGAGATGCGAGGAACGACCATCTCACTCTGCTCACTGTCGATCACCGACAGCTTCATCTGGACGAAGATGCTCGACAGGTCGGCCTTGTCGCGGCGCTGAGTATGGAACAGCGAGGCAGTCGTCTGCCCCCCGTTGACGATCTGGAGGTCCTTCATCCGGACGATCTGGAGACCGCTGTCGGTCATACGCGTCTCTACCTCCTGCGCCGTAGCCGTGATGCCATTGTTGTAGGCGAAGAACATTTGGGGCTCGTTCAGGATGGTCGCGCGGATGCCCTTGTTCACCTGTGCGCGGGCTTGGAGGAAGGTGCGCACGTTCTGCTCCATCAGGCGGGCGCTGTAGCGGTCGTAAAGCGCCGCGAGGGTCGGTGCCGGCATGACAATCAGGTAGGACTGATAGGAGTCAGAGCCGAGGTTCGCGGGCAGGCAGGCGATACCGTTTCCGAACATCTCCACAAAATCAATGTTGAGCGGCTCCTTGTGACTCCGTGAGCTGCGCTGGCGCTGGAAACGCGCCATGTCCCAGATATGGTAGGTGGCACGGATGCCGCCGACCTCGCCGTCGGGAAACGCCTGGAAGCGGTCGCTGAGCACCCGCTCGGACGTCAGATAGAAATTGACCTGACGCAGCCTCGGACACCGGTCGGCGATCTGGCGCATGAGCCCGTATTCGGGCGTGGTGACATCGGGTTCGAGCGATCCCTGGAGGCTCGCTTCGAAGAAATTGACGACGCGCTTGAATGCAGTGTCCACGTCGGTACGCGTGAGCGTCTCCAGTTCGCGCCTGCAGTCGAAATCTGCGACGAAGATGTCGAGCGCGCCTTCGTCATTGAACCAGTAGCCGTCGACCCGCATGCCGCGAGGAGCCCGATAGTGGCAGTGCTCGAAGCCTTCGACGAAGCCGGTCTCGATCAGCTCATTGGAAACCGTCTCCATGAAGGCTTCGAGCTGGTAGGTGCTGTTCGCCTCAGCGCCCGCCAGCATCTCCTGGCGGAAGTCGTGGAAAAACTCCTCTACCGTCTGCTCCATCAGTTCCCCCTGAAAACTGCCGCCCCCTCGCATTCAAAGGGTGCAATGGTTTCCAGCCGGATATCATAGGAAACCCTGTCGATGCCGGCTGGGAGCCGCGAGCGGATGAGCCGGGGAAATCCTTCGAGCACGCAATGACTGGCCACATCGCTGATCACGAAGCGCGGATCGTCATAGTCGGGAAGCGGCGCGTAACCGTGAACGACCAGCTTCCGGTCGAACGCCTCGATCGCCTCGGGCTCCCCGAGCCTAGCCTGGACCTCGCTCACAATCTCGTTGAGCGACCGCGCGGCGGCGGCTTCGGGAAGGTTGCTCAGCCTGTAGATACGCAGGAATAGCGCATCATTGAGGGCTTCGAGCTGATCCTCGGACGAAATGCGGACCGTGCTGCGCTCGGTGCCTGAAAGCGATTTGATCTCGACGGCCGTATTCCCGAAAATGAAGTCCTGATGCGACTTCTCGGGGCCGAGCCATGCCTCGACCGCCGCGACGGACGGCATACGATCCAGCAGCTCCAAAAGAAACGCAAGCTCGGCGAACAGCCCCCGGACCTCCTCGGGAGACAGGTGCTGCCCGCCACGACCGGACAGGAAGGTCTTCCACCGGCGGATATGGGCGAGCGCGATGGCAAGCGAGCTGGCCGAATCTCCGGCGTGCCCGAGCGCGAAAGCCAGCGTACGGCACAGCCCCTCGAACAAGTCCCGGTCGACCTCCTTCTCAAGCGTGAGGACAAGCCGCTGTTGTCCAGGCTCGCCCGCGCGGAGGTCGACCTCGATGCCATTCACCGTCACGACGTTCTTCCGGAACTGCACCGTATGGTCGCCGAGCAGCTCGACGATGAAGAGGCACGCACCGTTGACGTCGCGCCCCCAGAAACAGGGTGCCACCGCCTCGCCTGGAACCCGGCGGACATTGAAGTCCGTACCAGGAATCGCGATCCTATCCCACGGCGAACGCTCAGGCATCATAATCCTCCTCGACGTCCGGATCATCCGGGGCGCCTTGCATGCGCTCCAGCCAGACCCGGTTTGCCACGACCTCAATCTCGGTGTCGTAATGGCCCGGCGGGAAGCTGACGCCAAAGGCAGATATCGGCCCGGAGACGCGTGAATCACCATGCGGCTCGAGGCTGTGCAGCATGAGAAGCGGCTTGTTCCGGATTTCGCGGTAGTGCGTGTCCGATGGCGCCACCGGTTTATCGCCTGATGCGGCGAGAGCTTGGGCTTCGGCCTGTTGTGCGGGCGAGAGCCCAAGCTTCTCGTCGCCACGCGAGGCAACCCGATCCTTGTTCAGCCGCCACGCCGAGCCTTGGAGATCGTCTACGACACGCAACTGACCGTTCAGCCGGTATGGATCATCCTTGCCGCCGCGCGGCGAGATGAGGAGCACGTCTCCGACCGGGTGTGGGTCGGCCAGCGTCCGAAGGTAGGCGACGATATCGGCCTTACGATCGGCGAACTGGCTGTGCGTCTGGAATGAGAGCAGAAAATCCTCGATCTTCTCAACGGCTACATCGCGGAACATGACGCCCTTGCCGGTATCCTCTGGCGAGTGCCCGCCGAAGCCTTCGCGCCAAGCGCTGTCGACGAGGGCAAAATTGGCGGCGTTCACCTCACGGTCGGTGGAAACGATGTAGCTTTCCAGCATCCGCCCGCTGAAGTTCTGGCGGAACATTACCTTCTCGCCCGTCCGCATCTTGTTGGCGGCGGTTATCAGCAGGCTGTCCGGGTGGGTCATCACATACAGGCCAAACTGGCGCGGGCTCAGCCCGTCGCGGCGCATGCGCTTAACCTGCTGCGTTAGCTCCTCAGCCGCCTGCGCGATGTGCGAGTACCAGTTGATCGAAGCCCGCGACAGATAGACCCGGCACAGATCCTCGAAACCGGGGCGATAGCCGAACCAGCGACCCATCTGCATAAGCGTGTCATACATCTGGGTGTTGCGGTACATGTAGCTGACTGTCAGACCTTCGATGGTAAGGCCGCGCGATAAGCTCAACCCGCCGACCGCGACGGCGGTGAGCCCGACGCCTTCCTTCTCGTACTTCCCGTAGTCGAGCACTTCGTCGCTCTTACTGTTAATCACATACAGGTGGAGATAATCAAACACGCTGTTCAGCGCCGACTTCACTTCCGACCAGGTGAAGCCGGCGTCGGCATATTCGACGTCGAAGGCTCGCTTCAGGGCCTGCATATGGACGTTTGTCGAGGAGACGGATTCCGGCATCAGGTAGTTGGCGCGAACCGCCTCCCGCACCTTCTTCTCGCGCAGGCTAACGAAATCCCGGACGGCCTTCTGCACCGGAACGAAGCGGGAGACGTTGATCATCATCGAGCAGTGCTTGCTCGCCTGTCCGCGCAGATTGCGGATGGCGCGCGCGACGATGAACCCGTCCAGCGCCCGGTAGAGGCTCGGGGGCAACTCAGTGATCGGATGCTCGCGCTTGTGCTTGTGAGGGATCAGTTCCTCGCAGTCGTCGATCGGTCGCACGAATGTCTGGCTGGAATCCTCGTCCAGAAACACCTTCTCCGCGCCTAAATAGGTGGTCGGCGTGTCAAGGCAGTAGATGAAATCGCGGGGGAACAGCTCCTCGCGCACATCATCGTCATAGGCGTCCGGATTAATGAAGATATTGGCGAACGGCGTTGCCGTGTAGCCGACGTAGCAGGATTTGGCGAAGAGTCCCAGAATGCGCCGGATCATAGCGTTCGTCCGGGTCGGGTCCAGGTCTTCCTTGTTCGTGTTGATCGAGGCATTGTCGGCCTCGTCGTCGATCATGAGCATGGGGACGTCGCCGATGCGCCCGTCGCCCTGCGCATTCATCTCCTTCAGCCACTTATAAAGCGCCTCGAGCGTCTTCACGTTTTTCTTGATGACGAAGATGATAGGCTTGCTGAAATCGTTCAGCCGCCAGCCCCCCTGATCGGCGGTCTTCTTGCTGAAATCGTCGTTGACGGTGGTCAGCGTCACCGGATGAGGATAGTGCTCGTCGAGCCCGACACCGATCGTCCTACGGTCCTCGGGGGCGCTGGACCGGCCGATGAACGCCTCGTCTATGCGCTCCTGCGTCTGCCTACGCAGATTATTGTGGATGCCGGCGATGACGATGATGAACTTGTAGCCGGCATCCGCCGCTTTCGCGATCAGCCCGGTGTAGTTGGCGGTCTTACCTGACTGCACATGGCCGATGACAAGGCCGCGGCGGTTCCAGCTCGTGCCATCGCTCAGCGGATCCTGGAGGTATCCGAGAATTCGCGTGGTCACGTCGCTGAGCGACTGCACCATCCGCGGCGCCCAGCCTTCCTTGAGCAGAAAGATCTCGTAGGCGTTCGCATAGGTCCAAGCGATGTCCTCCCGCTTGTGGACCCACTGATCATCATGCTTCGCAGCGACATCGACCAGTGACACGCCAGCGCTCATCCGCGTGTCGACCGAAATCATTGCCTCGGTGATGACGTTCCGGAGATCGCCGGTGTAGCCGAAGATGGCGGCGATCTGCTTCGCTTTCTCCTCGACCTGTTCGCGCGTTGGCGTCTCGGCCATGTTGGCGAGACCTGAGATCAGCGAATTGGCGATGTTCCGTTCTTCGGTGATGATAGTGACGCTCATGCGAAGGCCTCACTGACAAATTTCTCGGCCGTCTCGATCTGACCCTCGAACAGGCGGGTGGAGCGCACGATCTGAAGGAATGCCTTGGGGTCGCCCGGACCATCCCCATAGAGTACCTGTTTGAGGCTTTTCAGCCGGTCCAAAGTCCGGGTTTGGTCCGCGGTCGCCTGACCCACCTCGCGCGGGTGTGTCGAATAATCGGAATAGATCATCTCGACCGGCAGCGAGGCGGCGATTGAATAGAGTACAATGCAGAGCGTTTCGGCATCGTCCGGCACCAGCCTTGCGCATAGGGAAGCGATGAGGGGGTGCTGGGCGTTGATCGCATAGCGGATGCCGCCGTGGTCGGCGTAACGCTCCCAGAACGGCGCCGCGGTCTCCTCGAACAGCTTCTGTCCGCGCC
>JAKBCR010000238.1 GCA_021807675.1 Pseudomonadota bacterium
GCGCCCGGGATCTCGCCCGCAAGAGCGCCCGAGGGGCGAACCGCAAGCCAACGGGGTGATGGCCGACGCGCTGAAGCGCGCCTTGAAGCGCTGAGGCTCCCCGACCCGCTGCGCCCGCGGTCCGGGGCGGTAACGCCGGCCCCGGCGGGACCGTGGGCATCCTGGCTGCGACGCCGCTCCGCTGCACCGCGGACCTGGCCTCGCTTTTGCTGATGAGGGCGGTGACGCTGAATTCCCGCATGACGACTCGCGATTTGTTTGACCTCTACGTTAACATCGACCGTCCGGATACCTGGCACCTCGGTGGGCAGTCGGATGAGATCGTTCACGTCCTGGAAGGCGCGCTTTCCCTCGCGTCAGCGCGCAACACCGTGACCCTCCAAGCTGGAGAGCTCGCCATCCTGCCAAAGGGAATCCGCTGTCGTGCGCAGGCCTCATCCGGTTATCGCGGTTTGCACGCCAAATGGGGCGCCTGATTCGGGCATACCATCCCTCGCGCCTCGGGCCTGGAGGCGCGCCTTCCTGGCAGGCAGGTCGTCAGCGCTCCAAGGATTCAGCGCCCCAATGATTTCAAGAGGCGAGCGAACAGGGCCGGCTGACTCTCCTTGAGCCTTCTGCGCAGCGCCAGGTCCTCGGGCTCGTGACCGGCCGCGCGCGCTGCGAGCCAGCGGTGGACGAGACGGTAGTGCTCCTCGGCGGGACTATGTCCCCGCGGCAGGTCGACCGGCAGATGGCGCAGGAGTGAGGGCTCGTTAAGCAGTAGCCAGGCCGGAAAGTCCTCCGCGGCGAGCGCCTCATCCCCCGAGTCGAGGAACTGCTGCCAGAGCGCCGGCACGCCGGACCACTTCAGTATCTCGAGCGCGGAGCCGACCTCCTCGGGTGTCTGCCAACACAACTGCAGCCATGCGGCCAGCCCCTCGATCCGGCGGCGGCGCCGAAGACCGCCTTCCACGAGCCGTAGCGTGAGTGGAGCGTGCCGCCACCATTCGCCCTCCGCGAGCACGCTGGCTGCCGCTTCTTCCCACGCCTGCGCCTGGCTCCATGCGTAGCTTGCGTGCAGCATCGGCTCCTCTGGGGAGAAGGGGACGGCTAGCAGTGCGCCGGCGAGCTGCCGCCACAGCGGCACGAGCAGATCCCGGGCGCGGCAGCCGAGCAGGCGCCGGGCGGGGGGTATGACCGCCGTGGCGAATGCCAGGAGTTCGCGAGGATCTGCCACCGGATGGCGGAGTCGCTCGAGCGCCTCGATGAGGCGATCGAAGGAGGGCAGGTCGGGATGGTTCGGCTCCTTGGCATAGAGTCTGTCCAGCAGGCGGGCCGCCTCGGCCGCATCCGCGGCGGCGAGCGCACTTGTGATACCGGTGGTGAGGGCGACGACCGGGTTATCGAAGAACAGATCCATCTGCGGCGCCGCCTGAGCGGGAACGTAGCGGGTTGCGAGCAACCGGGCGAGGCGCCCATCCTCGCTGATGAGGAGGGCGGCCCTCCCGGGAGCCGCGAGTTTCGCGACATCGAGCTCATCGAGCTGCTCCACCAGGCCGAGCGCGCGCGCATAGGCGCAGGACTGCTCGAGCTCCTCGCGGATCGACTCGCGACTGCCCATCAGTAGCTCATCCAACACCCTGGTCTCTCCGCGACGCCAAGTCTCGTAGTCGTGCTGGAGCAGCCGGCCCGTCGCGAAGAGCAGCTCGAGCGGCGCGAAGGCCCCCTGCTCGAGCAGCAGCGAGTCGACTTGCGCGTGCAGCGGCGCCGGGGGAGGGTTCAAGGGGCGAGCAGCCGCTCGAGGTCCGCCACGGTGAGCGAGAGCGGCGAGCCGCTCGCGCCGGCGTAGAGGCCGGCAGCCAGTGTGCGCTTCTGCGCCTGCAGCTCGAGCATCTTCTCCTCCACCGTCCCCTGCGCGATCAGCTTGTACACGAACACGGGCTTGCGCTGTCCGATGCGATGCGCGCGATCGGTCGCTTGCGCCTCTGCAGCCGGATTCCACCAGGGATCATAGTGGATCACGGTATCGGCGGCGGTGAGGTTGAGCGCGGTACCGCCGGCCTTGAGACTGATGAGAAAGAGCGGTGCGCCGTGCGATTGAAAGCGCTCGACTTCGGCGGCGCGGTCGCGAGTCTGGCCCGTGAGGAGACAGTAGGGAATGGCCAGCTCACGCGCCTTCGTCTCGATGAGAGCCAGCATCGAGGTGAACTGCGAGAAAAGGAGGATCCGCCGTCCTTCCGCGACGAGCTCGGGCAGAGCCTCGCCGAGCCAGTCGAGCTTTGCCGATGGGATGTCGGTATCCGCGGCGCCATCGACCAGGCGCGGATCGCAGCAGGCCTGACGGAGCTTCAACAGCGCCTCGAGGATGGTGATCTGACTTCTCGCAAGACCTGACCGCTCGATGATCTCGTGGATGCGCCGGTGGGAGGCGAGGCGGATCGCGTCATAGAAGTCGCGCTGGCGCTCATCGAGAACGATGGGCTCGAGCATCTCGGATTTCGGCGGCAGCTCGGGGGCCACCGCATCCTTGGTCCGCCGCAAGAGAAACGGCTTCAGGCGCGCGGTGAGCGCTTCGGCGCGCAGGCGATCCCCGCTCTTCTCGATCGGGGTGCGGTAGCGGCGCTGGAACTCGCGCTCCCCGCCGAGGAGATCCGGCTGCGCGAAAGCGAAGAGCGACCAGAGCTCTCCGAGGTGATTCTCGAGCGGCGTTCCGGTGAGGCACAGCCGCTGATCGGCGCGCAGCGCACGCGCCGTCTGCGAGATCTTGGCGCGCGGGTTCTTGATCATCTGGGCCTCATCGAGGATCACCACGGAGAATTCCTGTGCCAACAGCACATCCGCATCGAGCAGCAGCTGCGGATAGCCGGTGATGACGAGGTCGACGCCGTCGATCGCAGCGAAGTGACCGCGGCGCTCGGGGCCATGAAGAGTGAGTTGGCGCAACGCCGCCGCGAGGCGTCGGACTTCCTGGCGCCAATGGGCGAGCGCGCTCACCGGCGCGACGATCAGCGCGGGCCTGCGCAGTCGCCCGGCGATCTTCTCGTGTAAGAGGTGCGCGACTGCCTGGACCGTCTTGCCGAGCCCCATGTCATCCGCCAGCACTCCACCCAATCGATTGCGGCGCAGGAACTGCAGCCAGCCGAGACCCTCGCGCTGATAGGGACGGAGCTCCACCCCGAAACCCTCTGGCGCCCCGACAGGCTCGATCTGGGTGAATGCATCGAGCTCCGCGAGCAGCGGGGCGAGCGTCGGTTCGGTCGATCGCAGGGCGGCATCGAGCTCACGGCGAAGGATCGCCAGAGGATACCGCTGGGCTCGCGGCATACTGAGGCCTTCGCCGTCGAGCCCGTCGCGCTCGAAGAGCTCGACGAGCATCGAGGCGATGCGGCGGATGCGCTCCATGGCAACGGGCACGTAACGCCCATCGTCCATCCGGAGCACCCAGTGCTCGCCCACTGCGAGCGAGGAGATCCGTGCCGGGTCGACGCGGGCCGTACCCCTTCCGTCCTCGAGCGAGTGTTGCAGGTATTGCGCGAGCGCGGGCAGCAGATTCACCGCCTGTCCGTCCACCATGACTCCAAGGCGCAGATGAAACCAACTTGCGGTGCGGCCCCCGTCGAGCTCGCCGTACCAGCGGTCAGGGCGCGCGATCCGGTACGGGAATCCGTGCTCCGTCACGATCTCCCAGCCCGCGGCTGCGAGGCGCGGGGCCTCATCGAGGAGAAAGGCGATCCAGGCCTCCGGGCCCGCGGCCTCAGCCGGCAGCGCAGCTGTAAGCTGCGTGTCGAGCGCGCTTTCGGCGGCACGATCGCGTGGGATCTCGAAGACCTCCGGCCCGCAAATCTGCCGTACGAAAGACTCCCGGTCGGGCAGGCGGCGGCCTGCCACCACCAGGCCGTTGTATATGTACCGGAGGCGCGCTTGGGGAGCGGCGCCCGAGCCGGGGGCGGCGTCCAGGACGAGTCGGGCCCGCAGGCTCTCGAGCGGTTGGCGGCGCACCCGCAAAGGTGCCGGGCGCGGCAGTGCCGCAGTGTCTGGCTCGCGTGCCAGCTCGGCATCGACCGCGGCGACCTCTTCCGGGGCCACCGGCCGGCTTGCGTAGCGCCGGAGCACATCCAGCGCACAGGGCATATCGAGCACACCGCACTCGAGGCTGGCCACGTCCACGTAGTGCGCAGGTTCCAGGCAGAGCAGGGAATCGGCCCGATCACCGCCTCGGCAGAGGAGGCGCTGATTGCCGGCCTCATCGATCCCCCAGGAAAGCTGGGCACGGCGCGGCGCGCCTGAGCGCAATGGGTTGGATCGCGGGGAGCTCCAGAATGCCCGGCCGCTTCGTACCACCGCCTCGAGGAGCGCCGCGCCGCTGGCACCGTCGAGCTTGTAGGGCCCATCGAATCCGCGGCGCGCGAGGCTCTCGAGAATGCCCCGATCGACCGATTCGACATAACGCGGATACTCGCCGCGCAGCTGCGAAGCGCGGGGCACGTAGGGGACGGTGGTGGCGGAGGCCACATCGGGTCCGGACCCCTGGCTCACCCAGAGCGATAGCCGCAGCTCGCCAAGCTCGCATGCATCAGGGCGGCTCGCGTCCCGGGTGAGATGATAACAGAGCTGTTGTTTCGGCGCGGGCGCCTCGCGCGCCGCGGCGGGCTGACTGGCGGATCTCGCGCCGTCGAGTGCTCGGGGCGAATGTCTTTCGCGGGAAGGCTGCTCGGGCGTCTGCCGCGACGCCAGGAATACTGCGATGGCGTGGATGCAAGCGCGGCGCTCGCCGCAGCTGCATTCGGCCTGCTGCATGGAGCTCGTCGTGCATCGGATGTAGACGCGGTAGGCGCGCGTCCCGCCTCCCCTGGAGGCCTCCGCCGCCACCACTCCTGTCACGACGCCGCCATTCTGATGGACGCGTACATCACGCACGGCACCGGCTTCGATCAGCCGTTCGGCGGCCTGACAAAGCTCCTCGCCGAAATCAGGTAGGGCATCCTGGGGCATGCCGCTTGACGAGCCGCCGCGCTCCT
Source organism: Pseudomonadota bacterium (assembly GCA_021807675.1). GTDB lineage: Bacteria > Pseudomonadota > Gammaproteobacteria > Steroidobacterales > Steroidobacteraceae > 13-2-20CM-66-19. The sequence continues at coordinate 4,998 of JAKBCR010000238.1, forward strand.
CGAGGGACAATTGGTTCAGGCCCCGGGCCGCGTCGCGTTGAGAAACATGGCCCAGAAGGCCCAAAATCCGGCCACCGCGGTGAATTCGACCGTGCCCTTCTCACCAAAGGAGGCCACCACTCGAGCGAAGAGATCATCCGGCACTTTTCCGCCGACGACCGCAAGGGTGTACTCGATGACGAGCTTCTGCTCGGCGTTGAAGAGCGCGTTGAGTCGCCACTGCGGCAGGGCGCGCTGCAGATCGATCCCGATGCCGGCCGCCTCGGCGGCGCGAATGCGGCTGTTGAAGGAGTATTCACAGCCGAAATGAGCGTTGACCGCTTGGATGGCAAGCTCCCGCAGATCAGGGCGCCGGCACCATTGCAGCTCGAGCGCCATGAAGCGGCTGAGCTGAGCGAGATTGAGCGCCAGCCTGGGGTTTTGGGCCGCGATCGCAATCCCGTCGTGCGATCGATCGATCTGCGGAGCCGTGGAGTTCGGACAGAGGTATTCGAACAGCTCGGCGACCTCTCTCGCTGTGCCCTCGTGTCGGGACTGCGGATGATCGGCCGGCCGGTGTATGGCTGTCAGGCGTGCCACGGTTTCGATCTCCATTGGCTTGGCGGTCATTGACCGGAAGCGCGTCGGTATACCATGTCCGGCGCTCCTCGTGACCGCCTGCGTGGGAGCGCGCGCCTGGCCTCACCGCGCGTCCATCCTCGCCAAGCTGTGCTAGTCTCGCGCCGGACAGTTCCGATATCCGAGTGATTCGCTTCATCACGGCGCACCCTGGTGTCCAGTCCATGGGGGACTCACCGCGAGCGCCCGAGGACGAGCGAGGAGAGCGTCATGGCTCGCATCGACATTTCCGGGATCGCGATCGACTACGAGTTCCATGGCGATCCGGGCGCGCCGCCGGTCGTCATTACGCCCGGCGGCCGGTATCCCAAGGAGACTCCGGGGGTGCCGCAGCTCGCGCAGGCGCTCGCCGCGGCGGGCAGGCGCGTATTGCTGTGGGACCGCCCGAATTGCGGTGCCTCGGACATCTCCTTCGATGGTCCGAGCGAGTCGGACATCCACGCGAACGTGCTGTTGCGCCTTCTTCGCGCACTCGATCTGGGGCCTGTGGCGATGCTCGGCGGATCGGCGGGTTCGCGCGTGTCCCTGCTGGCGGCAGCCCGCCAGCCGGCGGCCGTGTCTCACCTGGTGATCTGGTGGATCAGCGGGGGGCCCATCTCGTTGGCACAGCTTGCCGCCTATTACTGCGGGGACTCGGCAATGGCGGCCGCACGGGGCGGGATGGAGGCCGTGGCCGCCCTGCCGGCCTGGGCGGAGCAGATCGCCCGCAATCCGCGGAATCGCGACATTCTCCTCAGGCAGGATCCGGATGCTTTCATCGAGAGAATGCAGCAATGGGCTGCCGCCTATGCCTATTCGGATACCTCGCCCGTCCCGGGCATGAGGGCCGGAGACTTCGCACGCCTCACGATGCCGGTGTGG
>JAKBCR010000043.1 GCA_021807675.1 Pseudomonadota bacterium
CGAGCCTCTCGGCCCATTCGACGATCGCAAGATCCCGCCGCAGGCCCACCGTCGGGCTCTCGGTCACGTCGTGATACGGGGCGATGAACAGCCCGTGCTCCAGGAATGGTGCGGTCATTGCCTTTGCACAGCCTCTTGAAGATTCAGCAGCCGGATCGCGTTGCCGCCTAGGATCTCTCGCGCGAGCTCGGGGCCGACGCTATCGAATACCTGTCTGCGGGAGCTCCGGGAATAGCCGAAGGTGCTTTCGCTGTGGGGGTAATCTACCGCCCACATCACTTTATCGGCGCCTATCCGGTCGATCATCTCGAGCCCCAGGGGATCGAGCATGAATGAGGCGTGCATGTGGTGCCGCCAGTAGTACTCCACGTCATGCTCGAGCTCCCAGTTGCAGGTGGTGCGGAAGCTCGCATAGGCGTGCTCGGCATCCTGCAGCGCGGACACCACCCAGTTGATGCCGCCCTCGTACCAGCCGATCTTCAGGCGGGGATGCCGATCGATGATACCGCCGAAGATATATCTGCCGAACATCTCGCGGAACGTGCCGGCGTTGTACAGGAAGCCGATCGGCAGAAAGTTGTATTGCGTGAGCTGCGGGGCCTCGCCGATGTGATGGGACACTGGAATGCCGGCCTCTTCGATCTCGCTCCAGACCTCTGTCATGGCCGAGCTCGTCCAGTCGATGATCTCGCCGTCGGGGCGGACGCCTGCTTTCATGGGTAACAGAAAAGTCTTCAGCCCGAGCGCTTTGAGCTCCGCCAGAGTCCGGCGGGTTCCCTTCGCGTCCCACCAGTTGATCAGGCCGACGCCATAGAACCTTCCCGGCGCTCGCGCCTGCAGCTCCGCGATGTACTCGTTATAGATGCGCAGGCAGAGCTCCCTCACCTCGAAGTCGGGGTAGCTGAAAAAGGCCTGGATCGCATTCGGAAAAACCAGGGACTTATCGATGCCCTCGGCATCCAGGTAGGCGATTCGCGCCTCGATGCGGCCGCTTTGGCACCCGGGCATGGACTCGAATTGCCGCAGCGCCAGGCTGAACTGCCTGGGGATGACCGGCCTCTCGCGGCTGCCGAACTGAAAGCTGCCGTCCTCGAGCCAGACTCTCGGTGCCCGGTCCTTCATGTGCGCCGGAAACCGCTCGTACCAGATATCCTGCGACAGCGACAGGTGATCATCCGCGGAGACGATGATCGAGCCGGCCGGAAGCGCAAGCTCGCCCTCGGTCTGCGGACGGCGATCTTTGGGCGGCAGGAGCCCTTGCGGCGGGAGGGAGCCGTGGACGGGGATGCGCTGGCTCATCGAGCTGTCCCTCTATGAATGGGCGGAAATTATCTCACGGCGGCCCGCGGATCTCTCGACAGCATGCGCAGGCCCCTCGACCGTTGCTGCGGGTGCTGCGATCCGGGATGCAAGGCTCTCTGCTCCCGAGGCAAAGCGCCGCGCCAATAGCGCTCCAGTCACGCGCCGCAGCCCGTCGGGGTTCGGTTGCGCGGCTTGCCGCAACCTGCAGTCCGGCTTGATCGCACCGGATGCAGCTCAAGCAGCCCACCCCTGCCGGTGCAGCCCCGACGTATCATCATTACAACCTAAACCTTACGAATCGCGCGATGCGCGCGGGATGCGCGGTAGGAAGGACGGTCAATCGGATGTCAACCTCTACTGCGAATACCGGCGCCGTGAAGCTCGATCTGTCCGATCTCGACAAATGGGTCGGCAAGCCGGTCGTCTTTGCGGAGCTGTGGGAGCCGTGTAGCGCAACCGACATCCGCCGGTGGGTGCAGGCGATGGACTATCCCAGCCCCATCCACTGGGATGAAGAATTCGCGCGCATGAGCCCCTTCGGCGGCATCGTGGCGCCCCAGTCCTTCACCGTGGCCATGGATTATGGCCATGGTTGCCATCCTGCCGGCATCGGCAGGATTCCGGGGAGCCACCTGATTTTCGGCGGCGAGGAATGGTGGTTCTACGGGCCCAGGATCCGTCCCGGCGACAAGCTGTTCCAGCATCGGTATTTCGATGGCTACAAGGTGGCCGACACCAAGTTTGCCGGTCCCACCGTGTTCACGCGCGGCGACACGGCGCACCACAACCAGCACGGAGCGCCGGTTGCCAAGGAGCGCGCCACCGCGATCCGGTACCTGATCGAGGAGGCGCGCAAGCGCGGCATGTACGACAGGGAAAAGCGTCCACCGAAGCAGTGGACCGCGCAGGAGCTGGACGAAGTCGCCGGTGTCCGCCTGGCATGGATCCTGTCCAATCGCGAGGGTCTTTCGCCCCATTACGAGACGATCAAGGTCGGTGACAAGCTTCCACGCCGCGTGATCGGTCCGCATTCGCTGATTACGTTCGCACTGGAGCGCCGCGCCCACCGGGAAAACGTCTGGGGCAGTTTGCGCTGGAATCCCCCCCCGGGCGTTCAGGATCCCGCCAAGGAAGACGCTGGCTTCGATAAGAGCATGACGTACGACTACGAGGCGGCCAGGATCGACCCGCGCCGCAAGGACGGCCTGTTCTACGGCCCTTCGAGCGGCCACATCAACGCCCAGAAAGCCGAGATGGTCGGGATGGGTGGCGCCTACGGTTACGGTGCCTCGATGAACGCGTGGTTCCTCGACTATGTTGCCTACTGGGCGGGCCACGCCGGCTACATTTGGCACTCAGTGACCCAGTTCCGCAGCCCTGCCTTCGAGGGGGATGTGACCTACCTCGACGGTGAGGTCATCGAGAAGATCGATCAGTCGCCCTACGGCGTGCCGGTCGTGAGGGTGCAGGCGAAGCAGACGACGCAGACCGGAGAGATCATCCTCACCGGCAAGGCGGAGGTCGAAGTTTCGTACTGACGCGTCCCCGGGCGAACCGATGGGCAACACCGCACAATCGCAGCCGTCGATCGTCCGAGGCAGTCCGCTGGAGGAAGAGCCAGGCCTCGGGGCGCTGACGATTCCCGGCTTTCTGCATGAAGTGACTTCGCGCTTCGCTGCGCGCGAGGCATTGGTCATGCATACGCCGGCCGGTGCACAGCGCTGGTCGTACAGCGAGCTATGGCAGAAGTCCGTGGAGGTTGCCAAGGCGCTGATCCGCTGTGGTGTGGGCAAGGACAGCCGCGTCGGCATCCTGATGACCAATCGTCCGGAGTACCTGTCAGCCGTATTCGGCACGGGACTCGCAGGCGGCGTGTTGGTGGGCCTCAGCACCTTTTCCACGGCTGCGGAGCTGGAGTACCTGCTGCGCGTCTCCTGTGTGTCGATCCTGCTGTTCGACGGACGCGTACTGAAGACCAATTTCGGCGGAATGCTCGCCGAGCTGGAACCTCGGGTGCGCAGCGCTCCTGCGGGCGAGCTCCAGTCGATCAGATTCCCGTTCCTGCGCCACCTGGTGCGGCTCGACAGCGTCGCCGACCGCGGTGGCGAAGACGACGGCGAGGCGGCGTGCTTCGAGCCCTGGAACGTGTTCATCGAAAGAGGGCGCACGGTTCCCGACGCCATCGTTGATGCGCGCGCGGGTACCATGGCGCCCGCCGACCTCGGCGGCTTGTTCTTCTCCTCAGGCACCACGAGTCTGCCCAAGGGCATTCTGCATACGCAGCGCGCATTTGCGATCCAGTGGTGGCGCTGGCCGCGGGTCATGTGCGTCGATCGCGACGTGCGAAGCTGGACGGGAAACGGATTCTTCTGGTCCGGCAATCTCACGTTGATCGTCGGTGTGGCGCTGGCCACCGGGGGAGCGGTCGTCCTGCAGCCGTACTTCGAGGCGCGGACGACCCTGGAGCTGTTTCAGACGGAGCGTGTCAACTTCGTCTCTGGGCGGCCGCATCAATGGGCGCGTCTGCAGGAGGCGCCCAACTGGAGCACGGTCGATCTGAGGAGCCTCCACTACATCATGAATGCCGAGCTGCTCAAGGCGCATCCGACGGTAAAAACGGACTGGCGGCTGCCCATGGCCTTCGGTACCACCGAGACCATGACCATCATGACCAGTTATTCCGCCGATACTTCCCTGGAGGAGTATGCCGGCAGCGCCGGGGTTGCGCTGCCGGGTAATACGCTCAAGATCGTCGATGCCCACACCGGCGCCGTGGTGCCGCGAGGTGAACGCGGGGAGATCTGTATCAAGGGTCCGACGCTGATGTTGGGCTATATCGGCAAGACGATCGAGGAGACATTCGACTCGGAAGGCTATTATCGTACGGGCGATGGTGGCTATCTCGACGAGGTCGGGCGTCTATACTGGGAGGGGCGCCTGACCGAGATCATCAAGACGGGCGGAGCCAACGTCTCGCCGCTGGAGGTCGATGCGGCGCTCGCGCTTTATCCGGGCGTACGGCGCGCGCAAACCGTAGGCTTGCCCCACGCGACGCTCGGCGAGATGGTCGTATCCTGCATCGTGCCGCAGGAAGGCGTGATCCTCGATGAGGCCGACATCCGCGAGTTCCTCAGGCAGCGGCTGGCGAGCTACAAGGTGCCCCGCCGCCTACTGATCTTGCGGGAGGACGAAGTCCCGGTGACCGGCAACAGCAAAGTCAAGGCGGCCGAGATCAAGCAGCTCGCTGCCCGGCGCCTGGGGACTTCGGGGTGACCGGTGCGCTTGCGGCCCGTCACGCGACGAGCGCCGTTTCGCCCTCTTTGCGCTCCCACAATGGCTTGAGCGCCGCGGTCGGACGCTCCGTGACGATCCATTTGCACATGCGCCGCAGTGGCTCGATGCTGTCCTGGGGGCCGACCAGGCCGGGCCCGTTGAAGGCATAGCCGAGTGATACGAACCGCTGCGCGCCATGAAGCACCATTTTGTGGCGCACGAGCGGCATCAGGGTATCGGGGAAGACACCGACGGTCTGGGTGTAGGAATCCACCGCACCGAGAACTTCCTCCAGGGTATCGACCGGCACGAGGTTGACCGTCCGATCAGCCAAAGCTTCCGCGAAATCGACGGTATCCGAAGTGCGTGAGACGATCACCGCACCTTCGCCATCCTGGCCGCCGATGACCTCGAACCAGTCGTCGTTCAGGCGCAGCGCCTCCACGTGGGACTTGAGCTGCGGGTCATAGCGCTTCGGTTTGTTGCTGAGGTCGCAGGGCAGTCCCATGATGCCCTCGTAGACCAGCTTGCCCAGTCGGCTGATCTTCTCGAGACCCGCCGGGTCAGTCCCGGACATCACGTAGACCACACGGCAACTCGAGCAAGCCGTCTGGTTGCAGGCTCCAACGTCGGTAGCGATGCGTAGCGCCGTTTCGCGCAGGAGAGCGTCGGTGTTGAGAGCATCCGCCCCGACGACGCTGGCGCTGCGCTTGGGATCGAACGAGATCAGCTCGAGCCCCGGCTGGATGTACTGAGTCACATGCCTGACGGAGGCGAGGCCCCCCCAGGCGATGATCTTCTCGATGTTGTGGGGCTGATAGAGCTTTTGCTCGAGCGCCTGGTCGCCGCCGCGCCAATAGGCGACGGCCAGATGCTTCGTAATCGGATGATCAGGGGCGAACTCGCACATGGTGCGGGCGATCGCGGCGGTGGTGAAGGGGTCGTTCGAGGGTACCTTGATGATGGTGTCGCTGCGCGTGACGGCGCTGCGGATGAGCGTGAGTGCGCCGATTACCGGTCCATTTCCGGCGATGACGTGCAGGGCCCGCGCGCCGTAAGCGCGGATGGAGACGATCGACCCGTTGATCGGCGTTTCGACCCAGCCCTCGAGATAGGGAATGCCGACGCTCATCTCGCACCATTGCGTGATGCGGGTGCGATCGAACATGGCCGGCATGTGGGTATAGAAGCCACGGACGATCGGCGGTGTCGCCGGGGAAGTGTGATAGCTCAGCTCGCAGGCTTCCTGCATGTAGGCGTTTTTGCCGAAATCGAGCCGCTTGCCGAGCTCCTCGAGGTAATCGAGGATCTCATCGAAGCTCAGCTGGTAGAGATCGTCCATTCTGCTCGGGCTGCCAAGCGGGAGCTGGCTCGCGAGCTTCTGTGGATCCGGCGCGAAGAACCGCAGATCGCCGCCGCGCCCGCCGAACTCGACCAGGTCGGCATCGTGCACTTTGCCCCGGATGACGGCGTAGGAAATGGCCCTTTTGCTCATGAGCGTTGTTCCGGCCACTCAGAGATCGAGGGAGAGGAGGTAGTCCATCGCTTCGGCTTGGGCGCCCGGGGTGGCGGCGCAGGTGATCTTGTCATCGCCGCCTTGAAGCTCACTGAAGCGCTGGATCCCGCCCTGCAGATAAACCGTGGACCGCCCGCAGGGGCAGGGCGTATCCCAGATCACGGTGATCTTGTCGCCCGTCACGATGCCGCCCCAGGTGCCATCGTGGGTCATGTCGAAGAACGCAGCCCGGCCCGTCTGAACGCCGCTGCGCGGCAGAGGCTTCCCCGTATCCGGATCGAGGACAAAGAGCGTGACCCAGGGCAGGAAGTGATAGCGGCTCTGCTCGCAGGTCACCGTGAAGGCATTGAGCTCGGTCATACCGTAGCTCATCCTCATCCGCGGTACGCCGAAAAACTCCATGATCGTCCTGTCGCAGTCCTCGGGCAGGACCAGGCCTTTGGCGCCGCCGCCGCCCATGACGACGGAATCCGGGGTGAACACGCCGCGCATCCCATCCGCAAGGCCGTGCTGGGCCACCTCATAGAACATCGGCGTCGTGCCCAGCGCAAAGACCCGCTTGCCTTTGAGCTCTGTCGCCACTTTGCGGATGAAGGCCGATTGCTGCGCCGGGGCGTTCTTCTGCATGGCCTCGAGCTCGGGACGCCGTGCGAGGAGTGTCTCGGGCACATCCACGCGCGTCACATCGCCCTTGGCCGCGGCCGCGCGCAGCCGAGCTGCGAGCCACATCAGATCGCTGCTGATCTTGTGGGAAAACGCCGTGTACAGGTAGGAATCGTCCCCCAGGCAGAATATCTCCCGAAGGTAGTGTGCAAAGCGCCCCATCGAGCTGTGACCGTCCCGATAAAGCGGCGTGAGCACATGGATCTTGTCGTGAAGGTCGCTTTGCGTGGGCGCGTTGCCGAAGGTCTGGACGAGCTGCGCCCTGAAGCCACGCACCGAGGTCGTGTAGTCGCGCTTGGATTTCGGGAAGAAGGAGATCGTACCGCTCGTCCCCGAGGAGGTCGCCACATCGAGCGGCGTGCGGTCCTGAAGAAGGGTCAGCCATTCATCGATGGATTTGCACGCTGAGACATCGACGCCCGACAGGTCATGGGGCGTGAGGCGGTCGAGCCACTGCGTGAGCCGATCGAAGCGCTGTTTGGCGAGCAGGGAGACCGGGTAGGACTTGTAGACATTGTGGTCGAAGAGCAGGGGGGCGGCATCCTCGAGCGCGGCGAGCGAGCGAATGCCTTGCGCGTCGGCGAGCTTCGCCAGCACGGGAATCTCGGTGCGCCGCTGCTCGAGCCTGAGATTGAGCGCGGCGAGCTGGACTGCCTCCGCCTCTTTCCGTGGCACGGAATGGATGCGCGTGTTGGACATTCCAAAATGCGAGAGAGGATCTTCCATCCAGGCGCGTGCCTCGCGCTCGAGGGCATCGCTCATGCCTGGATGCTTCGTAGTGGTGACCACGGCAGCGGTCATCTGCATTGCGGGTACGCCTCCAGATTGGGAAGTATTTCCGGCCGGCGGCAGCAGAGGCGCACCTGACCGTGTGAGAGTCCCCCGGGCCGGGACCGCCCGGCCTTCCGGCGGCAGCTTGCCGTGCTCTGCACCCGAAGACGGTAGTCGGACGCCGACGAAAGATAAAGCCGACGGGCCGTTCGGTATCCGCCAGGATCAAGAGGGGTTGCAGTTGAAGGCAGGCGGGCCGCCTGCGAACCCGAGGTGGCACCAGGCCGTGGCGGGGGCATCGGTCGCGGTCCGTACTTTTGTGACTAACCGATCCCGAGGGCCTTTGCCGCTTGCTCCAGAGTCCTGCTGGCCGTTTCCGGCATGAGATCGGGAAAGCCGACCAGGATGCGGTGGACGCCGGCCTCCTCGTACTGGGCGAGCAGCTCCCCGGTATTACGCGGGGTCGTGTCCATGCCTTTCATCCACGGCACGGCACCACTCAGGACACCCAACGTGATACCCGGCACGATGAGCGAGATCTGCATCCTGGCAAAATCCCGCCCGCGCTCCTCGCACAGTCGCTTGAGCGTCGACAGGTGTTGCTTCATCTCCTGCGGCGAGAAGAACGAGGGAACCCACCCGTCGGCGATATCCGCCGTGCGCCTGAGGATGGCGGGCATGGCCTTGGTGTTGGGATTGCCTGCCCCCATGAGCACCGGCGGATGCGGCTGCTGCACCGGCTTGGGATAACAATAGACGGGTGGGAACGACACGTACTTGCCGTCGTGGCTGGCCTGTTCCTGGGTCCAGAGCTTCTTCATTGCAAGAACGCAATCGACAGTCCGCGCCCAACGCTCTTCGAACGGATAGCCCATGATGGCCGCTTCCTCCTTGATCCAGCCGGCGCCGACGCCGAACATGAAGCGGCCGTTCGAGATGCGATCGAGACAGGCGACCTCCTTGGCCAGGATCAGCGGGTTGCGCTGCGGCACGAGACAGACATCCATGCCGAAATTCAGCCGGCTGGTGACCGCGGCCGCGGCCGTCAGCCATATGAACGGATTGGGCATGTGCTTGTACGTGTCGGGCAGCGCCACGCCATAGAGATACGGATCGGCGATATCGACCGGGATGACGATATGCTCTCCCATCCAGAGCGACTCATATCCGAGGCGCTCGGCGATTTTGGCCGTCTCGATGATCGGCGCACCGAACCAGGTCATGTTTGTGGTGATCCCGAACTTCATCGTCGCCCCCTGCCGGGTTGTGGCCGGCTGCTTACGCGGAGAGATCGCCCGCCAGGCATTCCTCGAGAATACCCAGCCGATCGTTGCCCCAGAACATCTGCTCGCCGACGAAGAAGGTCGGTGCGCCGAAAGCGCCGCGCCGCACAGCTTCGTCGGTGTTTGAGCGCAGCGCGTCCTTGATCGCTGGTTCCTGGGTCTGCGCCAACAGTGCGGCGCCGTCAAGCCCGGCAGCCGCCGCCACCGCGAGGAGCGTCTGCGCCTGGGAGATGTCACGGCCTTCGCCCCAGTAGGCGCGCATCACGGCGGTGGCAAATGCGGGGCCCCGACCAGCCTGCTCAGCGGCAAGTCCGGCACGCAGAGCGGTCACGGTGCTGATGGGGAAGATCGGGGGTGCAACGAGCGGTACGCCGTAGTGCTGCGCCCAGCGCGCGAGGTCGGCTAACATGTGCCGGCCCTTCGCCGGCACATCGATGTTCGGGCGATTGCCCGTCGCTTCGAGCACTTTACCGAGCAGGAACGGTCGCCAGCGCAGCACCGCGCCGACCCGCAGCGCGAGGGCCTCGATCCGCGTCGAGGCCAGATAGGTGTAGGGGCTGACGGGGTCCCAGAAGAATTCGATGACGGGTTCGGTCATAACCGTGTCTTTCTCAGCGCCATCGTGGCAGATCCACCTTGACGCCGCCGAACATGCCGACGGTGATCTCGGAGTCGATCATGTCGTGGGGAAAACCCATCTCGATCCGGCTGACGGCATCGAGGCGCGCGATCTGGTCCTCGCTGAAGGTCACGTTCAACGCCCCTAGATTGTCCTCGAACTGGGCCAACGTGCGCGCACCGATGATCGGTGATGTGACCGCGGGATGAAGGAGCGCCCAGGCCAGGGCAACCTGGGAGGGCGTCCGGTCCAGCTCCCTGGCGACCGCTTTGACGACATCGGCAATGCCAAGCGTGCGCTCATTGAGGAGCCCGGTCGCGATGTTGATCTTCTGGCGCGAATCGAGTGCGGCCATCTCGTTGTGAACCGGCGTGGCGAGATTCTTCCGGTCGTATTTTCCCGAGAGAACACCGCCGGCGAGCGGAGACCAGGGCAAGACCCCGAGGCCCATCTCGAGCGCCATGGGCATGAGCTCCCGCTCGACTTCGCGAGCGGTCAAGTTATAGAGGATCTGCAGCGCAACCAGCGGCGCCCAGCCGCGCAGCTCGGCGACGGCCTGCATGCGCGAGATCTGCCAGGCCGGCGTATCCGAGATCCCGGCATAGAGGATCTTGCCGGTACGGACGAGATCGTCGAAGGCGCGCAAAATCTCCTCGACGGGTGTACGACGGTCCCAGACATGGAGATACAGCAGGTCCACGTAGTCAGTCTCGAGCCGCTCGAGGCTGTCCTCGATCGCCTGGATCATGTTCTTGCGGTGATTACCGCTCGCATTCGGATCGCCAGGGCGCATGGTGAGCGAGTATTTCGTGGCGATGACGAGCCGGCTGCGCCGGTCCCCGATGAGCTTGGCGACCAGGCGCTCCGAGCCGCCCTGGCCGTAGAAGTTCGCCGTATCGATGAAGTTTCCGCCGCGCTCGACATAGAGATCGAAGATCTTCCGGGCTTCTTCATCGCTGCTGCCCCAGCCCGCCGGCATGCCGAAGGTCATGGTGCCGAGCGAAAGGGGTGAGACCCGAAGGCCCGAGCGGCCGAGCAGGCGGAAATCGTCAAGTTGTTTTGCCATTCCTCAATCTCCCGATCGTGCGTGCGAGCTGCTTCGGCCCTTCTTTTGCCCGCGCGGTCACCCGAAAATCGAGCCGGCGGGCGGGCCTGCAGCAATTTCTATTACTTCGCCCAGTCCTCGTAGAACTCCGGCATGTCCGCGGATACGCGGGCCGTGAAATTCGGCTCGCGCTTCTCCAGGAAGGCACGGACGCCTTCGCGTCCGTCCTTTTGGCTGATATGAAAGACCGCCAGTGAGTCGATCCTGTGCACCTCGAGCGGGTGCGGCTGCGCGGAATTGCGGTACATCATCTGACGGGTGAGCGCGACCGCGACCGGTGATCGCCGCTCGGTGAACTTTCGTGCCAGCCGGTAGGCTTCAGGCAGAAGCTGCTCGTGCGGCACCACGGCCTTCACGAGCCCGCCGCGGAGGGCCTCCTCGGCATCGAACACATCCGCGCTGTAGCACCACTCGAGCGCCTGCGAGATGCCGACGACTCGCGGCAGGAACCAGGTCGAGCAGGCCTCCGGGACGATCCCGATACGGCCGAATACGAAGCCGAAGCGGGCCCGCTCGCTCGCCAGGCGGACGTCCATTGGCAGTGTCATGGTAACGCCGATGCCCGCGGCGGGGCCGTTGATCGCCGCGATGACCGGCTTGGCGCAGTTGAATATCGAAAGGGTCACCCTGCCGCCGGTGTCGCGCACGCCATCCCGGATCGATGGATCATCCAGCCGCTGGGTCATGTCCTTAAGCGTCGGATGCTGCGATTCGTCGAGACCGAACACGTTACCGCTGACCGCGAGGTCCATGCCGGCGCAAAACGCGCGTCCCGCGCCGGTTACCACGATGGCTCGCACCGAGTCGTCCTCGCTGGCGCGCTGGAACGCTGCTTCCAGCTCCCGCGCCATCGTCACGGTGAAGGCGTTGAGGCGATCAGGCCGATTGAGAGTGAGGGTGAGAATGCCGTCGTCGACCGACCAAATCAGAGTCTCGTAGCGCATCGAGTCCTCCTCGCAGCGGCCGCAAGTATAGCGGACCGGCTGGCGGAGCGGCGCCGACCGTCAACCGACGCCGAACGGCCGATGCGGGAAAAGTGCTGCGGGAGGCCAGATGGCACTCTGGCGGCCATCGCTCCCTGGCGAGCCGAAGGTCTGCTGATGAGGTCTTGTCTGCTTACGAGCGGTTGCCGTGCCGGAACGGGTCGGCCATGTGATTGCACACCGCCTGTACCGGTACGTGAGCGCCCTGGCGACAGGATAATTGGAACACTCGAAGTCAACAATACGGACGCGGAATTTTCCAGTCGACTTGCACGCTTTGCCTCCCGTCTGCTGTAGCTGGCCGAGCTCCTTGTTCGCTCGACTGCCACCAGGCCGGTGGCAGCCTTGCAGCCGCTCGGATGATCTGGGTTCCTGGCAGGGGGATCAGGCCGGCCCCCGAGCATTGACAGAGGAGGGACTGGGCCGTAGAAGGGGTGGATCCGCGGGCGAGTGCCAGCGCCGGCGGTGGAGGGGCGATGCAGACGGTTTATGCCTATTGCGGACGTGATATCGCTGAGTCGCGGCGCCTGCTATCCGTGATGGTGCGCAATCAGTTCACCGAGGGAGACGTCGAAATTCAGCCTTCCGGTGAGGAGGTCCGCTCGGTGATGCGTAACGGGCTGACGCAGCCGGTGCTTTTCATGCGAGCCGTGAATACCGCCGACATCTCGTTCCGTCGGGCGTGGCATCATATCCGTGCGCGCAAGGCGGCGAGTCGGCTCCTGTACTTCGTCTTCCAAGGTGAGATGCGGGTCGTAAGCCCGACGGGCGCGTATCGGGTCAAGGCTGGGCAATGCGCCCTCATCGACGCGGACCAGCCGTTCTATTCGGGCACATTCGTCGGCGAGCGCGGCAACTTCGAATGCGGGCTTGCAGTGGTGCCCGAGCAGCTGGTGCTCTCGGTGATGCCTTGGGCGAGAAGATTGAAGGGCGCCTTCGAGATCGGGGCGGCCTACCGCTCCCTGGTTACCGATCTGCTCGAGATCCTGTGCACCGAGGGGGACCGGCTGAGCGCCAGGACGGGGGCAGCGCTGGCCCAGGGCTTCCTGCATTCGGTCTCGGACAGCCTGGGCGAGCAGCTGGCCGGGTCCGTCGACCCGCAGAGCCTGACGGATCGGCGCTTCGAGGACATCCAGGCCTGCATCGGCAGATATCTCACCTGCGCGGATCTCACCTGCGATCGGGTCGCCGAGTACTGCGGCATCTCGCCCCGCTACCTCTGCTACGTGCTCAAGGCCAATAACACCTCCTTCTCGGAGCTGCTCTGGGGTCAGCGGCTTCCCAAGGCACGCGAGTGGCTCGGCTCTTCCGCCTATCGCCATTATCCGATTCACAAGATCGCAGGCATGGCGGGCTTCAAGAGCGCGGCGCACTTCAGCCGGATGTTCAAGACCGCCTACAACCTGTCGCCGAAGGAGTATCGCGCGAGGCACGCGCCAGAGAACGAGACCCGGTAGAGAACGACGGCGGCCGCCGCCGGTCACGATACTGATGGATCGAACGCGATCGGCAGGCTCTTATACCCCCAGGTCCCGAGGAAGGGTCGCCAGGTCGGCTCGGCGGTAAGCCGAGGGTTCCTCAATCGCTGCGCGATCAGATGCAGCCCCTCTTCGAGCTGGGCGCGCGCGATGTGCTGCCCGAGGCACATATGCGCCCCCCGCCCGAATGCCACGTGGCGGTTGTTGGGATTACGCTCCGGCTCGAAGCTGAGCGGGTTCTCGTATGCCGCGGGGTCGCGCCCGGCCAGGGCGGTTGCGAACACCACGACGGTGCCTCTCTCGAACTGGAAACCATCGTACTCGAACGCTTCGCAGACGGTGCGATAGGGCGTTGTGATCGATGAGTGGCGAAGCGCTTCGTCGAGTATCTTGCCGCAGTAGGCAATATCTTCGGCGCAGCGGGCGTAAGCATCCGGCCTGGCGATGAGCTGACGCATGGTGAGCGCCAGCATGTTTTTCGAGGTGTCATAGCCCGCCACCACCAGGACGAGCAGCATGAAACGGAGCTCGGTCTCATCCAGGAGCCCCTTCCTCTTGGCTTCGATCAGCACATCAAGAAGCGCGTCGGGGTCGTGCAGGCCGCTGGCCTCGCGTTCGATCACGAGCCGATCGCTGAACTCCCACAACACATCCCAACCTGCAAGGAACAACGGCTTCGCGGCCGGATCGAAGGTGAGCGACGAGAGCTGATTCTCCAATCCGAGCTGAATTGTGGGATCGACATCGGCTGCGACCCCGAGCAGGCCCAATACCACGGCGACAGGAAAGTGGGCGCCGAACTCGGCGAAGTCGAATGACCCTTTCGGCGCCCACTCATCGAGAAGCGCGGAGATCACTTTGCGCATTTGGGGACGGACCTGGTTGGCTCGTCGCGGCGTGAACGCCGCAGCGACACTGCTGCGCAGGCGTTTGTGCTTCTCGCCGGATACGGAGAGGAGCATTTCCTCCATGAACCGGCCCCACAGGTGGTCCTGCAGTCCGTAAAAGGCGACTGCCGGGGAGAAGCCAGGCCGGAAGTGCTGATCGTCGGCCAGAAGGTCCTTGGTTGCCTGATAGCCGTGCACCACGAGCCCCTGCGAGAATCGCGCGATCCAGGGGTGGATTCGCCGGGCGGCGGCAGCGAACGGATCGGGGTTCCTCGAGAATGCAGCGGTCTCGATCGGCAGGGCAGGAAGATTGGCTTCGGTAATCGCTGTCATTTTCATCTGCTCTTGCCATCGCGGCGGCTGGTGCGCCGCTTGCCCCGCGAGATCATCCGCTCGGCGCGACGGTCACTCTCAGGCCATCGAGCTCGGGACGCAGCACGATCTGGCAGCCGAGCCGGCTGTTGGCGCGCAGCACGTTCGAGACCGTGTCGAGCGTAGCGCTTTCGATCTCATCGGGCGGCCCGACCGCCGTCTGCCACTCGGGGTCGACATAGACATGGCATGTCGCGCAAGAGCAGCCGCCGCCGCAATCGCCGAGGATTCCTTCGACGCCGTGTGTCCGCCCCAGGATCATCAGCGTCTCTCCGGGACGCGCGTCCTCGATCGTCTTCTCGACGCCATTGACCTGAACGAAAGTGATCTTCACCTGATCTCCGACTGTGCGTTAGCCCCGCAAGGCTGCCTGTGCCCGGGAGCAGATCCGGCCCTGCCTCGTCGGGCGCGGAAGCTCCGGGCGGAAATCTCCGTCCTTCAGAGCGGAGAAGACATCAAGATCCCATCGCTTTCGTCCGCGCCTGCAGATGATCTCTCAGATGGTTGACCGGATCCCCGGCTGTGATGCCACCGTCGATCGGCAGCACCACGCCGGTCATCTGCGCCGCTCGAGGGCTCGCGAGGAACAGCACGGTCTCGGCGATGTCCTCAGGCCTTCCGTGTCGCTTGAGCGGTTGGTTAGAGTCGTACACTTCCGACACGGCCTGCTTGATGCGCGCGGCGACTACCGCGCTCACTCCCGGCGGAGCGAAAGTGGTCATCGGTGTGCGGATGTGTCCCGGCGCCAGGCAGCACACCCGAATGCCGTACTCGGCGAAGTCGATCGCGACCGACTTGCTGAAATGGACCACCGCGGCCTTGCTCGTGCGATAGCTCATCAGCCCGTAGCCTGCGAGCACGCCCGCAATGGAGGCGGTATTGATGATGACGCCGCCTCCGTGCCGTGCCATGTGCCGGCCCGCACATCGGGTGCCGATCATGACGCCGAGGAGATTGGTGCCGATGACTCGCTGGAAATCCTTCAGATCATCATCGAGAAAGCGATCGTGCTGGGCGCCAGCGATGCCGGCGTTGTTGAACATAATATCCAGCCCGCCAAAGCGGGCCACGGCGAAATCAACCAGGGACTCGACCTCTTCGGCCTGAGCGACATCGGTGCGCCGGAACAGGGCGGCCTCGCCGAGCTTTGCCGCGAGCGCTTCCCCGCTTGCGGCGTCCACGTCGGCAAAGACGACTCGGGCGCCTTCCTTGACGAATAGCTCGACCGTGGCGCGGCCGATGCCACTCGCGCCGCCGGTGACAATGGCGACTTTGCCGGAGAGCTCTTGCGTCATGTCGGAGGCCTCAGCTCAGGGCGCGCGTGGAACTTGCCGATTCTCATGCATCTGAGCCTTGTCGTGGGTTGCCTGCCGGTCATGAAGTTTGCGCCGTGAGGCATGAGCTCCTGCGCAAGAGCGTCAGTGGCAGGCTCGCGATGGAGCGCGTGGCGACGGTCGGCAGGTACGTGATTTCCTCCGGCGGGATCGCGAGCTGGATGCCGCCGAGACGCCGCGCGATCTCTCTGGCGGCAACCTTGATCTCCATCCGTGCGAGCGCAGCCCCGATGCAGCGGTGAACGCCGACGCCGAAAGCGACGTGAGTACCGAGGTTGCCGCGGTTGAGATCGAACTTACGCGGACACGCGAATCGCGTGTCGTCGTCGTTCCCGGAGGCGTACATCACGAGAATGTGCGCACCCTTGGGCAGGCGCGTGCCGCCCAGCTCCACCTCGCGCACGGCCATCTTGGCGAGTCCGCGGACGGGCGGCTCGGCGCGCAGGAGCTCTTCGACGAACCGGTTCAGAAGTCGATCGTCCTCGACCGCCTCCCGCAAGGCTCCGGCTACCTCCGGCTGCGTGGCCAGCACGAACAGCAGATTGCCGATGGCCGTGGCGGTAGTGTCGTTGCCGGCGATGATGAGCGCGCGAACGAGCGATACGACTTCCGCGAATGTCAGCTTGCTCCCATCCTCGGTGCGCGCGTGCACCAGGTCGGAGATCATGTCCTCTCGAGGCTGGGACTCGCGCTCGCGGATCTGCGCGATGATGAAATTCTGCAGCTCGCAGATCTGCGCGGCGTTGGCGCGCATCTGCTCGCGGCTCTGCATGCGTCCGATCTGCGCCGTCACCGCGCCCGACCAGCCCCGGATCTTCTCTGCATTGAACTGGCTGATGCCGAGCTGCTCGCAAATCACCGAAATGGTCAATGGAATGGCGAACTCGCTCACGCCGTCGACGATCCGGTCATTGGCCGCCTTGTCGGCGAGTTTTTCCACCAGATCCACGATGATACGAGTGATTCCCGGCTCCAGGGTTTTCACGCGGTGGGCCGTGAAAGCCCGCTCCATCAGCCGGCGTACGCGGGTGTGCGCGGGTGGATCGTCCTTTATCGCGTCAGGGAAAAATCCGCCTCCCTCTCTCTCGAGAATTTGCTTGAACTCCTCGAAGTAGCCGCTGGCGTACTGGGCTTCGTAGCCGTGCTTGTCGGAGAAGGTGATCGGATCGCGCAGCACCGTGACGATGTCATCGTAGCGGCACACCAGCCACATGTTGAGCTTCGGGTCGTAGTGCACCGGATCCCCGGCACGCAACGCCCGATAAAAGTCATTGGGCTGCGCGAGGATCTTGGGATCTATCAGCGTGGCATCCGCGAGCGAGGGGTCGCCGCGGCCTGCGGCCGGGCAGCTCTGCGCCTGCGTTTCGGCCTCACTCGAACCCATGATGGACACCTCTCGTGTTACTGGCGGTGCGGAGAGCGACGGGCAACCGGGCAAGCGAGTTGGCCCGCACTTCATTGCCGCCAGCATGCCGTCAAGCGAGCGGGTGAGCGGACCTGCCGGGCACTGGTACGGATCCGCTGGTGAGCGCCCGGGCCTGGCCCCCGGTCCGCTTCCGACTGTCAGGAGCACCGTACACCGGTGCCGGCTGTTCTGTCCATGATCCAGGCGATGTCCGCAGCCGCAATACCCGCTCGCGCGGCGCGCCTATTCGCTTCCCCTTTATCTTAAGATGCCGACGGAATGTATCCATCGGGGGACTGCATGGCGAGAAGCTCATCGGAAGCCGGTCGCACGGGGCGCTGCTGCTGTCCCGGCAGGCAGGGCGGTGCGAATGACTGATCCCGTCCAGCCATTCGTACTCCACATCGGGCAGGAGCGACTGGACGACCTTCATCGGCGGCTCGAGCTGACGCGCTGGCCTGAACGGGAGCCGGTGGATGACTGGTCGCAGGGCGCGCCCTTGGGCAAAGTTAAAGCACTGGTCGAGCGCTGGCGCACCGGTTACGACTGGCGCCGTTGCGAGGCGCGACTCAACAGCCTCGGTCAATCCCTGACCCGAATCGACGGCGTCGACGTCCATTTTCTCCATGTTCGGTCGAAGCACCGGCACGCCTTGCCGCTGATCCTGTCCCACGGCTGGCCGGGCTCGGTGATCGAGTTCTTGAAGTGCATTGAGCCCCTGGTCGATCCGGGCGCGCATGGCGCTGATCCCGATGATGCCTTCCATGTGGTGATACCGTCGCTGCCGGGCTACGGCTTCTCCGGCAAACCGTCCGGTACGGGCTGGAACGTCGCCCGGATCGCCCGCGCCTGGCACGTGCTCATGCTCAGGCTGGGTTATGCCCGCTATGTTGCCCAGGGCGGTGACTGGGGCTCGGCAATCACCACGGCGATGGGCGCCCAGCGGCCCGACGGGCTCATCGCGATTCACCTGACTATGCCGCTCGTGGTGCCGCGGGAGCAGGGCCCCGCGCAGAGCGCCAGCGAATCGAGAATGCTCGAGCGGCTCTCCCATTACGCCCGGTGGGAGTCGGGCTACTCGAGTCAACAGGCGAGCCGGCCTCAGACGCTCGGCTATGCTCTCGCCGATTCTCCGGCCGGGCAGGCGGCCTGGATCTATGAGAAGTTCCGCGCCTGGAGTCTCGATCCGGGGGCGCCGGAGGGCACCCTGACGCCCGATGAAATGCTCGACAACATCATGCTCTACTGGCTGCCCAATGCCGGTGCTTCCTCGGCGCGGCTGTATTGGGAGAGCTTTCGCGGCGGGTTCCGCGCGGTGGAGCTCGACTTGCCGACAGGCTGCAGCATCTTTCTGGAGGACAGCATCTACGCCGCGCCGCGCAGCTGGGCCGAGCGCTGCATGCGCCAGCTCATCTACTGGAACGAGCTCGAGCGGGGAGGACACTTCGCCGCCTTCGAGCAGCCAGAGTTGTTTGTCGAGGAGCTTCGAAAATGCTTCCGACTGGTGCGTTGAGCGCGGGACCGCGTGCCAGCCCCGGCCGATCGAGAGGCAAATGAATACGCAGCCCGTCAAAGCCGGCGTTCCAGCAGGGGAGTCTCTTCTCGCGCGGGTGAAAGCGTTGCGCGAGTTGATCGAGGCCAAGGCGGATGTCGATGAAGAGGCGACGCAGCCGGCCGATGAGGTGCTCGAGGCGCTGATGGACGCCGGCGTCTTCACCCTCCTCGCCCCGCGCGGGGTGGGCGGCCAGGAAGCCCATCCGCGCGAAGTGCTGGATGTGCTGAAGGCGCTCGCCTATTTCGACGGCTCCGTCGGCTGGTACTGTCAGGCGGCACTGACCGGCCCCGCCATCGCCGGGGCGTTCCTGGGCGATCGCGCCATCGAGGCGATCTTCTGCTCGGGTGGCCGGCCGACGTGCTCCGGCCAGGCGGCGCCCAAGGGAAAGGCGGAGCGGGTCGCCGGTGGCTATCGCATCCGCGGCTCCTTCAACTTCGGCAGCGGCATTCCGACCGCTTCGTGGATCGTAGGCGGCTATACCCTCCATGAAAATGGCGCGCCGGTGCTGCGTGACAACGGTCAACCGGTCATGCTGATCGCTCTGGCGCCACGATCCAAGGTGGAGCTTTTGGGCAACTGGAATGTGCTGGGCTTGCGTGCCACCGGCAGCTACGACTTCCGGGTTCTGGACCAGGTCGTGCACAGCGACTTCGTGTTCGATCCCGTGACACAGGCGCCGCGGCGGGGCGGGGCGCTTTACGGGATGGGCTTCCTGTCGATTCCGCATCTGTGTCATGCCGGATTCGGCATCGGCTGCGGCGCGCGGGTGCTCGATGAATGGGTGGCCTATGCGCGTGCGAAGCAACGGCCACCGGCCGGCCTGCTGCACGAATCCGAGATCTTTCAGAAGGACCTGGCGAGAGCCCATGCGGCGATGCGCTCGGCGGAGGCTTATGCGCGGAAGTCCTTCGATGCGCTCTTCGAGTCGGCCGAGCACGGCGGCGCCCCGCCGGAGGCGCAGCTCGACGCCAAGTTGAGCACCGCGAACGTCATCGCGGTTGCGGCGGATACCGCTCAAACCGCATTCACATCGAGTGCAACCACGGGCCTGCGCAACGGCAGCAGGATTCAGCGCTTCTTCCGCGACGCTCAGGCCGGCAATGCCCATGTCATGACCGGAGAGCTGTCGTGGATCGGGTCGGGCCGATATCTCGCTGGCCTGCCAACTCCATTACTCGATCTTGGGTGAGCTCGCATGAATGAGCAGGACAAGGCTGATGCCGCGGCCCATGCCGATGACGCGCAGTGGCGCCGGGTCGCGCAGCGGGTGAGGAACTGGGGAAGGTGGGGGGCGGACGATGAGCTCGGTACGCTGAATCATATCACGCCGGCGGCCCTGGCCTATGCGGCCAGCCTGGCGCGGCACGGCCGGGTATTTTCGCTCGGAGTCCCCTTCAACGCCCATGGACCTCAGGGCGCTCACGGACTGCGACGCAACCCCATCCATGTCATGACCGTGGACGGTGGTGACTGTCAAATGCACGAGTTGCCTCCGGAGTGGCGCGGCCCCTCCGAAGCGTGGATGGCGGAGCTGCTCGCAAGCGGCCCGGGTCGGTTCACCGACGACTACGTCATCATGCCCCTGCAGTCCGGCACGCAGTGGGATGCGCTGTCGCATTTCTACTACGAAGGCCTCCTGTACAACGGCTACCCGGCCAAGGCGGTCACCAGTCTGGGAGCCATGAAGGATGCCATCGATCCGGTTGCCCGCCGGGGTCACATCGTCGGCCGCGGCGTGCTGCTCGATGTCGCCAGGCATCGAGGGGTCGATCGCCTGAAGGCCAATGAAGTCGTGCCGGCCGGCGAGCTCGACGCGATCGTCGCGGCCGAGGGCGTCGAGATCCGCACGGGCGACATCATACTGATCCGCACGGGATGGTACCTGGAGTGGCTCGAGAAGCGGGAAGGGGAATCCTGGGCCTGGAGCAGTCCCGGCCTGAGCTGGCGCTGTGCCGAATGGTTCTACGACCGCAATACCGCAGCGGTTGCTGCGGACAACGTGGGTGTCGAGGTCATGCGGCCGGAGGAGGGGATCTGGAGCCTCTTTCACATGCTCGCGATCCGCGACATGGGCATGATGCTCGGGGAGATCTGGAACCTCGAGGCGCTTGCGGCAGACTGCGCTGCAGATGGAGTGTACGAGTTCATGCTCGTCGCGACGGCTCTTCCCGTCAGCGGCGCGGTGGGTACGCCCCTCAACCCGATCGCCATCAAGTAGGCATGGGAGGGGCCTCTGCGCCGCCGCAGAGCCACGGTCTCCGATCGATGTTCATGCGAGGATTCCTTAATGACTGCACTGCGAGATTTCACCATCGTCGAGCTGGCGGAAGGGGTTGCAGGAGAGTACTGCGGCAAGCTTCTCGCCGACTTCGGCGCGCAGGTCATCAAGGTGGAGCGCCCCGGATGCGGCAGTCCGACACGGGCGATCAGGCCCATCGTGGAGTCCGTGGGGGGCACGGAGGGCAGTGCCGTCTTCGCTTACCTGAATACCAACAAGAAATCCGTGACTCATGACCTGACGTCGGCGCAGGGGCTGGCTCGCGTTCGAGAATTGATTGCGGCAGCGGACGTCGTCATCGATGATCACGACGATGACTGGCTGAAGTCCGTCGGCATTGCTCCCGGACAGGCGGAGCGGGACTACCCTGAGGTTGTGTTCTGCTCCCTGACGCCGTATGGGCACGGAGCGCCGCGCGACCATTGGCCCGCGAAAAGTCTGAATGTCTTTCACAGCAGCGGCTGGGGTTATCACACGCCGAGTGCATCGGACCCCGGCAAGCCGCCGCTCAAGGGGCCGGGGCGATTTCTGGCCGACTATGAGAGCGCTCTCGATGCCGCTCTTTGTATCGTCTCATCCCTTTGCTGGCGCGGTGGGTCGGGGAAAGGCCAGTTCATCGATGTCTCGGCGCGGGATGTCCTGATCTCGCGCGCCGACATCATCATCGGGCGCAGGATCGCCGGCGACGACGAGGCGAACAACAAGCGCACCAACTATGATCAGGGCGGCCCGCAGGCCTTCTTCCCATGCCGCGACGGCACCGTCTATCTCTACATGACGAGTCGCACCCACTGGAAGGGTTTGTGCAAGCTCATGGGCAATCCGGAGTGGACGAGCCGCTTCGGCGAGGACTGGCTGGAATTCGCCGCCACGCCAAGCGCCGTCGCCGAGTGCCGTGCCCGCTTTGGCGACTGGGTGCGTACGAGGAACCGGGATGAGGTCTCCGCCGAAGCGCAACGCCTCGGTGTGCCGCTCGTGCCGGTGAACGACGCGGCCGATCTGGTGCGCTCCCCGCAATTCGGGTTCCGCCAGTTCTTTCAGTCGCTCGAGCATCCCGTCCTGGGCAAGAGGCTCTACCCCACGGTCCCCTACCGGCTCAGCGCTTCGCCCGCTGCGCTAGCGAGCCCGGCGCCGCGACTCGGGGAGCACACCGGCGAATTCGCCGGTGCGGTGCGCCGGCGGCAGAGCGCTGGCCGGCGGCGGAACGCCGAGCGGGAGAGGGCGGCCGCCAGGCCGTTGCGCGGTGGCCCTCTGCAGGGGGTCAGGGTGCTGGAGCTGACCAAGGTTTGGGCGGGCCCTTACGCCGGCAAGCTGCTGGCGCTGCTCGGGGCGGAAGTCATCAAGGTCGAGAGTCGCCACAATCTCGATGAGATGCGCGCGTATGGAGGGGTCGATCCGGATCACGCGCCGTACTTCCTCAGCCTGAACCCGGAAGTCCTCAGCGTCCAGCTCAACCTCAAGAGCGAGCAGGGGATGAAGCTGCTGCGCGACATGGTGGGCCGGAGCGATATCGTCCTCGACAACCTGCGCCCCGGTGCGATGAAGCGCATGGGGCTCGACTTCGAGGGCCTGCGCGCGATCAAGCGGGATATCATTTCCGTCTCGATCAAAATGTACGGGAACGACGGTCCGCTCGGCTACCAGACGGGCTATGCACCCTGCTTCGTCGCCCTCGGGGGGGTCAATTCACTGGTAGGCTACGAGGGGGAGCCGCCGGTCGGGATCAACATGCGCTACGGCGACTCGACGGTTGGCGCTCAGGCCGCGCTCGCCGCGATCGTCGCGCTGCTTCACCGGGAGCGGACGGGCGAGGGGCAATTCGTCGATGTCTCCGCCGTGGAGTGCATGTCGAGCATGATTGGCGACAGCCTGCTCGAATACAGCATTACCGGAGTCGTTCCAAGGCCCGACGGCAATGCCCACCCCGACATGGCGCCTCACGGCTGCTACCCGTGCCGCAACGAGGAGTGGATCGCGATTGCCGTGACTTCCGCGGCCGAGTGGCATCGGCTCTGCGAGATCCTGGGCGTCACCGATCTCATCGCGGATTCCAGGTATGGGACGCTGCCTGGGCGGCAGGCGAACCGGCGGTATCTCGATGAGCGCATAGCGCAAGCGACGCGCGCAGAGGATGCCGACGATCTGGCGAAGCGCTTGCGAGCATCGGGAGTGTCAGCTACCAAGAGCGCCACTTCGCTGGATCTGGTCAGCGACGAGAGCCTCTGGGGCCGTGGAATATACCGGTCGGTTTCGGACTGGAAGCAGGGGGTGAGGTCGATCGTCGGCGTACCCTGGCAAATGTCGGGCACATCCGCGGCGGTATCGAACGGCGCACCGCGGCTCGGCGAGCACAACGCTTACGTGTACTGCGATCTCCTCGGACTTCCGCCGAGCGAGCTGGAGCGGCTCATCCGGGACGGTGTGGTTGATTAGCGCTCGCCTGGCATCGGCGGTCCGAGGCCCGCGACAATGCTGAAGCGCATCATGCGAGCGATCGAGTGCACCAAGCTTGGCGCTCCGGAAGACCTCGAGCTTCGCGATGTTCCCATCCCCGAGCCGATGCGGGGCCAGGCGCGCATCCGCGTGCACGCGGCGGGCGTGAATTTCACCGACAGTCTGCGGATCGCGGGTCGCTATCAAGCGGTGCAGGAATTGCCCTTCACGCCGGGGCTGGAGGTCTCGGGCACCCTAGACGCCGTCGGTGAGGGTGTGACCGGGCTCTCGGTCGGTGATCGCGTGGCCGCGTTTACCGATTATGGAGGATTCGCGGAGTACGTGACCGCGCCCGTCGAGTCGCTGATCCGCCTGGCCGACGGTGTGAGTCTGGACGATGCGGCGGCATTCCTATCCGCCTTCGGGACGACGCACCATGCCTATCGGCAGCGTGCCCGGCTGCGAAGCGGGGAGACCGTATTGGTTCTCGGGGCTGGGGGCGGTGTGGGTTTGGCGGCTGTCCAGCTTGCGAAGGTGCTCGGCGCACATGTCATCGCCGCAGCGTCGACCGACGCCAAGCTCGACGCGGCACGGATGAGCGGTGCGGATGAGCTGATCAACTACAGGAGCGATGGCCTGCGTGATCGGCTGCGGACATTGACGGGCGGTCGCGGTATCGATGTGGTTTACGACCCCGTCGGTGGGACGCTGACGGAGCAGGCGTTCAGGTCGCTCCGGTGGGGCGGGCGCCATCTGGTGATCGGCTTCGCTGCGGGGACGATTCCCTCGCTCCCCTTGAATCTGCCGCTGCTGAAGGGCTCGTCGATCCTGGGCGTATTCTGGGGCGCCTTCATGCAGCACGAGCCGCAGCAGCACCGTGAGAATCTGCACGAGCTGTTCGCCTGGCTCGCCGAGGGCAGGCTGCGGCCCCACATCGGCGCGCGATACCGCCTCGCCGAGGCGTCCCGGGCGATCCGCTCGGTGAGCGAGGGCGGTGCGGTCGGCAAAACCATCCTCAGCATCGATCATGGCTGATCGGCCATCGCTTTTTGGCGCCCGCCCAATGTGGCTACGACGCAACAGATTGTCTTCAGCTGGCAGGCATCGTTGCTGTAGCTGAAATGAGGCTCCCTGGCCGTTGTATGACGGAGACAATGCCTTCAGTCGACGTGCCCAGTGCAGCGCCAGCGCTGCTACAGCACCCGCTGCGATTACGCAACAAAGTCGATCGGGACGAGATTCGCACCGGCCGAAAGGGGGCTGGGACGGCCGCCGGTGCAGCGGGATACGCGGGGACACTCGGGTGGACCAGGAAGGGTCGCGAGAGAGAATAGTGCAACGCCTGATTTCGGGGGAAAGCATGAACACTGCTTCATATCGGCGCCTTGTCTCACTGCCTGTGCTGCTGCTTCTGGCGCAGCCCGGCTTCGCGCAACAGCCGACCGCGAGCGCGAGCGGCAATGGCAGCTCCGGCAGCCTCGATCAGCTCCAGGAGGTCGTCGTGACCGCGGAGCGGCGTAAAGAGAACGTCTTGACGGTGCCCATGGCCCTGCAGGCCATGACGGCCACACAGCTCAAGGCCGCCCAGATTCACACGCTCACGGACCTTCAGTTCACGACGCCCGGCTTCTTACCCACCTCAGGCGAGGGCTACACCCAGCTCTACATCCGAGGCATCGGCAACGACATATTCGTCGGCGCTGACCCCAGCGTCGCGACGTTCGTGGACGGCGTGCCGTACATCTGGGGCTCGATGGACCAGCAATTGGTTGATGTGGAGCGGGTCGAGATCCTGAAGGGAGCGCAGGGCGGCCTCTACGGCCGTAATGCGACCGGCGGTGTCGTGAACGTCATCACCCGCCAGCCGAGCACCACGCAGCCTTTCAATGGCGACGCCTTGGTCGACTACGGGACGATGGGCACCGTCCGGGTCGCCGCGTGGGCGAACGTGCCGGTGAACGACAAGGTCGCCTTCCTCTTCTCGGGGGAGCGAGACTCGCATGGTCCCTATGTGACGAATCTCGCCACTTCGACTCCCTACACGGCGGCCATGTTCCCGAACGGCTCCTTTTTCGGGACACCCCAGCAGACCGCCGCTCTGCTGAACTCGCACACCCATCCGGATCCCGGCTTGAACAACGGGAACTATTGGGCGACGGATGACAAGATGCTGCTGAGGCCGACGGACAACCTCAAGGTCACCATTGCCGGCGACTACAGCGCCAAGGTGGATTCCAACGGCGCTGCGAACCTGGACACCACGCCGACCCTCGTCCAGGGTTTCTTCGCTGGTCTGCTCGGGGAGACCATCGCTTCACCCGTCATTCCGGGCACCACCACCCCCACAGGATTCACGGTCAACCTGCCGGCCGGGTTCGAGAAGGGCCCAAGCGGGAAGTACAAAGTCGCCATGGGCGATCCAGGTTATGTGGACGCCTGGGACTACGGTACATCCGCTACGGTCGTCTGGGACGTGCCTGACGTCGAGTTGACCTCGATTTCCGCTTATCGGGGCAACACCACGAACTTTGCCGCGGACGGCATCGGCGGTTCCAGCCCCGGCATCGACGAGGAGGTCGACATTCATCGGGACATGGCGTATCAGGAGCTGCGGGCGCAGTCGACCTATCACAGCCGCTTCAGCTGGATCACGGGCGCGACTTATCTGGCCGACAACGTCAACGCCCACACCGGCGTGTCGCTGTTCGGTGGGATCATCCCGACCCTCGATCTTCGAAACGTGGATCGCGTGCACAACTGGTCGATCTACGGCCAGGGCACCTACGACATCCTGCCGCGCCTCAGCTTGACGGTCTCGTACCGCTACGAGCACGAGACCAACGTGACGAAATACAGCTTGCCGGTGGTTGCGACCGCGAGAACGGGTCTGTCGAAGTCGATTCCCTCGGCGACGTTGAGCTACCGGCTGGGCAATGACGGCAATGTCTACGCGCGCTGGGCACGGGGAATCAAAGCAGGTGGCGTCAATCCCACCACTGCGCCGGTGTTCTTTCCGAGCGGGGACACCCGAGGATTGCTTTTCGCTCCGGAGCAGGTCGACACCTACGAGGTGGGATACCGCAAAGCGCTGCTTAACGGTGCGGCGCAGCTGACGACGGACATCTTCTATAACGACTATACGAACATACAGTTCACGGCCCATGCGAACCCGGCTTACGCGAGCACCGTCATCCTCGCGATCGTGAATGCCCAAAAGGCGAGGACGTACGGCGCCGAGGAGAGCTTCGACTGGCGGGTCGCTGCGCCGGTCACGC
>JAKBCR010000239.1 GCA_021807675.1 Pseudomonadota bacterium
TGGCACGGCAACTGTTATGCCACCTTCCAATTCGATCCGCTCGGGCTGCGGCAGCCAGACTACATGGGAGCGGGCCGGGTGATGGGGGGTTCGGATTTCCCGCACTATGAAGGCTCGCTCGGCGTCGGCTGGCAAGCGATCGGCGCGATCCGAGACGCGGTATCGGCGCAGGCGGCTCGGAAAGTGCTGGGTGAAACGGCGAGGGACGTTTACAAGCTCTGACTCGCGCCAGATCAAAGGGTCATCTCGATGAAGTTTGCGCTCCTCATGCCGATCGACCGGGTCTCTCCTTCGGGAGAATTCCAGTCCGGTGAGGCGGTTCGCGACATCGCGATGGCTCTGGAGCGGGCAGGGGTTTCCGCAGGATTCCTGTCCGAGCATCCGGCGCCGTCGGCGGACTGGTTGCACACTGACCCTTCCGGTCATGATGCCCTGGATCCATTTACGGCTCTTGCATTTGCGGCCGCAGCGACACGGCGGCTGAAGGTGCTCAGCAATGTCGTCGTACTGCCTTACCGGAATCCCTTCTTGACGGCGAAAGCCGCCGCGACCCTGCAGATCCTGTCGGACAATCGTTTCATTCTCGGGGTCGGTGTCGGTTACCAGCAAGTCGAATTCGATGCCCTGGGCGTTCCCCATGCCGAGCGGGGCGCGCTCACCGATGAGGCCCTCGAGACGATCGAGCTGGCATGGAAGGGCGGGCCCGTGGTGAAGCGGGGGAGACATTTCGACGCGGTGGGCAACGAGCCGCGCCCGTGCCCGTCACTTCCGCCTCCGGTCTGGATCGGGGGCGGTAGCGACAGGGCGGTCGAGCGGGCGGCGCGTTGGGGCGATGGATGGTTGCCGTACTTCAGCGTCCCTGCCCATGACCCCAGAGCGAGGGAGTCGGCTGTCGTATCGATGGAGCAGTTTCGCGAGAAAGTCGACCGGTTGCGGGAGCTTCGCCAACGCTTGGGTCGCACGGGTCCGTTCGACCTTGCAGTGAAATCGCCGTGCCCGCCCCGCGCTGCCACGAAAGCCGAGGCCGGCGAATTCCTCGAGCAGACGCATCGGCTCAGGGAACATGGCGCCACCTGGATCTGGACACCGCTCCCAGCGCCCAGTCGAGCTGCGTTCCTGGAGAATGTCGCGTGGTTCGGCGAGGAGATCATTGCTTCTTTCGAGGGAAACTCATGAAGGCGGCACCCGCTTTGGACATCACGCCAGTGCCCGTGTTTGTGTTCGATGAGGGCGATATCAGGGTCAATCGCCTTCCCTGGCACCGGGATAATGCATACATGCCCACGATCTGCAAGGGAGCGATGCTGCGGATGCTCGAGGTTTCACCTGCGGGAGGGGAGACGCTGTTTGCGGACACCGCACCGGCTTACGATGAGCGTTCGAGCGAAGTGAATGTGCCGCTGGATCCCATCGATGACGGTTCGCCAGGGGGTATCTGATGGCGAAGATCGTACGTTACGAGCTGCGCGGTGCGATTGCCTTTGGGTATCTCGAGGGTGATCGCATCAAGCCTGCGGAAGGGAGCCTGCAGGACCTGCGTCCAGGTTCCGGCCGGCTCGTGAGATCGAAAGAGGTGAGGTTTTTGTCGCCCACCGTTCCGAGCAAGATCATCGCCATAGGCCCGAATTTCCGGGCCTACTTCTCGGCTGATCGTCCGCCGCCATCCCAGCCGATGCTCTGGACCAAGCCTGCGACGTGCCGGAACGATCCGGAGGGAGTCATCGAGCTGCCGCCGGGGCATACCGTCAACCACGAGTCCGAGTTGGCCGTCGTCATCGGCAAGACCGCCCGGGAGGTCGATATCGCGGAGGCGTCCTCGTACATCCTCGGTTACACCTGCATGAACGATGTCACGGCGGGCGATTTCGCCACTCCGGGGGCGTTCGTCGGCTCGCATTATTTCGTCGATGGCAAGATATTCGATGGTTTCGCTCCGCTCGGTCCGTGCATCGAAACAGACCTGGATGTCGGGAATTTGCGTCTCGAGTGCAGAGTCAATGGGGAGGTCCGGCAGAGCCATTCCACCGCGGATTTCCTCTTCACGCCGCAATTTGTCCTCTCGATGATCTCGCGCGTCATGACTCTGCAGCCTGGCGACGTGATCTCGATGGGGTCGCCTCCGGGAGTGGCGCCCATGGCGCATGGCGACGTGGTGGAGATCGAGATCGAGAAAATTGGAATCCTTCGCAACTATGCGCGCAACAAAGCGCGATGAGCGCTCTGGGAGTCGCTGAGCCTGCGATTGCCTCGAGCCGTGAGATCGTGCGTGCCCGCACCGGGATGCGGACAGGTCCTCGCCTGCCTGTATTTCTGCAGACGGCTCGACGGTACTGGATGAGGCCGAGCTGCGGCGGTCGATCGTGGCTTTCCCAATGTACGGATTGCCCGCGCGCTCAAATGCGGCATCGAGCGCGACAGCATGCCTGACCATATCGTCCCGCCGCGCCCGATGGCGGCCGATCGCCCAGGGGTGACATACGACACGGATGCCGCTTCCGGAGACAGGTCCGAAAGCCAGCAGCCGGCCTGGGCCGAGAAAGCGATCATGCTGAGCACCGGACCGCTGTTCCTGTTGGCGTTCAGCGCCGTCATCCCGGGCCTGCCGCGGATCGAGGCGGCCCTGGCTCATGGCCCTCGGGACGGCATTCTCATCAAGCAGCTTGTCGGCATCGTGGGACTATCGGTTGCGGTCGGTGCACCGCTCGCAGGATTCCTGATCGACCGGATCGGCCCCCGAGTCATTCTGGCGGTCACCTCCGGGCTTTACGCTCTGGCAGGGACAGCCGGGCTGTTGATCCATGGCTTGCCGCTTCTGGTCGCCTCTCGAGCGCTGGTCGGTGTGGCAGCGGGAGCCATCGATACGACCGCCCTGGTGCTCATCAATACGCGTCTTCGGGCCGATGAGCAGGCGAAATGGATGGGGCTGCACATGTCGGCGATGATGATATTTTCGATCGTCAGCCAGCCTGTCATAGGGGATCTTGCCGCAATCGGGTGGCGGTACCCGTTCGCGCTCTATGTACTCGGCCTTCCGGTAGGTGTGATCGGGGCAATGGGGCTGCACGACAGGCGGCCTCGCAGGTCCACCGTTGTCCGCCCGGAGGGAGGGCGGATCGCCGCTTCATTCCCGGTCCGGCTCGCTCTGCTCGCGCTCGCGCTCGGGACGGTCAGCTATTCTGTGGCTATCTATGGGCCATATCTCATCACCGCACGGGGTGTGGCGGATCCGGGACGCATCGCTCTGGTGATCATGGGACAGTCCGCCATCTCGGCGGCATTCAGCATGGCTTATGGCCGCTGTCGGCGTCGTCTGTCCGTAAGCGGTGTGTTCGCGATCAGTCTGGCGGCGGCCGCGGCCGGCTGCCTCATGGCGGCAGTCAGCTCGGGATTTTGGGGGGCAGTCTGGGGTCTACTGATCGTCGCGATCGGGCTTGCATGGTTCTTCCCCAATCTGGCGACCGCCGTCGGCCAGGCGGTCCCTGCGTCTCAGCAGGGACGTGTACTCGGATTCGTCAGAACAGGGTTCGAGATTTCGGCGACCCTCTGCGTGATATGGCTCGAGCCGATATCTCGGCGCTTCGGGCCTGCAGGAGCGTTCGTCTCGATCTCACTGCTTGCCTGGGTGCTCCTTGCGGCGTTCGGGGTTGTAGCCGCTTTCGGCGCTCATGCTGCGCGCAAAGCGTAGCTGCTTCGTTGCGGTGCGGCACGTGCCAGGGGGTGGTCCTTCAACAGCCCGGGGAGATGAAAATGTCTGCGTGTGCCGAGACGAACAGGACGACCGCGTCGTCGTCGACGCGCCGATTCCTGTGCGGGGAGCCCGCCTGGAGCTTTGTGGCAGCGCGTGCGTGCATGTGATGGTTGGGGTAACAGAGAATGCTGACAGTACCGATGGAGGATCGCATGGCGATCCAGGAGCTCACTCGCTTGTATGCGCTTTATTGCGATACCCGCCATTTCCAGAAGGTGGCTGAGCTGTTTACGAATGAATGCTTCTATGACGAGTCGGTGGTTGGAGGAACGCCGGTCGGGACTCGGGCCGAGGTGCTCCAATTGTTCCTCAATGCCTCCAAGAGGCTGGGACCCATGATGCACATTTGCACCAACCAGATCATCAGCGAGTTCTCCGGCTGCGCGGCAAGCGGCCTGTGCTATGTTCTCGCCGAGGGAATCTTCAATACCGAAGACAAGAAGACGCCGTTCCGGATTTTCGGCTACTACGACGATCGCTATTCGAAGGAGAACGACCGTTGGTACTTCAATTCACGCGTGCTCAAGCTGCTCGTACCTTCACAAGGTGCGCCCACACTGGGCGGTATCAGGTATGACACGGTCGCTACCCACTTCAGCGTGAGGGAAGGGTGATGAGGACGCAGGTCGGCATGCCCGCAAGGATCATCATCCGCATGAATGCTGCCCCGGGGGGACAATGAGCGAGAGCAGACTGAATCAGCCGCTGCACGGACCGCAGTACGAT
Organism: Pseudomonadota bacterium; assembly: GCA_021807675.1. GTDB lineage: Bacteria > Pseudomonadota > Gammaproteobacteria > Steroidobacterales > Steroidobacteraceae > 13-2-20CM-66-19. The sequence goes on from JAKBCR010000239.1 coordinate 4,475, forward strand.
CTGCGCGCGCTCGGTTTCAAGACGCATGAGGTCCTCGTCGTCACCGGCGCGGGCAGCGGCATCGGCAAGGCGACGGCCATCATGGCCGCGAAGTCCGGCCTTGCCGTCGGTCTCTGGGACGTGGATCTGGCGGGAGCCAATGAAACTGCCCGGGAGATCGCCGCCGCCGGAGGCAATTCGCTCGCGGTGGCGGTCGACGTCGGAGAGGACGAGGCGGTTACAAAGGCCTGGGAGGCGACACGAGCGCTCGGGCCCTGCCGCTACTTGGTCAACAATGCCGGTCCCGGCAGCTCCTCGACCGGCGCCTTCAACGACAACCTGACGCTTGCCGTGGGCAGCGTGCACCGCGTGACGACGAGCTGGCTGGAGCTGCATGCCGGCGTCGCTGCGAGCGTGGTAAGCATTTCCTCCGTGGCGGGCAACTTCATGGGGGGCAGTGAGACGTTACAGGCCTTCTACCCTGCAGCGAAAGGGGCCATCGCGGCGTATACCCGGCACCTCGCGACACGCTACAAGGGCAAGCCACGCGCCAATGCCATCGCGCCAGGCGTGATCCTTACACCGCGCACGATCCCTTACCTCGGTCAGCCCGCCATGTCGGGAAACATTGCCCGCATTCCCATGGGTCGCGCCGGATTTCCGGAGGAGATCGCCGCTTCGGTGTTATTCTTGCTGTCACCCGCTGGAGGGTATATCAACGGCGTCCTTCTGCCCGTCGACGGTGGTTGGATTCACAGCTGAATGCGGTGGTTCCGCCGCCCCACGCCTCAGGCGTTGCGGAGTTTCGGCAACACCTCCGCGGCGAACAGCTCGAGCATCTGCCAGCCGATCTTCGGGGAGAGCCCCGAAATCAGCGGTGCCATCGAGATCGGTGTCTTGCTGGCGAACTCGATCGTCTCTTCCGGGGTGAGCACGTTGATCATGCCCGCCGCGCGGATCGACTCGACCGTATCCATCCCATAGAAGGGCGAGGATTTCGTATCCACATCACCGGCCCAGGACGCATAGCTCCTCACCAGGTGCAGAATGTGCGGCCCGATCTCCTCCCAGGCCGCATCGGGATCGCGCGTGACGTGAACGGCGGGATGGCTCCACATGACCGGCCCTGGCTCGCGGCCGAGCGCGCGGCACTCCTCTTCGTAAAGCGCGATGAGCTTCTGACAGTCCGGCATCTTCGGGTGCTGGAGCGTCCAGAGGCCGAGACCGAATTTCGCTGCGCGGCGCGCAGCCGCGGGCACGCCGCCGCCGACCAGGAGCTTCGGCGGACGGCTTCGCGGCAGTGGCCGCACGAAGACCTCACGACCGCGATACATGAGCCGCTCGCCCGCCAGCGCTCGGGTGATGACTTCGAGTCCCTCGTCCATCAGCCGGGCACGATCACTCAGCGATTTGCCGAACATGTTGAATTCGGCCTTGACATAGCCGGCGGCAAGCGTGGTGGTGAGACGGCCGCCGCAGATGAGATCCGTAACGGCGATCGTCTCGGCGACTTCGACAGGATCGTGCAGCGGCAGAACGATCGCGCCGAGAATGATTTCCATCCGCTGGGTCCGCGCCGCCGCAGCCGCTGCCATCAATGCGGGCACTGGGTTGTAGCCGTCCTGTGAGGCGTGATGCTCGGGAAAGATGACGCCGTCGATCCCGATCTCGTCGCCGAAGGCGCACATCTGCAGCGCAGCATCATAGAGGTCCGAGCTCGGTGCGCCGAATTCAGGCGCGCGCATGTCAAAGCTGAGGACCGAGCGAAATCGACTTGCCATTGTCAGCTCCCGAAGTTCGATGCAGAGTGCGGTGAATTGCCACAGTGCGAGCCGGATTGGAGCAGGCCGCTCACGGCGATACCTCGCCGCAAAGCTGGTGCGACAGATTTTGCGCAGCATGGAGGAGGGCATTCTGCATGGCAGGCAGACCGCCTCGTTTCAGGCCATTGCCGATGCTGACC
>JAKBCR010000240.1 GCA_021807675.1 Pseudomonadota bacterium
GCCCCTACGATGCGAAGAGATACTCACGACGGTGCGCCTCTGCCGATCCTCTGGAGGGATCGGACCACAGTTCGCGATGTGATAGCAGGCACAGCTCACATCGCCCTCGCATGCATCGCTGCCGTCCTGTGGATCGCGTGGCAGGCGATCCGGCTCCCGCTCATCGCATTCCTCGTGATCCTCGAACCGCTCGTGACATTCATGCTGAGCGTACTCGCGTTGCTCATCGCGCTGACCGCGCTCTTCTGGGTCTTCGTAGACCCGAGGGCCTGCTTTCCGTTCTGGACACTCCTCGGCGCATCACTCGTGTGTGTGCTGGTGCTCGCGCTGTACCATGTGCTGATGCGCTCTCTCTCGGGCGTTGCGCCCTTTCGCTCGTGCACCGCGCGCCCGACCACGCGAAGGTAAGGAGCGCCGCGCTCCAGTTCCTATTGAAGCCGCGAGCCCCGCCTCGGTGGAGTACGCGGTGACGCCAGCTTGGTCGTGGCTTTCCTTCTCGCGCAGAATCGATTGCCCGGCCTGGCCGTTCCCGGATTCAGCTTCCCACTCCAGCTGCCGGCCGGTATCGACCCCTATGCAGCCGGCCGCAACCGTCTGCTAACGGGCATCGCCGAGAGGTCAGTCCGCCCGGATAGAAGCCCGCGATGCGGGCCCCACGAGCCAGGGGACGAGCGCGGTAGCGGTCGCCAGTGGCAATGTTAAGAAGCGGCCGGCACAGGGAGTCATTTGTATCCTGGCCTGGAGGGTGGGGATCCACCGGTTCTCTATGCTTCTGACTCCTCTCGTAACCGCGGGGTGATGAAGGCGGGGGCTTCTGCCAGGAGGCCAGCCGAGCGCCTTGCGGGCACCTCCGGCCCAGCCTGCAAGGAAGAGCAAGCCGCTGACCAGCAAACATAAGTCGACGAATATCTACTGATCCAAACACAGGGACCGCACCTGCTCGATCGCGTGAGGATTAGTTCAGGAAATCAGTCGCCACCAACTGCGGTTGATCCGAGCGTCGGGCAGCGGCCGCACGACCGGCGGGCGGGTGAAGAGCGGGTTCTCGTCGAGATTCATCCGCGTCCAGTCCCGGCCTTCCCAAACGAACCCAGCCGCCGCCGGCATCCTGTTCGCCGATCCGCGTGCCCGTCGCCCTCATACGTCAGCTTCACAATCACGTCCATTCGGACTGAGGATGCAACCAAGGCTCTCATGGGTGCGCAGCAAGCGCATGCGTCACTGCGGAGAACCCCTCTACCAAGGCGCCGCGCCTAAACCACAGATTGATTGGACTATCTCAGCAACAGCGCTATCTATGTGGTGCGCCAAAGCGCTTACGATACCTAAATACGTGTCGACATCACCGAATGCACCCGTAACGTTAGCTTCGCCGTGTGCAATTTGATTTCGACGGTGCACCAACCCGTCAATTTGTGATAGCGAGGCGTTGGCTCCGATTCTGACCAAATAGTCTCCAATTCTCACACCGATCAGTTCCAGAAATGTCCCAATCTCACGGGACCCAGGATTGGTCATCTCCGCGCATACAAGCCTTGCCTGGATCATACGCGCCTGCGCTACCGCCCCAGTCATCCACATTGGCGCTTCGGCAGCGAACATTCTTTCGATGCGCGGAGCGCGCACATTGCGATCAGATATTGGTGCGATTTGTTTGAGGTGATGCTCCGCATGCAACGCGCGGAGAAGTAGCGGCAGCCGCTCAACGGGAGCCGCGTTCTCGACAAACCTGTCCAGCGCTTCAGTAACTAGATCTTCCAGATACCCCTCAACATGTGCAGTCAGAAGAACAATAGCCGCTCTGTTGACCGCGTTGCTGACACTTGGCTGAGAGACGTCGCCAGATCGCGCCGGGTCCAGTGCAGACAATGTCCGGACCTCATCGAGTCTTGCGCGAAGATCACCAAAGGCCGACGAGCTCATTCTTCCGGCAAATCAGGGAGTGTTGTCTTGACGCCAACCGCACGAATAGCCGCCGTGTACATTCGCACGCGTCCGTGCATACGAGTTCTGTCCGCGGTCGCACGGCCAACGAGCGGCTGGAAAGTGGAATCTGTAAGAAGAGCGGCATGAGCCTTCCATACCGCTTTCGCTTTCCGACGGATTGCCCCTCTGTCAGCAAAAGCAAAGCTCACGCTAACGGCGTCGAAGAGGGCTCGGTTTATGTTCGAGGACGCTTTGCCATAACGCAGCATACTAAAGGCTCTTTCGCCGAGAACCTCAGAAATCGCCTTCATCGTGTCATCGAAGACGTTGAGTGTCGCTGAGTCCGGTGTTTTTGCCCTATTTTTGCGCATGTACTCATTAAGATGCTGCGCCAGCGGCGGCTTGTACCCCCGGATGTCTGAGTAGAGGGCTAGGAACCTCAAGACCAGTTCTTCGTCCCGCATGCGCGGGTCGCGAGATCGACCGAGAGCGGCGCGATACGATGCGTAATCTGACATGTTTTGTAGGGCGTCGTTGAGTGGCCCTCGGTAGATGCAGTTCCGAAGCTCTTGAGGGAGCAGTTTCACCGCGCCCGTATTGAGTCTCTCAAAGACGTCAAATTTAATGTCAGGATGAGACTCTTGGGTGATCACGACGAATCGCAGCGTACGCGACTCGATGCGACGCTGGTCACGTGCCGGGATGTCAGCAAACTTCAGCCCGTTTAATTCGGTAAGTACAGAAAGTCCTCTGAGAACGAAGTCTCCACGGAGGAACCGAACTATCGAACGGACGCGCTGAAGTCCATCAATGACTTCCCAGGTGTTGTCTTCGTTTTCGGCGAAATAACACACCGGAATTGGAACGTTCAGCAGCAGCGACTCGATCAGGCGGCTTGCCTTAGTGTCATCCCATACGTATTCACGCTGGTACGGCACATCGATAAGAACAATCTTACCTTTGTCCACGTGAGCTGTGAGTTGATCAACCGAGTAATCGTACGGTTGAGTCACCAGCTTTCTTTCGTCCGCCGAGAGATCGAGCGGCTCGGGAGCGTCATCCTCCTCTGAGAAGGACGACTGGCTAGCTCGGACCGATCGCGTGCCGACAAGTGATCTGGTCGTCGATGACTTCGCTATCATTTGCTTCTTTTTGGCCATTACAGTCATGGTTCCTTGAGCTGAGGTCTCGTTCGCGAATACGCTACCCTGACTCCGACGTCATGACTAGCGATTTCGCAGTTTGGCGGCTGCAACTGCTGCGACATTAGCACGCTCCGGTCTCGGGAGGCGCGCTCACTAGCCGCGATCGTGGCGCGCCTTTGCATTGAACAATGGGAGTTCGCTTTCGGGGTGCCAAGTAATTCATGCGAGTGACCGTTCCTGGCCGATGGATGCCGCTCAACCTTGACGCGAATTCCCAAGCCCGACTCTGCGCAGCCGAAGCTCAATTGCCCGGACCGATCGTCCATGCCGCGTCGCAATGACTTTGAGCGACTCTTGCCCCGCGAATTCAGCGCGAAGCTTCGCCTCCTCCGCTGTCGTCCACTCTCGCCCCACATTGGGCGGCAGCGCCGCCCGCCGGCGTGTCCGACCCGTAGATGCCTCGAGTGCGCTCACCGCGAGCAGCAGCGCGCGTAGGACATTTGGCGCGTGCAGAATGGACCCCGATGGCAGCTGTTGCTGCGAGCGCGGGTCGCGCCCTGCAATGAGCGTCGTCAAAATCCGATGGGTTTGGGAATGGGACATGTCTTTCGCTCCCCGGAGGTACTGTCAATGCAGCGCTCCTCGCCGTCCGGCCTGCTGTGTCCGATTCGCTCGTGTGCGGTCCCGGGATCGCGCCTGCGGTTCTCAATTAGCCCTGCTCCGCCTCTCCCGCCTTCCGATTACGGCCAGCTGCTCGATGGCCCCGCCGAGGGGCTCCGAGACACCAGCCCGCAGACAATCGGCAATCTCGATGTCCCGCTCCGCACCCTGCTGGCGGAGTGCCAGCTCCGCTGTAATGACGGTGCCGAACACCACGCGCAGCCGCAGAATGAGAACCTCAAGGCGCCCGCCATCCGCATCCGCCGCTCGACCTCTGAACTCCCGCAGCGACCCGTCCGAGGACGCCCGGCGGGAGCCCCGCTGATCGGACCGAGAGCGGAGCGAACGGCGCGTCTGCGACGGAGGCTTGCGGTTCGGATCTATTGCCATCTGCTCCCTCCTTCGACCACTTCGCGGCTGTGAGTCTGGCGGTCTCGGAACGCCTCGGTGGCGGACACTCCGCTCGAATCGTCAGCGCTCGAGGACCCCCCCGTTTCATTGGCCCTCAAGCAGCTCGCCGCCGAGAATCGATCCACGATCGCACTGGGTGAACGGAATCCTCGAAATGCCTCGGTTAATGATAGTAATTACTAGCCTAGTCCAACGCGCCTGAAGTTACAACTAGCCTGCCGTAAAGTAGCGGGATGAGCACACGCCGCCTGCTGCCGGAACGTTTAGGCGAGGTCATCCGCCGCCGCCGGGAAGCGGCCGGCTGGACCCAGGAAGGCTTCGCGGATGAGATTGAGATGCACCGGGCGCAATACGGCTTCATTGAGCGGGGAAAGAACGATCTCAGACTCTCCTCCCTTGAGCGGGTCGCGGCGGGACTGAAGACGCCCCTCTCGACGATCCTACGGGAAGCCGAGGACGCCTGATTCGCTGGCGCGAGGTCCCTAAAGGAGGGGCTGCTGGTCCCCGGTGCCCGCATCCACCTCGACCCGCGGCTCCGACGATTCGGGCGGCTTCGGGATTCGGTGCCTTGAGCTGTGCTGCGCAGACTGCGTACACATCCGGCACCTGAGCAGTTGTACCTCGAGCGGGTCGATCAGGATCGCGGCCTGGCACTGCGCACAGTGCGCAACTGCGAGCTTTCCCTCCGCGAGGGCGGCCGTCAAGAGAATGAACTGATCGACCGTGAGCATCCCACGGGGCACCACGGCGCGAAAGAATTCGAACGCCTCACATAGACTCTCCCCCCACTCGAGCCCCGGTAGCACCTTGCGGGCGTTTCGCACGGGAGTGGCCGGCACGAGCTTCCAGATGCGCGCCAGGGCCGCCAGTGCCGAGGCTTCCGGGTGCAGGGCCAACCGGAAGAACACCGCGCAACTCGTCGGCGCCGCGCCTCGGTGTCTCGGCAGCGCCGTCACCCCGTAAGAATGCAGGAGATTGCGCACCCGCTCATCCGTGAGGCCCGTCATGGCGCAGATCCAGCGGGTTCGCACCTCGTGTCGGATCAGCCGATGCCCGAGCGCCAGGCTCCTCAAATCCCGGGAATACCGATCTTCGGATACACGCATGTGCGCACCCTCAACGCGACCGCCGTCCAACTGCCGCGGGCTCCCCACGGCGATCCCCCGTGCGAATACGCACCCGGCGCAGACCCTCAGAAGCTACTTCCTCGAACTGAAACACCCCAATCCCCGCATGCATCAGCGGCTCCCCGGGCACCCGAGCGCGCTCGTAGCGCAGCATCCGGGATTCGATCTCTCTCAGGAATTGCTGAAGGTCCCTCGTGATCTGTGCCCGGCACAGGCTGCGAAGCCGCACGGGAATCTCGGTGCTCTCGAGCGCGGTCACCACCTTGGCCTGATCAAGGTTGCGAGCGCGACGTTCCGCTCCTTTCTCATCGATCGAGCGCAGCAGTCTCACCACCAGTCGCAGCGTCTCGCGATTCGCCAGCCGTCCGGTGCCGAAGAGCGACTTGACCCGCCGCAGCGGCACAAACTGCTGCTCCACGGATCGAATCGCCTTGAGGCGCTCCAGATACCGCACCATATCCGGACCCGAGACCTCAAGACCCACGCGTTTGATGAGCGCCTGCAGCGAAGGCGCTGCCCCCGTGAGTGGCAGGCGAAGCGGCCGCCCCTCAGGATCGAGGTAATCCAGATCGGTGTACCACGCTGCAAGCAGGAGACTTGCGTCGTACTGCACGGCTAGCGAGTCCGACGGGTTCGACCGGCGCGGGCGCGGGCGCGAGTGCTTGTCGCAGGCACGCCGACAGGCAGTCTCGATCGCCGCCCGCTCGATGCCATTGCGGACCAGCAGCGCCACCATCCGATCCAGAGCTTCGACGGTGAGAGATTCGATGAGGGTAGCGGACTTATCAGCCTCGGCGCGAGGAACACGACGCACTGTGCGCGATGTGGGAGTTCGTTTCACCGGACACCCCCTGTGCGCGTCTCTTGACTGGATACAGCGAAATCGTCGGGCTGCCGACACTGCGCAATGCTCGCCGCCGATTGCACTTCCGAAGTCCGCGATCCGCGGCCCGCCCGCGCGGGCTCAGTCGAGCAATAGATCACCTGGGCACCGGAGGGTGTCCACCCACGTCCTGGTTCCATACGTCCTCGCTTTGAGTTCTTATCTCTCCCCGATCACGTCCGTCGCCTCTTTCGAGCCGGCCTCACCCTTTCAGATGGAGCCGTCGATCCAGTGTTGCGAGAAACGGCCTCCTCCAAGGGC
>JAKBCR010000241.1 GCA_021807675.1 Pseudomonadota bacterium
CGCCACCAGAGTCGTGATGGGGTCACGAGAATCCGAATCCGCCGAGCCAGTTGTGAACGGCGCTCGAACAGACCGATGGCCGGCCGCGGCGCGGGCGGCGTGCGTGTCGCGATCGCCAGCAATTCCGCGCCATAGGCGAGCGGCTGCAAGCCGCGCCGCACGACGCGGGCGTCGCAATCCACCTCGATTGCCAGCCTGAGCCGCCGCCACAGCCACCGCAGAGGCAGGTTCCAGGGCAGAAGCGTGACGAGCAACAGGCCCGCCAGGAGCTCGCCGCGGCGAACACCGGTATTCATGGAGAGCAACACCGCGGGCGTGAGATGGTCACCGTAGTGCAGCAGGACGGGCAGCTGGTGCTGCTTTCGTGCCTGGCGCCAGCAGTTCGCCGACTCGCGAGCGACCTGCATTTCCTTGTCTCGCTCCCGGAGAGCCTCCCTGAGCCGCTTGTCCTCCGCGGGATCCAAGTACCTGACCTTGGGGCAGCGGTCGATTCTCGGCCGCTCCACGCGGCGCACGACGTTCTCGGGGAGCTTGCCGAGCCTCACTGCACGGGCGAGCACGCCAGAGAGGGTCATTACGTCGCGCAGGATGGTCAAAGGTTCGGTTCCTGCGCTGAGCCGGCGGGTGCGCCAATGCTCGATCAGCTCGACGGTGATGTCGGCGAGCGGCTTGGCGTACCAATCCCCGAAGCAGGTCGCAATCCGCTGCAGGGTTCGCTTCGCCCCCTTGGGCCTGTTCGCCATCAGCCATGGGCGATAGGAGTCTTCGACGAACTGCGCGAGCGTGACCCCCACGGCACCGTCGAGCCCATGCGCAGGTGCCCTTCCGTGGGCGAGGTTGCCGAGCACTTTCTGGCAGCGCTCGCGAGCCTGGTCAGGGGTGAGCTTGCCGGCCTTACCGAGCGCTACTCGGGTGTTGCGCCCGGTCCTCGCGTAGAAGCTGGGCACGCCGGACGGCTGCACCCGCAGAGTGAACCCCGGCAGCCGGGAATCATAGATCTCGAACGGCTTCTCGGCCGGCTGCGCCGCCTTGCTCGAGAGGAGCTTGGCGCCGATGATCGCCCGCATTTGTAACCCTCCCCGACCCCCGATTTACGAATGCAGGGGTCGGTTTGCAGTCGCTTATAAGCGCATCGAGCCTACAATGCGGTAGCACTGGATCGCAATGGGTCGCGGCGGGTATGATTCTCAAAACACCATAAATTACAGTGTGTTATGTGTTTCAGAGACCAAATCGCTGAACTTCCGGTGAATCACAAAACAGCACCAAATCGCATTCGTAATGCGCGGGTCGTAGGTTCGAATCCTATTCCCGGCACCATCTCCCTGTAAGGTCCGTACCGAGCACATCGGTAACGTTTCATTCCGGCCCCCATGCCCCCGACAGCACTGTTGGGGGTCGTTCTCGCCGACGCGGCTGGCCCAAGTCAACCGCCAGCCGCCCACCCTCGCTGAACCGGGACCCAATGAAAGAACGTCATGTCTCGCAGAGTAAACCTCCACTGATCCTTCTCGCGACGGAATGAGTCCTGGTAATACCCTGAGGCGATGATGCTTTCGCCGTTTTCGACTATGCGCAACTCGTTGGAGCAGAGCCCGATCGCCTCATCACCCGATATCTCGAGCAGATGATTGTGGATCATCGGCAACGTCAGCCCGACCTTGCCATTCGACGCAGCGAAATTCTCGTCCAGCTGCGCCCGGCCGCGGCTCTCCGCTGGCGATCGCCCCGGCCGGCGAACGATGAATACGCCATCGTCCGTAAACAAGGGCGCTACGGAGACTCCTTGTGCCACGCAATGGGCGTAACGAGAGATCAAGTCCCGAATCTCCTCTCGATCGGCGATCTCCCGGACCATTTGCTCCAAGGTCTTGCCCTGAAAGGCAGGGGTCCGCCTCTCGCTCAGCAGGTGTCCCAAGGCAGCGGCATTACCCATTGACATCTCCTCACCGTACAGTGCCGCCGAGAGGGCGGCACCCCGCGCCAGAGGCTAGCACCTCTCAGGCGCCGGCGCTGGTGCAGCCGGCTCGACGCCACGACTCGATTGGACATCCGTACCGCGGCATCCGGGTCTGCCGCGTAATCCCCGCTCGATCACCCGGCGGTCACGCCTCCGTAACGTTGGACCGATAGGCTCTGCTCGCAGTCCATTTCACTGCGGGGCCCCCATTGCGGCAGATTTCCAAATTGGCCGAGCGGCTCGACGACCGACTGTTCCGGGCCGTGTACTCTCGATCCCTGGTATACAACACCTGTTGGGAGGATCCTGCGGTCGACCGCCGGGCGCTCGCGCTCACCCGCGAGGATGTGGTGCTCGTCATCACGAGCGCGGGCTGTAATGCCCTCGACTACACGCCGCTGGCGCCGCGCAGGATCCACGCGGTCGACGCCAACCCGCGCCAGACCGCGCTTCTCGAGCTGAAGCTCGCCGGAGTGCGGGCGCTCGACTACGACGATTTCTTCCGCCTGTTCGGCGAGGGCTTCCATCCGGACGTCCGAGGATTGTACGAGCGCCGATTGCGCGGCCAGCTCTCGCCGTTCGCGCGCGAATACTGGGACCGCAACCACGCGTGGTTTGGAAGTCGACGGAGCAGCTTCTATTTCCACGGCCTCTCGGGGCTGGTGGCCTGCGCCTTCAAGGCTTATCTCGCCGCCTGTATTTTCGCGCTCTTCGGCTCGGAATCTCTGGATGAGCAGCGGGCGATCTACGAGCAGCGCGCATCGGCGCCCCCGCTATCTCCAACGCGGTGGCGATGATCAAGCCGGGCGGAGCTTTGGGTGTGGTGGATTACTATGTGTCGTCGGCGCGGCCGGCTTCCGGTCGCATCCGCCATCCCGCCTGGGAGCGCTGGTTGTGGCGCCGATGGTTCGCTCACGATGGCGTCCGACTCGACCCCGCCCATATGGCGCGGCTCGCGGCCGCGATGCCGGATTGCCGCATTTTCGAGGATCGGGGCGAAGTCCCCTATCTGCCGGGGCTCACGGCGCCCTATTACCTATTCTTCGGCCGCCGGCATTAGAAGACTTGCCACCTGATCTCGCACTCGCTCAATCTTGCTGACCTTGGCCCGACATTCCGCGGTAGCGCGCCAACCGTGAGCTCGCCGGCGTTCTACGGCATGAGCGGCGGCAGCATCCGCGCTCAGGCGGGCGGTGAAGGCGGAGCGATCGCGATGATTCTCATGACGCCAGGAGCCGTCGACCGGTTCGAGACCTCGAGCAGCGGCGGGTCCCTGAAGGGCAACGCGGGCCTCACGGTGCTGAAGTGGTCTGGCAAGGCGCAGACCAACACCGGTCGCGGCGATGTGCTCCTCTGGCGCAACGCGCGCGGCCTCCCCCTGGGGACCGGGTGGCCGCCTGCGCTACTGGCCCGCTTAATAGCGCGCGAGTCCCTCGATCTGCTCCCGGCGCGTACAACGCTCCATCAAGCCGATCGTCTCCTCGCCATCCCAACTGTAGCGCACGGCGCTCTGTTGTAGAACGGCGCTACCCGCCATCTCGAACAGATGATGATCGAACGTCGAGAGCAGAGTTTCACCTTCTATGCGAATCGTTTCGCAACCCGCACGGAGCACGATGCCGACGGCGTCGCCGCTGGCAACGAGTCGCCTCATCCAGGGCGCCTCGATGACCTGCACGGCGCGCCGATGCCCGTCGGCTTCGATCACAAAGCCCTCGTTGAAGGAGGGCGATCCACCCGCGCGCGGCGCGAAGGCGATCGCTCCAAATCCTCGACCGGAAGGAAACAACGCCGAGTGCTGGCAGTGTCCGGTGGCGGCCGCCATGTTGCGCACGCCCTGTCGACGGACGCGCATGCCTGTTCCTACGATCTGGCGCTCACGGCCATCGAGCCTCACGAAGCCACGGATGCGGCAGAGCTGCTCGTAACGGACGCCTCCCATGAGAGCACCTTCAACGGAGGAAGCGAGGAGGTGCGCGGCCTCTGACGTCAACCCGCCCATCAGCCAGGGCGGAGCCGCCATCTGCGCTTCAAAGCGAAAGGCGAGGTCTGTAGGCGTGCCATCCTGCGTCCCGAGCAGCTGCGCCTCCGTCGTAGACTGTTGCGCGCTGCCGTCGAACGACACAGTCCAGCGGCGGAAGGGCTCGAGGCATTCGAAGCGCAGGGGGCCGGCTCCAAGGACGGTTACCCTCCCGTTGCCGAAGGGCGCAGCCTGAGAGGAGAATTGCCCCCAGACCCGCAAGGCCCGCCCGTCGCTCAGCGCGAGGTTCAGTTGAATCCATGGCCTGTCCCACTGGGAGCCTACCGCATCGACAGTTATGCGCGGGAGTGCCAGGGACCCACTCTCGTCCATGATCCAGAGACTCGCGGAATCGCGCATCTGCGGGTGGGTGGGACGCTGGGCCAGAAAGTACTCGAGCTCGGGCGAGAGCCCTCCGTCGCGCTCGGTTGCCATGGTATTACTCCGCAAGTGGCGGACGGATGCCGAATCCGAAGCCGAAGCGCTCCACATAGGGCGCGAACCGGCGGTTGATGGCCGGCGCCTCCAGGCCAAATTCGGTCGTGGAATATTTGTGCACCCCATGCTTGGTTTGCGGGTTGCGAACGAGCCACTCGCGGATGCCAGCGGCGTGCGTCTCGCTCATGGACATGCCGAAATGCTCATAGATTCTCGCCACGGCGCCGACGGGGTTCGCCATCACGTCGTGGTACGAGACATCGACGAAACGGTGCTCCCCGATCTTGTCACGCATCTGCATCCCTTTGGCAAAGGATGCGCCCTGATGCTCGATCGCCTGCCGGCCGATGGCCTCGCGCGCCTCGCCGGAAGCAGGCATCCCTGTCAGACCGGACAGGATGACCTGGATGCTTGCCAAGGAGCTCAGTTGCTGCGCAAGGTCGCGATGCGTCCAGATCAGCATGGCATCGGGGTAGCGCGCCGCGAGCTCACCGAGCCAGAGCATGTGGTCGGAGCCCTTGAGAGCCCAGCGTTTCCCTGCATTGCCCCATTGCATGTGCTGCAGAAACTCCTGATGGAACACAAGCGCCGCGGCGTGATCGGCCTCGAGGAGGTAGCGGCGATAACCTTCGCATCGATAAAAGCACCAGAGCTCCTGACAGGTGAACACCATGTTCAGGATGTCGCTGCCGCATTCGGCGAGCGCCCCAGCGCCTTCCTCGATCATGTAAGGGTGCGTGACGAAGATATCCGGTATGGGCTCGAAGAGGGCCATCATCCGCTTTTCCGCCCGCTCCCGGCGATCGCGCGACGGCGGTCCGAGCGCTGGCGGTGGCGAAGGCTCCAGGCAGCTCCAGTGCTCCGGAGCGATGTGATCGGGATCGAGGCTGAGAAGAGTGTGCAGCAGCGTTGATCCCGAGCGCGGCGGGCCTACCACGATCATCGGGCGGCGGATCTCCTGTCGCGCGATTTCGGGATACCGCTTGCGGTCCGCGGCGAGTTGCAGGCGCGTCGCCAAATGCTGCGCCATGTAATCGACCACCAGCACTCGGGCCGACGGCGTCAGCCGCTCCCACGCCTCGTCCCGCAGCGAACTCACGAACACCTCGAGCGGCTCGCGCCATCTGGGATCCCCGAAGTCGCTGAGCCCGCATCCCTCGCAGGCCATCTCCAACAGCGTGTCCACGTCCGGACATGCGGGCAGGCCAGCTTCGTCCCGGATCTTTCCTGAAGCGCTGTTCATCGCGACGCTGCCGCAGATCTCCACCCGCTATTGTTCGTCACTTTGGCAGCAGACTCGCAGCAAGTCAAGCGATGGAGAATTCACGAAGGCGAATCCACGCCACCGCCAGGCGCGGGAGAGTCGTGACGTCCGGCGAGCGACGCTTTTTCGACGAGCCACATGGAAGTGGCTCTGCTGATGACCTTAGGTCCTGCTCAGGGCATCGGCGCATTCGACCTGCGCTCGTGCGCTGTTGACATCCCCAACGTCGTCACTAACATACTGACGAGCACGATCATCGGAGCAGGGCTCGGATGATCTCGGACGAAAGCGGCTCGAGCCATCGTACTGCATCGAAGCCCATCCGGAGACAGCACATGAAGGATATGACCGAGTCTCGATTCGCGGTAGAGGGAACCGTGAGGATTCCCCCTGAGGCCTACATTTCAGAGGAATATGCGCGGGCCGAGGGGCTCCATGCCTGGCACGGCGCCGGCCGCGGTCGAGGAACCGCTACTGAGGCACGACTAGACCCGGTTCATCCGCGCGTGATCCGCCCCCAACGGCGCTCGTGAACCGGCACAGGTTATGAAGAGCATTCTCATCGCGGGCGCCAGCATCGCGGGGCCGGCGCTGGCCTGGTGGCTCCACCGCGAGGGCTTCAAACCCACTCTGGTCGAGAAGGCCCCCGCGCCCCGCCCGGGGGGTCACGCCATCGACATCCGTGGCGCGGCACTCGATGTCGTGCGTGCTATGGGGCTT
>JAKBCR010000242.1 GCA_021807675.1 Pseudomonadota bacterium
TTTCGGCGAACGCCGGGCAAGCCGCTGCTGCGTCGGCCATGGCTGGTAACCCCTTCGCGAATCGAGGGGTGCCATAGATTCTGAGCTTTCCCGGTTTGTCACCTACTCATTCACCCGATTGCCCTGCCCTCCCCTCTCTGTTCTCTGTTATCGCCGTGGCGGCCAAGGCCCTGCCCGCAGCGTCCTCGAGGATTGCCGCCATGGTGGCCGCCTTCGCGATCAAGGCCGGCGTCGCGGCGCTGGCGAGCACCGGGGCGCCGGCTGTCAGCTCACTCGCTGCGGCGTACCTTTATCATCGGTTCCCCGCGAGCTTTCGGAGATATCCATCAATCGCAGCGCCGACCGCAATGCGGTCGGCAGATGCCGCGGTGGGCACCGAGAAGATCACCCCTCCCCGCCCCTCTCTTCGGGCCGTCAGAAACACCCGTCCCGCCGCGTCACGGAACTGCTCCCGACGTTCGACGGGCTTGGTCTCCTCGCGCCCAGCCTGCACCAAGCGCGATACCACGGCTGCCGGCGTAAGGCGCGCTTGGCCAGCACCTCCACGTGCCTGCTGCTCGGATGTGATCTCGGTCGTCGCGTGGAGGACCCGTGCGCGGATTTTCGGGTGGCTGAGCAGCGGCGCGATGGCCGCCGCATGCGAGATTCCAATCACATGGGGCGATCCGAAGCAGGCAAGGATCTCCGATGGCAGACGGGCGAGCTCGAGATATCGGCTCAGCCAGCTCTTGGTGACCTGTAGTCGGTCGGCCATCCGCTGCTGGTTGCCATCGTAGTAGCGTTCGACGGCGCGGGCATAGTCGGCGGCGCGTTCGTAGTCCGACAGGTCCTTTCGGGACCGATTCTCAAGGTCGGCGAGGCGGAATGCCTCTTCGTCGCTAAGCTCGCGCGGCTCGACAATGAACTTGAGGTCCGGATAGTCATGCGCACGCAGCCAGCTCACGCTCCAGTGACGACGTGCACCACAGATTACCTCAAAGTGATAGTTCGGATCGTCGGAGACCCGCCGCACGATGGCGGGTACTTCCTGCCTACGCTGCGCGCGCAAGCTCGTGATTAGATCCTCGCAGGCCGCTTCGCTCAAGGCCGCGTAGTCCCGGTTATGCCCCTCCCAGATGCGGCACACTGCCGGATCAACTGCCTCGTGGATCCTGGTCGTGACCCCCCCGGCCGCGAGTTCGGCGAGGCGATTTTCCCGCGCACCCAGGATCCCTGTTCGCGGCGGACGACGTGGTTCGGTGGCTGTCCCCCCCTCCCCCGTCACCAGGCTTGCGAACCCCTTGTTGCCCTGCGCCATGTCGGATTCCCCTTATTTTTCAGGCCTCTTTCCCGAAGTTGCAGGCCTGCAACCTAGCCGGATCAGAGGATTCCCTCGGCCCTCAGCCGCGCAGCATGACTGGGCCATGTCAGGCGGATTTGCATCTCGATCTCGGCATTGACGGCGTTCAGGTAGGTAATGCAGCGCTGGTAGGTCTCACGGGATGTGACCGGCTGCTCGAGTTCATAGACCGACATCATGCGCGCCGACGCATTGTCGATCTCCGCGCTGTCGCGTAGCACCGTGCGGAGCATGCTCTCACCAAAGAGATTGCGCATGACCTGCAGCAATTCGCGCTGCATGGATTTCTGCTCGTCAGCCCGCGTCGCGAGAAAGCGCATCCAGCGGAGATCGATCGGGAGTCCCCTCTCCTCCAACACGCCGATGCTCTCGTGCAGCATCGCGAGAAAACTTGTTGTGGACGTGAAATCAACGACCGTCGGCGGAATGGGCACGAGGAGCGCGTTGGCCGCACGCATCACCGATAGCGAAACAGTGCCAAGCGCCGGGGGCGGGTCCAGGATGATGACGTCGAAATGCTCCGCGATGGAGGCGATGCCCTCGGAGAGCCGATTGAGCAGCCGCTGATCGCTGCGGGCGATTCGTGCGGCGAGTTCGTACTCTGCCGAATAAAGGCGGAGATTCGCCGGTATCAGCCACAGCCCGTCCCAATGCGTCTCCCGCACCGCATAGGCGAGACTCGACATCTCCGTATTTCGGATAAACGGGTAGAGCGTGTCGTCCTCACTGATGTCGAGGTCAGGCACATAGCCCAGCATCGTGGTCGATGAGCCTTGGCTGTCGCAATCAACCAGGCAGACGCGATACCCACGAATCGCGAGGTATTGCGCAAGGTGGACCGAGACCGTCGACTTGCCGACACCGCCCTTGAAATTCTGGACCGCTATGATCGCGAGCGGGTCCGTCGGATCGCGCCAGGGCCGGGTGCCAAACACTGTCCGCATCGCATTCACCTCGGCGAGCGTGTAGCCGATGCGCCGGCCCGACTGTGTGCGCGGTACCACTGGGAGGCGCCCGTCTTTCTCCGCCTCTCGGATGGCGGTCCCGGTGCGCCCGACCAGGTCGGCGACCCGGGTGATCGGGAAGCGCGGCGAGCGACGTGTCGCAACGCCGTCTGCGTCTACCGCCACATCCCCGCGCGCGCGGAGCTTGGCGACGACATCGATTGCGCGATGATAGAGTGACTCGACGACGCTCGCAGTGTCGAAGTTGTCCACGCTCTGCCTTCTCGGATGTAGGGGTTATCGAGCGGTCTGCAGCCGCGTCCGGACCGCGGGCACGGCGAGGAGGCCGCAGGTCTTCGCGACCCGCTCGAGTTCGGCGCCGAAAGTCTCACGGATATAGTCCGCCTTGAACCGCGACCCTGCGAACAGGACCAGCCCGTCGTCCGTCGCCTCCGCAGCCGCGTCGGAAAGCCAGGCCCGCGCGAGTGCCTCGCCCAGCGCCGCCTGGAAGGCTAAGAGGAAGCCGTCGGCGCGTGGCTGCGGCGCAGTGCGCGGCGGCGGCGCCGTGAGGGCCTTAACACTCGCCAGCCTAATCGGGCGGCGCAGGAGTGGGGCAGGGGAGGCGTACAGACGCACGCCGCTCGTGTCGAACTCAACCTTTGCGTCAGGGTAGACCGCAGAAACCTGCCGGTCCCACGCATCGCGGATGGTCTGTCGGAACTTGCGGATATTGTTGCCGTCATTCCCGAAATGCACGGCGACTTGAGCCCAGCTAAGCAGCGCCGGACGACCTCTGTTGATCCGCGGGAGGCGATAGGCGAGCCACGTGTAGAGATCGAGCGCGGTCGCCGAGTCCCGGAGCTGGCGGATCGCATTCTCGTCGAGTGGCACGGCATGCTCACGCAGATGCTCGAAGAACCCTTCCGTCAGCAGGATTTCGCGTGAGAAGCTGCCGCGACTCCCGGTGGTGCCCGCGTAGTCGTTGGAAAGCTTGACTTCCTTGACCGCAAATTCCTGCTCTCCCTGCGGGGTCTGGTTGTCCCACCGGATCATCCACTCGCAGGCCAGCAGCCGGTCCAGCTGCTCGCGAATCAGCGTGGCCGAACCGCGCGGTCCGTAGCTAACGCTACGGAATCCCATGCGCCGCATCCAGTCGGTGAAGGACGACCCCAGAATGATGTGGCGCGATCGCGTGCGCACGGCCTCGGTCATGATGTGGATCAGCACAAGGCGGGGCAGGGACCCGTAGGGGACCCCAAGGACGGCCATGCTCTGTTGCCCAGCGATCAGCCGCAGCACCGGTCGCGGCGTGATCGCAAGCGTATACTGTCCGTCCTGGCGGATGATGGGCACCGTTTCGTCGGATGGCCGCCGTACCGGAAGGGACATCGCACAGAGGGCCGAGTGGAGGAAGTTCGGGACCGGCTCCTCCAGAGCAACGGCTTGGACACGGTCGAACAGATCCGGTTGGCCAAGACCCGCGGCATGTTGCTGCGCCGCCTCCTGGCCGGAGCCGAGGAGAACCGCATGAACCTGCTGCCCTAGGGGAAGTTCCCGACGTGGCATTCGTATGTCTCCTGTCGCAGCGACTCGGGAGATGGGGTGGAATCCGCAGCTGCCATAGCAGAATGGGAACCGCATGGCCACCCACTTTCACAAGCCATGGCCCCGAGTCGCACGAAAGCGAAAGTCGACCGATGATGAAGGTGCAAAAGCACTGGCTTCGGCCCCTCAGGGTCTTCTCAGGAATCTCTCTTAGGGATAGTACCTTCCGCATCGGTCCCGGCGGCCTAAGCGCACCAGGAGCATCGGTGAGACTCGGCCGAAGCGTACGGCCATCATCGGTGATCCGCACCGCGCCCATCGGTTGGTCGCGAGCGTACCAAATGCATCGGTCGGCGCCCACGGTAGCATGTATCGTCAGGAGCGGCGGCGGCTCCGCGGTGCGGCGTACGGAGTTCATCGGTCCGTGGGCGCACCGCACGGGCCGGACCGAGGGCAACTTTTTGCGCGCAGCTGCCGGCTTGTTGCGTCAGGCTCTAGGCTGCGCGCCGGTTTGTCCGGCCCAGGCGCGGGAGGGTGCCGCCACCGCCGGTCGGGTAGGGAAGGGGGCGGTGGCCTGCGGACTACGGGGGGTCCTGAACCCGCCGGTGGTGGGTGCGCCCTGCCCCAAGCCGCTGACACCCGCCCCGCCTGAGCGGGTGTCCTTCGCACCTGCCTGCCGGCACCCCCTTTCCGCTCATTCACAGCAGGCCGCTGAGCGGATGGCCTTCGAACGGGTCGCCGAGCTCGAGATACTCGTCGAGCACGGCGTAGCTCTTGTGCCGTCCGAGTTGCTTGAGGCGGGTGGGATGGACGCCGCGGTCCATGCCGGTGGTGAGCGCGCCGCGCTTGAGGCTGTGGCCGCCGAGCGCGGTCCGCTCGAAGCCAGCGGCGGCGGCGCGAGCCTGGATGATGCGCGCGACGGTGCCCGGGTCGATGGCGGCCGAACCGAGCCTGGATGGTGGAGGGGGGCCGTCGCCGCGGCAGGGCGGCCTCCAGATGCGGCGGAACACCGCGCCCTCGGTGATGCCGGCGGCCTCCTGCCAACGCCGCAGGGCGCGCACCGGGCAGAGTTCGGTGGTGCCGTAGGGGAGCGCGACGGTCACCATCTTGCCTGTGCGCTCACCTTTGGAGCGGGGCAAGGTGAGCCGGAGCCCGCGCGCACGCGGCTCGAGGTGCTCGATCTGGATGGCGGCGAGTTCGGCCCGGCGCAGTGCCCCCGCGAAGCCGACCAGCAGCAGCGCGCGATCGCGTAACCCGGCGAGGTCATCGCCGATCGGCGCCAGGAGC
This sequence comes from Pseudomonadota bacterium, assembly GCA_021807675.1. Classification (GTDB taxonomy): domain Bacteria; phylum Pseudomonadota; class Gammaproteobacteria; order Steroidobacterales; family Steroidobacteraceae; genus 13-2-20CM-66-19. The sequence continues at coordinate 5,116 of JAKBCR010000242.1, forward strand.
TGGCGCAGGATGTCGGCGGTGGCGGCGAGTTTCTTGGCCGGCAGCTGGCCGCGATCGGCGGCGTCGCGGCGGATCCCGGCCATGGTCTCGGCGACGTGTGCCTCGGCGGTCGGCACCGGGCACCCGGCGATGAAGTGTAGGTAGCGCAGGGCGGCGCGGCGCAGGTCGATGGTATTGACGCTGAGGCCGCGGCCACGCTCGGCAGCGAGAAAGGCGACGACGTCGGTCGCGCGCGCCGGCAGGCAGGGCAGGGCGTGGCGATCGCACCAAGCGCACCAGGCGCGGATGCCGGCGCGATAAGCACGGCGGGTGTTGTCGGCCTTGGCGCGGTGGGCATAGGCAGTCGCGGCGGCGCGGGCGGTGCTGAGGGTGCCGTCGTCGACCGGGATCATGGCGGCGGCGGCGGCGTCGAACCAGGCGCGTACGGTGGCGGGTGGCTGGTCGCGCGGCGGCGGATCCGGCGCTACGGCGGCCGGGGCGGGCAGGGGGGGGGGCGGCTCTGGTGGCCCATCTGGGGGCAGCAGGGCGGGGTTCATGGCGGTTCCGGGCGGCGTTGCGCGGGATTTCGGGCGCAGGATAGGCGGGAGACTGTATGCCCGACAAGCACACTTATCAGGCATAGGATGAGTGCAAAACCGGGGCAGGGGGCCGGTTTTCGGCCGCCCAGGACATTATTATGGTTGTTTGAGGCTAAAGGCAGTATAGCGTAAGTTCACGCGCAACCCATTGACGAAACCGCGGCTCCCATGAGCCCAGACGGCATCACTACCCGCCGGCCGCCCCGGGTCCCGCCTCCCGGTCGGGCGGCGACCAGCGGCGGTTCAGCGCCTGGCGCCGCTGCGCGATGACGCCCAAACCGCCCGCCCCGCCCGCCGGCTGCGCCGCCTGGCTCGCCGATCTGAAAACCCGGATTCGCGCGACGCGGCTGCGTGCCGCCCTCGCCGTGAACCGCGCGCTGATCAGCCTCTATTGGCAGATCGGCCGCGACATCCACGAGCGCCAGGCGACGCATGGCTGGGGCGCCAAAGTGGTCGCCCGCCTGGCTGCCGACCTGCGCGCGGCATTCCCCGATTCCCGCGGTTTCTCATCGGCCAATCTGCGCTATATGCGGGCGTTCGCCGCGGTGTGGCCCGATCCGGCAATTCTCCAACGGGTCGTTGGCAAATTGCCCTGGGGCCAGAACATCGAACCGGTGCGCATGGAAAAGGGGGACGCCCGTTACCGGCGGCCCGACGCC
>JAKBCR010000243.1 GCA_021807675.1 Pseudomonadota bacterium
GTCGGAAACCGCTCCGACGTAAACAGGGCGGTAAAGGCCGTCGAAGACAAGCTTGGCCCAGTTTGGGCGCTGGTGAATAATGCCTATTCGGCAGAGAGAACGCAGGTTGAAGACATCACCGAGAAGATGCTCGACGAGGCGCTACGCGCCTGCGTGTACGGTGCGCTGTACACGATGCAGGCATGCTTTCCCACTATGAAGTCTCACGGTGGACGCATTATCAATTTTGGATCAGGTGGTGCGACGATGGGTCTTCCAGAGCTCGGGGCATACAATATTGCCAAAGAGGGAATTCGCGGGCTGACGAAGACCGCCGCCATGGGGTGGGGTCGATATGGAATTACGGTAAACACCATCTGTCCTCTTGCGAGCTCAGATGCTTACGAATCCTGGCTTGGCACTCTGAGCGAAGAGAAGAGACGGCAGCATCTTGAAGGCATCCCGCTTAGACGGCTGGGAGATCCGGAAACGGATATCGGCCCATTGGTGGTGTTTCTGGCAGGGCCGGGCGGCGCATTCATCACCAGTCGCACATTCCACGTGGACGGCGGTAACTGCTACTACGATCGCTGAGCGACCGCCATGCCGGTACCAGCTGGCCGGCAACGCCTTCCGGAAGAGAAGGAAGGGCGGAAAGATCGCGTAGCTCAGGTGGGCCGGAAGCCCTCGTTCGCAGACGAAGGGGAACGACAGTAGGTTCGCCGCCTTATCGCCCGAAATTCGGTCAGGAGCACGTCATGGAGACGCGAAAGCCCGGAGCGGCGGAACTGCAGATCGCTCCGCTGGTCCTCGGCGGGAACGTCTTCGGCTTGACCGCCGACGAGGCCACGAGCTTCGCCATTCTCGATGCCTTTCTGGAGGCTGGCTTCAACGCCGTCGGTACAATCGTTTCGTTCCGGGCCTGCAGGACGGTGAGTCCGAATCGATCATCGGCGAATGGATGAAGGATCGCGCTGTGCGTGATCGCATCGTGGTGCCAGGGGTACGGGTGTCTCCATGATCACCAGCAATCTGGTCGCGACACGGACCGACGCGACCACACGGAATGTGACGGGCGAGAGACGGCGGTCCTCCAAGGCGGACGACCGGATCGGCGCGCTGGCCCGGCATGGTGGGCCCGATCGTGGCCGAGTGACGGAAATTGCGGATTGTCAGTGGACGCCACCATGGTAGGTTCTCTCCCCGGCCAGACGAAATGAGGTGATTGCGCGGAGACGGCGTTTTCATACCGCAGGGATCTCATCATCGGTTTTCCAACATCGGGACGAATATCGGAGAGGCTGTGTTCGTGCTCAGTCCGCCGGAGTATTGAGAGGTGCTGCCATGCCCGCCTATCTGATCCTATTCAGCTTTACATCCCAGGGAATCCAAAAGATCAAGGAGAGCCCTGCGCGGGTCGAAGCGGCCAAGCGAACGGTGGAGGCGATGGGAGGGACGACCAAAGCCTTCTACGCGTTGCTCGGAAGCCAATACGACACGCTGTTCGTCATAGAGGCGCCTGACGATGAGGCGGTCGCCCGCACCTCTCTCGCAATCGCCTCGGGCGGGAACGTGCGCACCGAGACTCATCGGCTGTTGACCGAAGCAGAATACCGCAAGCTCGTTTCAGCCTTGCCCTGACCTGCCCAGGGGGGCGATCTTCGCCAGTGGCATAGACGGGAGCGTCGCCGATTTGGCAATCTCACCAGGGTGCCGATCCGTGACCCAGGCGCCCGCGGTCCTGATCAGCGCGCCGCCTTGATGCCTCGATGATCCATCAGGACGAACTCGCCAGTCTGTGCATAAGCCGAGGCATGGCCGAGCTGGTGAATGTCGAAGCATGACTGGAGCGCCGCGTGCTGTCCCATTGCATCGAGGGTCTGGTTCACCGCGCGCTTGGCCATGGCAAGCGCATGAGGGTGCATCTTCGCGATCTCGAGCGCCAGGGCGCGAGCTTGCTGGTCGAGCTCGGCGAGCGGCACGACACGGTTGACCATGCCGCGGCGATGCGCCTCTTCCGCATCCACCGGCTTGGCCGTGAAGAGCATCTCCTTGGCCTTGCGGGGGCCGAGCTCCCAAGTGTGGCCGTGATATTCCACGCCCCCGATGCCCATCAGGACGACCGGGTCAGAGAAGCGGGCGTTGTCGGCGGCAACGATCAGGTCGCACGGCCAGACAAGCAGAAGGCCGCCGGCGATGCAAGCGCCTTGAACGGCCGCGATGGAAGGCTTGGGAATGTCGCGCCAGCGCCGCGAGCAGCCGAAATAGCGCTTGGCCTCCCAGTTATAAAGACCCAGGAGGCCGCGGCTGCCGTCAGCACCTCCTGCGAAAGGCCGATGAGAGCCGCGGAGGTGAGGATCTTCCACTCTTCGATGGCCTCGGCCCAGATCCGCGCGGCCTCGGCATTGCCGGCGATCACTTCGCGCCTTCCCCGGCCGGGCTCGAACATGCCGATCGCGGCGGTTCACTTCGCCCGGTCACGTTAGGCCTGGCCGATCGGACGGTGTCATCGCACGTATCCTCACCGGAAAGACATATTGATCCTAACTGCATCGAAGGCGCGATCGGGCTGGGCGTCTCTTCCTGCAAGGCCTAGTATGAAGCTGGATCCGGGCATTGCGCTGCGCAGTCCCTGCTCCGCGCAAGCCCGGGGTGTCCCTCCATGGCCACCCGTGCGACGCATGCGTCGCACCCTGCCCGGCCCAGCGCCGTTGAGGCAAAAAGCGCGGCTTTTTTGCCTCAACGCCCGCCACCTGCGGCGGCGGGGCACGTCCGTGTGCCTGGTCACCGGGTTCGTGCCGCTTCATGGTTTCGGGGTCGACCGCCGGTCGATGGGGAACTAGTATCGACCGGCACCGCAGCGGAGTTCATGCATGCCCTCACCAGTGAGATTCGGATACGGCTTCGATCTGCGAAACCCCGGCAAGTGGCAGCGGCCTTGGGCCAATCTCTACGCAGAGCACCTGGATTTCATCAATTGGACCGAAACCCTTGGCTTCGAAGCGGTCTGGTTGGCCGAGCATCACGGAATCGATGACGGCTACCTTCCCTCTCCGCTCATGTTCGGCGCGGCTGTCGCCGCACGCACCCGGAAGGTTCGGATCTCGACCGGCGTTGGGCTGGCGCCGTTTTATCATCCCGTGAGACTGGCCGAAGACTTGGCTGTGCTCGATGTTATCTCAGGTGGCCGGGCCGAGCTCGCACTCGGCATCGGCTATCTGAAGTTCGAGGCCGATGCCTACGGGTTCAACTCGGGGGATCGCGGACAGATCTCCGACGAGGTCCTCGAGGTCCTCAAGCACCTCTGGCGAGGCGAGACGGTGACATTCGAGGGCAAGTTCCATCACATCAGGAATGCGCGCATCAGGCCCCTCCCGGTGCAGCAGCCGGGCATACCGCTATTTATAGGGGGTGTGGCCCAGCCCGGTTTCCGGCGCGCGGCGCGATTCGGCGACGGCTTCATCGGCCCGGTCGAGTTCTATCCGGCGTACCTGCAGGAAGTCCGCGCTTTGGGCAAGCCCGAAAAGGACGCGCGGATGGTGTCGATGAGCTATAGCGACATGTGGCTCGTCGTGTCCGAGGATCCGGAGAAGACCGTGAACGAGGTCGCGCCTCACGCCTTTTACCAGATCAACAGCTACGCCGAGTGGCAAGAGAACAAGATGTGGCAGGTCTTCCAGAAGATGGATCTCGAGGCCTTCAAGAAGAGCGGCGTCATGAAGATCATGACGCCGGACGAGGCGATTGCCTACATTCGCTCCAGGATTGAGGCCGCGCCCATCGAGGCCTTCTGCATGCAGGCGCCCGCCGGGCTTCCTTTGTCGAAGCTTGCCGAGCATGCCGAGCTGTTCGCAAAGAAGGTGATGCCGGCGTTTCGCACCTGACATCCACAGGATCACGGACGAACCGGACCGGATCAGGTGGGGAGGGGCTTTACGGCGGAACCCCACTCCATCCAGCTCACTATCCGCGGTCCATCACGGTATTGCCTGGCACTCTCGGTAACCGAGAAGCCCGCCTTTTCGATCGCGGCAGTCACGGGCCGTGAAAGGTGACAATTGCCCATGAGCCTGCTCCAGAGCGGATCAATCCGCTCCTGCCAGCGCGCTATGTTCGCATCCGGCGAACGGCCGTGCTCTGCGAAGAGAAATGTGCCCCCGGGCTTCAGGATGCGACGCAGCTCCGCGAGCGAACGCGCCTGATCGAGCACCGAGCACATCGTAAACGTGCAGACGACCGTGTCGAAGCTCTCATCCGGGAACGGGATGTTCTCGCCGAGGCCAGATCGGATTTCCGCCTCCCATCCCTTCTTCGCCGCGGCCTGGCGTGCAAATTCGAGCAACGTGGACGAAGGCTCAATCGCCGTGAAGCTCGTCACTTTCGTTGAATCGTACAGCGCCTGGTTGGCGCCCGCTCCGCAGCCCAATTCGAACACTTTACCCTGTGCATGCGGTATGACTTCACTGCGAAGGTCCATGATCCTTTGCGAACCGCAGCCATACCTGATGAGGCGGGAGACAACTTTTTCCTCCCACCAGTTCGACGAGCTCATCTCTTTTTTGGGCATGCGCCACATCCCCGGAACTGAAACCGCTTGGTGCCGCCGGGCTTCTTCGAGCGCGGTGATCTCATGCTCATACGCTTCGATGGTAACAGGTGTCGCGCGCAAGTGGGGGTAACCCAGGATCGTGCGCAAGCCCTCGGAACCCCGCGCCGCTGTTGCAAGTCATTGACGGCAAAGGATTCGGGGTTGTGATGGCGGGGGCGGGAACCGCTGGTCGGCACCCGGACTGCCTGGGCCGGGCAATTGCGACCGCTGCCACTTCCGCCAGGGGTTGACTGTCCCGTCGCTTCGATCTCTACTTCGAGGCGTATCCGCTCCTGCGGTGACCCACGGACGGATGAGCGCTTCGAGCTTGACGCGCCACGCCCGGGTTCTGGAGTTGCTGCCTCCCAACGATACAGGAATACCAAAATGATGAAGCTTGAAGGAAAGGTGGCGATCGTCACGGGCGGTGGCGGTGGCATCGGCGCCGGCATTGCCGAGGCATTTGTCGAGAACGGGATGAAAGTCGTCGTTAGTGACATCAACTTCGATTACGCCAAAGCCGAAGCGGCGCGGATCGGCGGTGACAGCATTGCACTGCCGCACGATGTTACATCACTCGCAAGCTGGGCGGAGGTGAGGGAAGCCGCTCTGCGGGCGTTCGGCCAGGTCGACGTGCTGTGCAACAATGCGGGCATTTCGACCCGCCGCATGCTTCTTGACGAGATTCCGCCGGAAAGCTTTGCCGCGGTCCTGTCCGTCAATGTCACGGGCGTCTACAACGGAATCAAAACCTTCGTTCCCGACATGCGGGCGCGCCGAAGCGGACACGTTGTAAACGTCTCCTCGATGAACGGGCTCCTCTCTCATCAGACCTATGCCACCTATTCGGCGAGCAAATTTGCGGTGACAGCCTTGAGCGAGGCGCTGCGCGGTGAATTGGCGCCGTTTAACGTCGGTGTTTCGGCTCTCTTTCCCGGGCTCACCCGCAGCCGTATGTCCCTCGACCCGGAAAAGGGAGCGGCGCCGGATATTCCCGATCCCAGAGTCCTGGCCTCCAACATGATGGAGCCGATTTGGCTCGGTCGTTCGGTGGTCAAGGCGATCCTCGCGAACGAGCTTTACGTCATCAGCCACCCCGGGCACAAGGAGCACCTCGTGGCACGATACAGGGCGCTGCTCGATTCCTTCCGCGAGCCCTCTCAGCCTGATTACCATCCGCTGCCGATGCGGCCTTCCTGATCGGCAGAACTCAGGTCGGACCTTCGGCGTGCTCGAATGATTGCCGCCGGGCAGCCGCGGTGTGCCTAAGCTCGGGCCATGGGAGCAGGTTCCGGCCTACATTCAAATGGCGCTCTGGTGCGCGACCTGCGCCACCATTATCTCTTCGCGGCCTTGAGCGACGCTCAGCGCGAGGGGCTCTTCGCGAGCGCCGAGAGGCGCCGGTTCGGCGCGGGTGAGGGCCTCTTCGCCCACGGCGATGTGGCGACCCGGTTCTTCTTGCTGCGCAGTGGTTGCGTGAAGCTCTACCGGCTCTCACCGGAGGGCGACGAGAAGATCATGCGGCTCATCCGACCCTCGCAGACCTTCGCCGAGAGCATCCTGTTCATGGACGCGCCCCCGCTACCCGGTCCATGGCGAAGGCGTGGAGGCAGGGGAGCTCGTCGCCTTCGACCGCGACACTTTTCTCGGCATCCTGCGGGAGTCTTTCGCCACCTGCCGGGCGGTGATGGATCAGATGACCCGCCGCATCCAGGCGCATTGGGATG
>JAKBCR010000244.1 GCA_021807675.1 Pseudomonadota bacterium
GGCATCTACCCCGCCGCGAGATCCGCCACGAGCCCGAGCAGACCGAGTGCAGCTGTGGCTGTGCGCTCGAGCGGATCGGGGAGGACGTCAGCGAGAAGCTCGGGTACATCCCTGGGTTGTTCGAGGTCGAGCGACACATCCGCGGTAAATGGGTCTGCCGTCACTGTGAGCGGCTGATCCAAGCACCCGTGCCGGCGCAGATCATCGATAAGGGGATCCCGACGGCCAGCCTGCTTGCCCAGGTGCTGGTGGCGAAGTTCGCCGATCACCAGCCGCTGTATCGCCAGGAAGGAATCTTCGAGCGCGCCGGGCTTGCCATCCCGCGCTCGACGCTCGCGCAGTGGTCGGGCACCTGTGGCGTGCGGCTCGAGCCGCTGTGGTGGGCGCAGAAAGATCATCTGCTCAGGCGCACTGTCGCCCATGCCGACGAGACCCCCGTCCCGATGCTCAAGCCCGGACTCGGGCACACACACCGGGCTTACCTCTGGAGCTACGGGACCACCGAATACGATCCTGCGCCGATCGTGGTGTACGACTTCGCCGAGAGCCGCAGCGGAGCGCATGCCCGCACGTTCCTCGGGGACTGGAAGGGAACGCTCGTATGCGACGACTACGTCGGCTACAAGGCGCTGTTCGAGAAGGGCGTGATCGAAGCCGGATGCATGGCGCACGCCCGGCGCAAGTTCGATGAGCTCTACACCAACCATCGCAGTGAACTCGCTGCGCAGGCGCTGGAGCTCTTCGGCAGACTCTACAAGGTCGAACCCGAGGTACGCGAGCAGAGCCTCGATGCGCGCGGCTGCGCCAGGAGCGCGCCCGGCCGAGCGCTGATGTCTTGCACGAGTGGCTCGTCACTCACCGCCTGAAAGTGCCCGATGGCTCGGCAAGCGCAAAGGCAATCGACTACAGCCTCAAACGCTGGGTGGCGCTGATGCGCTACATCGACGACGGCAACCTGCCGATCGACAACAACTGGATGGAAAACCGCATCCGCCCGGTGGCGCTCGGTCGGTCGAACTGGTTGTTCGCCGGCTCCCTGCGTGCTGGCAAGCGAGCAGCTGTCATCATGAGCTTGATCCAGTCGGCCAAGCTCAATGGGCACGATCCGTACCGCTATCTCACGGACGTTCTGGAGCGTCTGCCGACGCAGCCGGCCAGCCAGCTCGATGAACTCCTGCCACATCACTGGCAACCGCGCAGCTGATCCCCGCTGCCGCCCCTGGGCCTGAAGTACAGAACACCGTCAAGGTGTGATGCCCGGCCGCTTACGAGCCATCAGCTTCACGGTATGTCCGAACGTCTCAAGTCGCCGTGCCCAGTGATGCGCTCCGCCGCAGGCCTCCATACCTACCAGGCAGGGCGGCAGATTGCCGAAAAGTGCGGCGAATTGATCCCACCGAAGTCGCTTCCGAAGAACTGCCTTACCCCGACTGTCCGCACCGTGGATCTGGAAGACATTTTTGGCCAGGTCGATACCGACTGTCGTAATCTGCATGGCGGACGCTCCTTCCTATTCGAGTGGTCGATGACATTTCCACTCTGGCTCATCGATGCCGTTTATGGGTGGGGGCGTCCATCCCATTGCTTACGGCGGATCGCCGGTTTAACCCGGAGTTTCAGCATGCCCGACCGATCACTGCTGCACTCCGAATTAGTTAAATAAGAAATATATCATCGAAAATATTGAAATAGTGAAACCACGCGAGTATCCTCGCCTCGAATAACTGGAGGCACGGGACACGTCGGGGGGAGGTTTTGCGTCAAATGTCAGTGCCTGGTGATTCTGTTCCAGCCTCTGCCCGCGTCGTTATCATTGGCGGAGGCGTCATCGGTTGCTCCATCGCCTATCACCTAGCCGAGCTCGGTTGCACCGACGTCGTGCTGCTCGAGCGGGCGCAGTTGACCTCCGGCACGACGTGGCACGCGGCCGGTCTCCTCACTACGTTGCGGGATACCGAGGCTCAGACGCGCCTCGCCTCCTATACGCAGGAGCTCTATCGTCGATTGGAAGCCGAGACCGGGCAGTCAACCGGCTTGATTGAATGTGGCTCGATTCAGCTCGCGCTTACGGTCGCGAAGGCGGAAGAAATGCGTCGCGGCCTGCGCGCGGCGCAGTCGTTCGGCATCGAGTGCGAGGAGATATCGCCTTCCGAGGTCAAGCAGATGTGGCCTCTCGCATTCGTGGACGACGTGCAGGCAGCGTTTCATTTCCCGAATGATGGCCGAGTGAATCCCACGGACGTCACTCGTGCGCTCGCCAAGGGCGCACGTAAGCGTGGCGTCCGGATCATCGAGAATTGTCCGGTATCAGCCATCGAGCAGAGCAGTGGTCGCGTTTCCGCGGTGATTACCGGGAAGGGGCGCATACAGGCGGATACCGTAGTCAACTGCGCGGGCATGTGGGCTCGTCAGGTGGGGCGCCTCGCGGGGGTGGACGTACCGCTGCAGGCAGCGGAGCACTACTACCTGATTTCGGAATCCGTGGCTGGCGTTCACCAGAAGCTACCCATTCTCAGAGACCCGGGCCGATCCGCTTATATCCGCGAGGAGGCTGGCAAGATCATGGTGGGAATCTTCGAGGCCGTGGCGAAGCCTTGGAAGGTGGAAGGCGTTCCGCAGGACTTCACCTTCGATGAGATACCGCCGGACTGGGATCGGATGCAGCCCGAGCTCGAGCGGGCGATCGAGCGCGTACCAATCCTGGCGGAGACCGGCGTTAAGGTGCTCTTCTGCGGACCAGAGTCGTTCACGCCCGATCACAACTACCTCATGGGCGAGGCGCCGAATCTGAAAGGGTTCTTCACCGCAGCTGGATTCAATTCCCTCGGCATCCTATCCGGCGGCGGGGCGGGGTTGGTCATGGCCCACTGGATCGTCCATGGCCACGCGCCGATGGATGTCTGGTCGGTCAACATCAGGCGCATGCACCCGTGGCAGAACAACTCCCGCTACCTGGCTGACCGTACCGTCGAGTCATTGGGAATCGGCTACCTGGACCATTGGCCCTTCCGGCAATGGGAGAGCGCCCGCGGCGTGAAGAGGGGCATTCTGCACGACCGCTTGGCGGCCGCCGGAGCCTGCTTCGGGGAATCGGCCGGTTGGGAGCGGCCGAATTGGTATGCGCGCGCCGGCCAGAAACCGGTCTATGAATACAGTTGGGGACGACAGAACTGGTTTGAGAACCACGCGGAAGAGCACCATGCCGTGCGCGAGCGCGTCGGCCTCTTCGAGCAGTCCTCGTTCGCCAAGATCCTCGTGCAGGGCCGCGATGCCGAAACGGCACTCAATCGCATCGCCACCGCGGATCTGCGGCTGCCCATCGGTAAGGTTGTCTATACGCAGTTCTTGAATGAGCGCGGGGGCATCGAGGCGGACCTGACCGTCGTCCGGCTGCGCGACGATTGCTTTTTCATCGTCACGGCTGCCTTCACTGCGACACATGTGAAGGGTTGGCTCACAGATCACATCGATCCGCAGCTTCATTGCGTAGTGACTGATGTCTCCGATGCCTGGTCCATGATCAATGTCCAGGGACCGCGCTCGCGAGAGCTGCTGGCGAGCATCGCTTCAGGAGATTGGACCAACGAGGGGTTTGGTTTTGGAACCGCGCGTGAGGTGCAGATCGGCTATCAGAGCGCGCTCGCCCTGCGGCTGACCTACGTCGGCGAGCTGGGCTGGGAGCTCTACATCCCGGTCCCGTTCACGATCGGCGTGTACGAGACCATCATCGAGGCAGGCAAGCGATACGACCTCCAACACTGTGGTTATCACGCGCTCAATTCGCTCCGCATCGAGAAGGCGTACCGCGACTGGTCGCACGATGTGGGTCCGGACGACAACCCCCTCCAGGCGGGACTCGGATTCACCTGCGCCTGGGACAAGCCGGGGGGCTTCATCGGGCGGGAGACGCTTCTGCGCGCCCGCGAGAACCCACTGAAGAGACGATTGGCGCAGTTCCTGCTGGAGGATCCCGTGCCGCTGCTTTACCACAATGAGCCAATCCTGCGTAACGGTATGCGCGTGGGCTTCATCACATCGGGCATGTACGGCCACACGCTCGGCGGTGCCGTCGGACTCGGATATATCGCGAGCGACGATGGAGTGACGGAAGAGTTCATCCGAACCGGAAAATTCGAGCTTCTCATTGGCAATGATCGGGTGGCCGCGCGCGCGTCCCTGCGACCTCTGTACGACCCCAAGAGCGCACGGCCCAGGTCCTGATGGCGCGTCATGTCAACACTGCAAGCACTATCCCGCGAAGCCTTCACGTCCGCTGAGCCGGCCCTCTACACGCTGGTCACCCGTTGTCCGGACGCAACGGGTATCGTGGCCGGCGTCGCCGGATTGCTGGCCTCTTGCGTATTCCACGCGATGGTGAACAGCGTTCCAAGCGATGGTGAACGTTTTGGCGTCCCGCGTGGCGCGGTTTTCACGATCGTGGAAAGGCATTCACCATCGTGGCGAGGGGGGGAGCCGGCGGCTGGAGATTGATCGGAAGGCCGACCGCGTAGCCTTGGGACTTTTTTGTCCTGGGGAGCGGGGTCGATGCCGAACGAGAGGGTCTCCATGTCGAAGTTGAAGCAGCTGATCGCGCTGCAGACGAGCAACCTGAGCGTACGTCTAGGCACCTGCGTAGTAACACCCCTTCCCACCACAGCGTTGCATTGTCGGCGATCCAGAAGCCTGCCATGGCTGTTTTGTGGCTGTCTTGATAGACCGCCGTGATGGTGGATGCAAACAGGCGCGTGGCCTGGCTCTTCAGGCGTTTAATGCTGCCTCAGCGCCCGCCTCTTAAGCGGTGGGTGTCGGTCTCATTACAGCGTGGAGCGCCACAGTACATCAATGCGGTCAGGCAAGTCACGCTGAGTTCAGTCATGCAGACCAGCTGGGGCGTCATCCTCTCCGGCCGAAATATGCCAGCATCATAGAGCAGCTATGCAGGTAGACCTCATGTAGGGCAGAGGTGCAAAATTTGGCCGTGAACTGATATCCGCGGCTTCTCGTGCTTATTTAAAAGGAAAGACAGTCATGAATGACAATAAACACGTTAAATCCGAATCCCGCGATTACTATGTTTACTGTTACATTGATCCACGAAACTTTGAGGAGTTTTATTACGGCAAAAGACGCGGAAATCGCAGTCACGCTCATCTTTCCAGGGATGGAGATTCTGAAATGGCAACGAGAATAAAACAGATAAAAGCCTCGGAAATTGACCCCTGTAGTCCGCAATTATTCGGCGCACGGATGCCGACGGTCAAGACAGTGACGGTCAGTCGCTGGTATGGCACGATCCTGCCATGCTCCCCGGCGTCACCGCCCTCCTCGCCCTGATGTGTGATGCTCTGCAGTGGCTACGATTGACGGTGCGTTCGAATCGGTCGATCAAAGCAGAGAATCTGTTCCTTCGCCGGCAACTTGCTCTATACATCGAGCGAGGCGTTCGGCCGCACCGAATCGATCCGATCACCCGACTTCGACTGGTTCTGCTATCCAGGCTCTTCGCCTGGCGGAGCGCACTGGTCATCGTGCGTCCGGAATCGTTGCTTCGCTGGCACCGCAGCGCGTGGAAGCTGCTGTGGCGGCTGAAGTCCCGGCCAGGCAGACCGGCCATTCCAGCGGAACTGCAACGCCTCATTCGGCGCATGGCTCTTGAGAATCCCCGCTGGGGCGAGGAACGCATCGCCAACGAGTTGCTATTGAAGCTGGATCTTCAGGTCTCCCCCCGCACCGTGCGCAAATACATGCCTCGCCGCCCGGCGGGCCGCCCCCGAGGGGACCTGCGCTGGTCGACGTTCCTGCGCCTGCATGCCCAGGGAATCCTCGCCTGTGATTTCTGTCTCGCCGTCACAGCCAGCTTCCGCATGCTGTACGTGTTCGTGGTCATCGAGCATGGAAGCCGCCGCCTGGTTCACTGCAACGTCACAGCTCATCCGACGGCCGCCTGGACGCTGCAGCAACTGCGCGAGGTAGTCGGTCCGGATCACCGGTATCAGTTCCTGCTGCATGACCGTGACAGCATCTTCTCCCACGAGCTCGATCAATCCTTTCGGGCGCTCGGCATCAGGGTACTCAGGTCGGCCCCTCACTGCCCCAAGATGAATGCCATCTGCGAGCGCGTGATCGGGACACTGCGCAGAGAATGTCTCGACTGGCTGGTGCCGCTCTCCGAGTCGCACCTGCGCACCGTATTGAGAACTTGGGTCGAACATTACAATCGCGGGCGACCG
>JAKBCR010000245.1 GCA_021807675.1 Pseudomonadota bacterium
ACGACGACGCCGAGCCAGCTCACGCCGCATCCCCGACTGCCCGCCTGCTCGACGAGTTGCAGCTCTACGGGCATCGCCCCTTCCAGGACGACCCGGACCCACGGCCGCTGCCCGAGGTCGGACGGCTCGAGGGCGCGCTGGCCGACATCTTCGACGCCCTGGTCTCCACCCTTTCCGAGACGCGCATGGAACCCGACCTCGCCGATCTGCTCTGGTCGCAGGTCAATCTCTTCCACCGCACGGTGGACCGCGTGCAGCGCGAACTCGACGCCAACGAGGACCGGCAGCGCCGCAGCCAGCAGGAACAGGACGGCTCAGAAATCCGCTCGGTCGAGCTGGAACTCCTGATCGCCGAGGGGCTGACGTTGATCGAGCGTCGCAACGCCTTCGAGCTTCTCCGGGACCACGCTGCCGAGCTGTTCGAACACCACACCGGCTCGGCCTGGCGCCCGCGCGCGGGATCGATGGTCAACCACCGCGCCCTGACCGCTTCGATGATCGACAGCCGCGACTTCATCGCCGCCAAGCGCCGCGCCGAGACCGAGGTGCTGTTGCCCGCCGGACCGCGGATCGCCTTCGCCGGCGGAGTAGACTTCAACGACCACGAGCGCATCTGGGCGGTGCTGGACCGGGTGCATCGCAAGCACACCGACATGGTGCTGCTGCACGGCGGCAGCCCGCGCGGGGCCGAACGCATCGCCGCCTGCTGGGCCGATACCCGCGAGGTCACGCAGATCGCGTTCAAGCCGGAATGGGCCCGCCACAACAAGGCCGCACCGTTCAAGCGCAATGACCGGATGCTCGCGGTGATGCCGATCGGGGTGATCGTCTTCCCCGGCTCCGGCATCTGCGAGAACCTCGCTGACAAGGCCCGAGTTCTCGGCATCCCCGTTTGGCGCTTCGGGGGAGGTGGCGCGTAAGCTCCACCCTGCCTCAATATATCTATCCGCATCGCCCTTCATGTCCTGAAATTCGGAGACCACACGCTGGTTGATCTGGGCGAGGTAGCAGTCGTGCGCCTCGAAGATCGCCCGCTTCATATCGGGGGTCATATCCACCTGGATCATATCACGCGCCGATTGCCCTTAGGATGATATCGGAAAATGACGCCAGACCGACCGTCTGACTCGCATCTTGGACCAGATTATGCTCTAAGACCCTCGTAACACGGCATTTTTGAACCACCATGGCTTTCACCGCCAGAGCTTTCGGCCGCAAGCTCGCCACCATCCGGGCCGCTTTTGGTCAGGACCGAGAGGCGCTTGCCCTCAGCTCGGGCATCGGAGCCGACCGGCTTGCCGTGCTGGAGGATGGCGACGCGGAGCCGACCGGCGACGAAGTTCTGATCCTCGCGGATCGGTTCAAGAAGAATTTCCGCTACTTTCTGACCGACGACGCGACCGATCCAGACGCCGACGTTGAGTTCCTATTTCGAACCAACGGCAACGATCTGTCACCGGCGGATCGCGTCGCGATTTCGGAGTTCGTGTATCTCTGCCGCTGCCAGGCTAGCCTTGAGCGCGACTTGGGCCGCCACGCTTCCCATCCGGGATTTGAGTTCCGGCCGACCGGAAACTTCCTAAAAGGCCATGGTCAGAAATGCGCCGCTGCGCTGCGGCACCATTTAGGTCTCAAAGACAACGAGGTGATCCGCGACGTCTTCGGGTCCATGCGCAGCATGGGATTCAAGGTGTTTCGCCGCCGGCTGGAGAACTCGAACATCTCCGGCCTCTTCATGCGCCATCCCGAGGCTGGACCGTGCGTGCTCGTAAACCTCGCCGAAGGCATGGCGCGGCAACGGTTTAGCGCCGCTCACGAATGGGGCCATGGTCTGATGGACGGCAAGCCAATCGTTCTATCGACCGTCGGCGAATGGAACAGCAACGATCTCATCGAACTGCGAGCAAACACCTTCGCGTCCGATTTCCTGATGCCGCCCGCGATCCTGTCATCTGTCGGCTCTCGGTGGAGCGAACCGAAGGTGGTGTCCGATTGGGCGGAGCGGTTTCGCGTCAGCGTTCCGGCACTGCTGACAGCACTTGTCGCGGCAAAATTGATCACCAGGGAGAAGCGCGAAGAGCTACGATCTGCGCCCCGTCCGCCGGAACCGCCAGATCCTGAGCTTGAGGGCGTAACCAATCAGACCTTACTCAGTCGACGACGCTTATTGCTCGAGCGCGGAATCAGCGTTGAATATGTCCACCTGTGTTTCGAGGGCTTTTCGCGGGACCTGATATCGTTCGGGTTGCTTTGCGAAATGCTCCTGAGCAGTGCGGCCGGCGTTCACGAGATAGCGCAGCTGTTCGGCCGGAGCATTTACCGTGAGGGTTGATGTAAGAACCTTCGTGCAGTTCAACGCCATTGACACTTGCGCAATCTGGAACGTCTTATCGTCCGCGAGGTTAGTTTCCGCTGCTCTCGCCAAACAGCGCTGGTTCGTCGTTGCGGATTATGTCCGCTATGAGGCGCTTGAGCGACCACGAACCAACCCCGAAGCAAGCGAACTCGAGTTGCAGGCCAAATTCAGAGATCGCCTCCAGAGGAATCAGGGATTTTCCAGCCAGTCCGTGAGCCTCGCCGATCTGCAGGCGGTCGCGAACATGCCCGCTATCGGCCGGTTGGGAGGTGGCGAAATCGCGGCACTCGCGCTGGCGCGCAAGATGCGTATTGGCTTCATGACAGACGACCAGAAGGCTAGGGCAAAGGCCCCTGATGTCGATGCCGGTCCAGCTCATACGACCCCGCACCTGCTCGGATGGCTAATCTATGATGGCGCCTTGGGTGACTCGGATGTCGGGACTGTCGTCGCCGAACATGAAGCATCAGTGCCAAAGAAGAATGGTCAACTGACCAAGTTTTTTCGAGCAGCCTACGAAGAGGCGTGCCGCTGCCGCCTAGCCAGAGGTCGCGCAACATCGGCGGCTGGCGCAGCCGTCCGGTAGAGGATTATGGGTGCCACGGTGCTCGGCGACGTCAAGGGCCGCGCTCCGCAAGCGGTTCAGCGGGGAACCGGATTATGGCTTTGGAGACCCCGACGAATGTCGGCCCGGCGTCGGCTTGCGGCTCCCACCTCCCCTGATACCCACAACCACCCGCGACTGGTTAGACCGGGTGTGCCCTAAAGGTCATTCTCCCTGCAAACGTACAGTTCGTGATCGCCATGATTCCACCTGAGCCGCTGCCGCTCACGCTTACGCCGCGCGTCGACATCCCGTTTCTGTTTGATAGCTATCGGGCTCTGATCAAGGATCTGGGCGCCATGGATGGCCTGGCAGCGGCGCAGACGTTGGCATCTGAGCATTTCATCGACGCCGCCGCCAAGCTCGAAGATCCGCAGCAGTTCGTTCGCGACCTGGCTGTTCACTACCGCGTCTCGACACACTTTGTGGATTTCCCAAGCGTGCCAGCCCATCTCACACAACTGCTGATCGTCGGGACGTGCCAGCAGGCCGAGGCGTTCCTCGAGAGCTTTCGCCGCGACCAACTTCACATGGGTCGTACTTGGCGGCAGCGGGGCGACGGGGAGCCGCGGCTCAAATACACGCTGGACAGCATCTCAGGCGGCTTCGCCACCAATTACATCCGAATCCGAAGGGAGCGATACGAGATCTTTGAATATTACCGCTTGGTCCGCAATGCCTTCGTCCATAGCTCTATAGACCGCGACCGGGTAAGGCGGGAGTTTGATAATGTAAGTGATTTTCGTGCGACGGTTGAACGGGACTTTGGATTACCTGCACCCAATCCGGTGGCCGATCTGACGTTTGCCGATCACATGCTCTTCACGCGAGTTACAAAATACATTGCGACGGATTTATGTCGCCTTGCAGCACCGACAACCGGTCAGGATTTGATCCGCTTTCTGTTGTCGCATCCGGACAAGCCGCGTCATCCGCTTACGCGCATGCTTAATCGAAAGCCAGACGGAGAGATATCTCGCAGTGGCATCCGCAGTTTCTTCCTGAACAGGTACAACTACCGCACCAGGAAATTCCCCACGATCGAGGATGAGATTGTAGAGTGGCTAGGAAATCTTCCTAATAAACATCAAAGAAGAGACATGCGAGTCGGAACGATCCTCGAATACGCCCGCGGACTTATCGGGGCGAGCTCGGGTTCGTCATAGGTGCTGGTCTTTGGGATGCGGCGTGTCAGCGTCTTCATCACATTGCTTGCCCCGGAATTATCCATATTTTCACGATTATTCGATCGCGCAAACCAGGCCGCATGGCCTCGCGGTTGGTAAAACGGATCGTCCGGAACCCACGGCTGCTGAAAATGATGTGCGATTTCTCGAGATCGCGGAGCAGTTCGAGCTTGGTGCTGTGTGCGGTCGAGCTCGATGGTGACGCGGTGATCCGGCCGCCAGAAGTCGGAGAGGACGAACCGGTCAGCGTCATACCAGGTCGGCTCTTCCCGCGAATAGCCGATGCCGCGCTGATCTAGCGTGCGCGAGGCAGACCGCCAGGGTAGGTTGGGTGCCGCCCGATTGGGCTATGGTCTGTGACCGGCATTTCTCCATGAAGGCGATGGTCTCGCGCGTAGGCGGCCGATAGCGAGACGCGACGGCCTTGCGGCGCATGCGGCCGAAGCGAGCGGGGATGGGACGGCGCGGCGCCGGCGGTTGAGGGACGACGAGACCGAACGAAGAAATTGGCATTTCAGTCGCTGCCGCATCGCCGATTGAAGCGACCTGCGCCCGCTATGCACGGGCCGGCCAGTCAAGTGTCGATGCCGACTATAACAGCCCCGAACCGTGCGGGGTCGAGCGACCGCTTTGGACGAGTAGCGACAATCAGATGGACAACCGGTTTGGGCGCGAGGCAGAAGTTCACGGTACGGTCTCTGATCTTCAGCCAAGGGTCAAGAATTGCCGATCGTCCGCCTGACGACAGGCCCCGGCTTTCGGGGGCGGGTGGAAGATTGGGCAACGCAAAGGCCCGCCTCCCTTGATAGAGGCAGCCTTAAGATATACATTAATGTCGATGTATCTCCACGGAGGATGCCATGCAAGTCGCCAAATGGGGCAATAGCCTTGCCGTCCGCCTCCCTGCCGTCGTCGTCGAGGCGCTGGAACTCAAGGAAGGCGACGAGATTGAAATCCACGTTGCCGACGCGCGGGCCTTCGCCGTCGCCCGCAAGCCTGGGCGGAACGAGCTGCTAGAGCGCCTCCGATCTTTCCGCGGACGCCTGCCGGTCGACTTCAAGTTCGACCGGGACGAGGCGAATGCCCGGTAGCTTCATCGACACCAACGTCCTGGTCTATGTGGCGTCGGGCGATCCGGTGAAGGCGGGGCAGGCGGAGAAAGTCATCGCCGACGGCGGCACGATCAGCGTGCAGGTGCTGAACGAGCTTGCCAACGTGGCGCGCCGCAAGATGCGCATGACCTGGCCCGAGACCCACGTGTTTCTGTCCATGATCCGCGCCCTGCTTCCGGTCCAGCCGATCACGGTGGAAATCCACGAGACCGGGCTGGCGCTCGCCGAGCGTTACGACCTTTCGATCTATGACGCGATGATCGCCGCCTCCGCGCTCCACGCCAAGTGCGACACGCTCTGGTCCGAGGACATGCATGACGGCATCGTCATCCAGGACCGGCTGCGGATTGCAAACCCGTTTCGCCCCGGCTGAGGACCATGGTCCGGCCCGCTGATCACCCCTGAGGACGCCGTTCAGAGCCGAGCGCGCCCCATCCGCCCGAGCCTTGCTGGTCTGGCGCAAACGCGATCGCTGTCGCCACCAACTCCCGTCTGACCGCGCCCTGCCACCCCGGGGCCAGGACCATGCGCGCCACCGTGCTGACGTGAGGCCTCCCGCCACAGTGCCATCGTGACACCTTGATGAGCCCCGCAGCGGCTCGCCACCGTCTCCTCCCTGCTTGGGGTGCGTGGCTGCCCGTCCGGCCTCTCGATGGGCGGATTTGACCAGGAGGTGCGGGCTGCGCCCCGATCGGCTGCCCGCAACGGCGCCGCTGCGACTTTCTTCCCCTGGGCTGCGCCCATTCCTCGCGAGGCAAGAAAGTCTCGCCGCGCCGTCCTCCGCTGCGCTGCGGCCGCACGCGGTGCGGGTCGATCGCCTCCCGGCCCCAGGACCGCCATCGAGGCCGCACGGGGCGGCCCCGAGAACCCAAGCGAAGGAGACTTTCCATGGCGATCAT
>JAKBCR010000246.1 GCA_021807675.1 Pseudomonadota bacterium
GAAGAACAAAAGCCTTTCGTCGGAGCGTGGCGCAGTCTGGTAGCGCACTTGCATGGGGTGCAAGGGGTCCCGAGTTCAAATCTCGGCGCTCCGACCAATAAAAATACTGGGAAAATGGGCTTTTTGAGAGACTCCCTGACTCCGCGGCGATCTCGTTCTTTACGATCGAGGGGGCAGATAAGGGGGCAGGATTTTGGTGCTGGTCGGTTCCGGGTTTGTGCTTTTATCCGGTAAGTGCCGCCGCGCGTACCCTCGCTGAGTATGTCCGCGCGCAACAGGGATGACTTTTCGCCGCGAACCCGCAGAAAGCTTGCCTCGCGGGCTGGAAACGTCTGCTCGGTGCCCACCTGCAGGCTTCCCACAGAGGGTGCGGCTCTCGGCGATGACGCAGTGGTCGATGTTGGAATCGCGGCGCACATCACGGCCGCGGCACCGGGTGGTCCGCGTTACGACGCGAGCTTTAGTCCCGAAGAGCGCCGGCACGAGAGGAATGGTATCTGGTGCTATGCGATTCACGGGCGGCCAGATCGATGCCGACGAGGAGCATTTCACGGTAGAGCTCTTGCGGCAAAGGAAGCGGGAGGGGGCCTCGCGCGGGCGATCCTCGCGCTCGAGCGCACGGTTCAGCCAATATCGCCAGACGCGCTCGATGCGAATAACCTTGCGACACTTCGCCAGCTTGGGCTCTCCGCCGAGGAAACCCTCGCTGGCGTCACCGCGCGAGTGCGCGCGGCTGCCCAAGCCGATGTTGCCGCTTTCAAGAGAGCCCTATAGACCCCGGCGTTCGCCGTGGCGCTGAACCTGTCCTTGCTCGATAGCGATGATGATCATCCATTCAGGCCGATGGGTCTCGCGGCCGCAATCACTACGTTCAATCACGTGACCGTAGTGGCTCCGCCTGGGACCGGGAAGACGACCACGCTTGTGCAGGCGGCAGAAGCGATACTTGAGGGGACAGTGTTGCGGTCTTTGTCCCGCTCGGGGAATGGTCCGCACAAACCACGCCGCTCCTTCCCTCGATCCTGGAACCCGCGGCAGATGCGCCAGAGGCTGACGTCGCTCGTGGTTGTCTGAACGCGATCGATGAATTGCGCGACGAGCACGGCTCGGTGCCCGGGGAGCCGCGACATCCGGATATCGACTCGGGACTTGCATGGCCGCAATTGAGCCCGAGGGAGCAGCATCTATGAGAGTTGGCGCAGGTGGACACGGGCGCGATCCGCTCCAAGCCGACTCGAGATCACTATAAATGTTGCGAGCCTGCGCCGGTGGCGGCGGACGTTCTGAGCATGATTATGCACTGAGTAGGCCCGACCATGGCTACGTAGTATCATGCCATAGCGGATAGTGATCAGCCGGTCAGTAAGAGAAGTAATGACGCCATGTTCAGGAACCTTACCCTCTATGGGTGGCGACAATTTCGCCGACTAGATGTTGATTTTCACCCGCGATTGACGGTGCTTACGGGCGCGAATGGCGCCGGCAAAACAACGCTCTTGAACC
This sequence comes from Pseudomonadota bacterium, assembly GCA_021807675.1. Taxonomy (GTDB): domain Bacteria; phylum Pseudomonadota; class Gammaproteobacteria; order Steroidobacterales; family Steroidobacteraceae; genus 13-2-20CM-66-19. The sequence continues at coordinate 1,504 of JAKBCR010000246.1, forward strand.
TTATAAGCCGCCATTTCGGGTGGCAGAGTCAGTTTGTCAGCACGCCCCGGTTCGGCGGTAGCGGTACTCGCCTGTCATACTCAACGGATTATTGGGAGGCGGAAGAGGAAGGACTGCTTGAGGCCAAAACTGAGAGATCGCCACCACCGCCAGTTGGACCACAACGCCAGATTGGGTCCATTACATACTGTAATGGGGCGTCCGCAGAGCTGTCTGTTCCGACAGATAGCGCAGCGTCACTTTACGAAATTCGCGTACTACACCAGCAACAGGCGGACGGGCTGCATATTCCCTCACACCGCGCCACCTACAGTTACCAGCAGGTCCAGAGTATCCCAACTGGTCCGCGTCGTAGGAATGAGGCGTATCAACAGTATCTGAACCTAATCCGCACAAGATTTCAGGGCGGGCATACGCAATGGACTCCACAGTATTACATGAAGGAGACGCTGATAGCGTTGGCTACGTTCGGCTATGGCAATGTGGCTGTTGAAGCCGATCCGGAGTCGGCACGCATCTTCCAGGACTTTCAGACTGTTCTGCAGAGGATGCTGCCTCCTAAGCTCGGATTTAGGAGGTTGCTGGTCAGGGTTCCAGAAATTGTACTTGAAACTGATACCGGAACGTTCTCTTTTGATGCTGTCTCAGGCGGTGCCGCAGCCGTTATAGATCTCGCGTGGCAAGTCTTTATGTACCAGCCAGCGGGACTGCAGTTCGTTGTGACCCTGGATGAACCAGAGAATCATCTGCATCCGGAATCGCAGCGCCGCGTCCTTGCGGACTTGATAGAGGCATTTCCGACGGTGCAATTCATAGTGGCGACTCATAGCCCTTTCATTGTTGGTTCGGTTCCGAAATCTAATGTTTATGTGCTTGACTATGACGAGACCGGAAAGGTCAACAGCACACTTCTTGATACTGTCAACCGGGCAGGGTCAGCAAACGAGATTTTGCGGGAGGTGCTGGGCGTCGATTATACGATGCCGGTCTGGGTCGAGAATGAGCTACAGGGCATCGTAAGAAAGTACGCAGACCGATCTTTTACCAATGAGACAGTAGCAGAACTGCGCCGAGATATGTCTGCGCTTGGGCTCGCCAAGCATGCACCGCAGACGATCGCACGCTTGGCTGACCAGAAGGACTCAGCTTCGTGATTCGCCTCACTAAGCTGCAGGTCCCTGCTCATGTGGCTGAAAGGCTTGCGAGTCGCGCCGAGCGGTATGCCGAGCTATTAGCGCAGGGCGGAGAGATTCCGGACTCTGTGGCAAATGGGTACAACCACCCAGATGTGAAGGCGTTATTGCGACAGGAGACCGCCGATAAGTGCGCATATTGCGAGAGCAAAGTTTCCCACGTCGATTACGGCGACATTGAACACATACTGTCGAAGCACCATCGCGACGACCTTCGATTTGACTATGCGAATCTGACCTACGCATGCGGGGTGTGTAACAATAAAAAGAGAGCGTATCATAACGAGGAAATCCCACTTCTCAATCCTTATCAAGACGAGCCAGAGCAACACCTGGCGGCCTATGGGCCAATGGTCATGCGCATTCCGACAAGCGACCGAGGTCTTGTAACCGAGCGCCGCCTCGACTTGAATCGAGGTGAACTCGTTGAGCGTCGGATGGAGCGACTCGAACAGATCGAGACCCTAATGGATCAGCTATCACGGACAACGAACGCGGCAATTCGCATGGTCCTCGAGGAGCAGATTCGTCAGGAATGTGAAGCTGACAAAGAGTACGCGTTTGTTGTCCGAAGTTTTGTAAGTTGCACGCGCGAACATGTGAGTTAGTGATGAATGTCCGCCTTGTTTGCTATCGAGAACGCCCGCTCTTGACCGTTCAGACCAGTCCACGAAAATCGTATCCGAGCCGCCCGGAACGCCGTTACAGTACAGATTGCTCGAGTTTTTCTCGACCGCGAGCTCCGTGGGGCTCTGCGCGCGCCGCGCATTGAGGCCATGCGTGGTCCGATGAAAGACGCTGAAATCGAGGTCGCTATATTATGGGCCCCTTCCGGCTCAGTGAGCGCATGGGGTGGGCTGCATGTCGCCTTGCGGTCGGAAACTCGATAAGCGGATGCAGCCCTTCCTTCCTATTCGAAGCCTGGCGACTTCTTACCGGCATTTCGCCGCGAACTCGCACATCAAGTGACGGGTTCGCTGGGTCGTCCGCGCTGAGCTGTTCGGCGGGGCCTCTCTTTCGGCTGATCCGAGCAGGCTATTTCGGGAGCGGATGTCGCACACTTATCCTGCGTGCATCCCAGTTCTGCGCGCAGGCGTGCCTCCTCCTTCTGCACAAGCTCGATTACTGTGTGCGCCTGGGCCAGTTCTTCACGAACGCGCTGAAGCTCGGAAGAGGTCGCTGCTGCCTTTCCCTCGGTCCTTTCCGCGCGCGCCGAGGCGTCCTGTAGAGCGGCACGGACGTGATCCAGCTGATCTATCAGCTCAGATGTTTGGTGCTCGAGGTTTTCGACTTCGAGTTCCGCCTCGAGCCGGGTACGGTCCGCGCGCTTGATACGCAAAGCTGCATCGTGCTCGATAATTTCGACTCGGCCGTCTGCGGCCTTCTGGATTGCTGAGTAGATCGACACCGCAGCCCGATGCGCGATCTCGGCCAAATCGGGCGGCATATCGGTGGCAGTCGTATGCGAATTGCCTCGATCTGCGAGTATCTGGGACAGGTACCTATGTATCGTGGTGTAGGAACCGCCCCCGACCGCGTCTCTGACTTGCGCAACCGTGGGATTTAGGCCGGCTTGCATGAGCTTCTCAACTGCTTCCGCAACTGCTGTCGGCGTGGCGACTGCTTTTTGGGCCATTTGATTCTCCTTGTTTAAAACGTTACGTTACATTACGAATGCGTGAAAGCACGTGCGTCCAGATAGTAGAGAGAAGAGGTTTATCCGGACTTCCTATCAGGCGGCGCATTCCGGCGATCGTGAATAGTCAATCCACGCGATGGTGAACAGTGCGTGGAGCCGGAAGCTGGAGATCAGTTTCTGCGTCACGTGTTGACGATCCGTTAAGCCGAAAGCCGTGGCAGCATCGATTACGGGCCTTTGGTATCTCTCTCGCTCATCGGCGAAGACCGCCGTGCGGTCTCTCCGGCCGTCCGGCCGGGGAGAAGCTCCGGTGCCCATCCATCGTTGCCCGGCTTTTGCGCATCGACACGCCCGGTAGCTTCAGATCGACGCGGTGGCTCTGGTGCACCAGACGATCGAGGATCGGGTCGGCCAGGGTGGGTTCTCCGAGGTAGGAATGTCAGGTGTCCACCGGCAGCGCGGCATCCGCCAGTAGAGCACCGAGTGCCCCTGGCGGCACGTCTGCTGAGCGAGCGCGCAGGCGATCCACGTCTTGCCCGAGCCGGTCGCGCCGGTGATGAGCAGGTTCTGGGTGCGGCGGATCCACTTGCCGCTGGCGAGCTGGGCGATCTGGCGCTTGTCGAGCTCGCGGGCGGCCTTATAGTTGATGTCGACGATGGAGGCCTGCGCGACCTTTAGGCGCGCTCCGCGCAGGAGGCGTGTGCGGCGCTGGTTGTCGCGGTAGAGCCGCTCGCGGTCGATCAGCATCGCGATCCGCTCCTCGAGGAACAGGCTCTGTACGGCGGGCAGTAGCAGCGTCACATGCCGCTGGCGCTTGAGCTCGGTGTGCACCCAGGGGTGATCCGGCGGCACCAGCTTCGGCGGCTTGCCGGGCGGCGCCGGGCCAAATACCCGCTGCTCGAACTCGTTCTCCGGCAGCGTCTCGGCCTCGTCGGGGTCGACCCCCGCCGCGCGGACCGCTCGCAGGTACTTCGAGACTGCCCCGACCGAGAGCCCGAGCGCCCGGGCCATCGCCCGCACGCTCAGGTCGCTCGCCTGAAGGGCGATCAGTTGCTTCAACTTCGACATGGAGACCCTCTCGTTCGGCGTCGACCTCGCTCCCCCAACCCCACGGCGACGCGGTCGAGCCGCCGATCAATCTCCAGCCGCCGGCTCCTTCCGCCACGATCGAGAATGCCACGCCACACGCGGCGTCAAAGTGTTCACGTTCCCGAGGAACGCTGTTCATGTTGCCGTGGAATCGTGTTCACCATCCCGTGGAAACCCTGTTCACGATGGTCGTGTGGAATACGCAATCAGGCTTCGCAACCGCACGAGCGCGAAACCGCCCACGCCAAAAAGCCGGCGGCGGTTGCGCCGCCGGCTTGGAATGGCCGAGTGAATATTTGGGCAACTGCCCGCACTCAGCGATTGATCGACGTTTCCTCCTATATCCGCACAGACGGTTGATCAGGGTGCCAACCCAGATTTCCGTCGATCCCTTGTCCGCCGTCATCGCCCTGGTGCCACCCAGGATGATGCATGTAGACGGACTCGGGGCTCGGCCGATACGCGATCAGCGTATCGGGTATCGCCGCCGCGGTGCCACCCGCTTCGGCGTTCATCATCGGGCCTCGTCGTGACCCTTCCGACTCGGCGCAGCGATGCTGCGTCGGCCGCTCGTTCGCACACTCCAGTATCATCCCGGGATTGCTCCACCCTTGCGGGTGGCCCGGCCTTCACAGTGAGCAAACGTCTCATACGCCTTGGTTTCCGGAGTCGCTATCTCCCCGGAC
>JAKBCR010000247.1 GCA_021807675.1 Pseudomonadota bacterium
ACGAGGAGGGATTCACCAATAGCGCGGGATGTCGCACAGTGTCGCAGGATGTTCCGAAGTACTTGTTTTTATTCGTTTTCGCTTCAGCACGCGACACCCAGAAACACTGAACTGGCGGAGAGGGTGACCGCCACAAATTGTGCATTTTTCCGAGTCACGTGCGCTTCTGTGCGTAGCCAGTGCGTAATTCTCGATCTCCACGGCCAACCATCGAACCGGCGAACATTACAACGGGCATCGTAGCGCGGCATCGGCCATTGCGCATGCTTGACACGCCACCGCCGTCGACGCTACGGTTTACGCAACGCTCGGTATGCTCCGGGCCGCGTCGGAGATGTGAAGCAGCCGCCGGCGCGTCGTGTGCGAAGCCTTTCATAGGGACTGAGGTACCGCAGGAGGATGGGAATCGCACGCAGTCGTGTCCAACTCTATGAGTCTGGTGACGTGGAGTTGTGGCCGCCGACGAATCGAGGCATCCAAACACCGTTGGTGATAGGGAAATCTCATCCGGGTTGAACCAAGGGCATTGCGTCCCAGACCTCCCCGGAGTGCAGCCCAGCAGGGTGGAAAAAGCCGAACGCATCGGCCCGTTAGGACTTGCTGCAATGCGGACTCTCACCGGTCTAATCGCCGTGCATGCACGGCGAAGGGCCGTATGTGTCCGCACAATCTGAATTGTTGCTGATGATGCGGCTCGCCACGTAGGCGGACCGTCATGCGCCCGTGGGCGCAAGAAAGTAAGGCCGGTTGGGGCGAAGCAGCAACCCCAAACCGGCCTCCGCGTGCGCGCGTCGTAGTAGGTGATCCCACCGTCGTGGGCTACGACGACGGTCGTACTCTATCAGATTCGGCGTGGGACGAATACGCGGCACTCTCCCGTGATGAGCACGGTCAGGGACCGGCCAGCGATCAGCAGTGGCGGGCAGAAACGGAATGGTCGGCCGAGATCCCCGCTGGCCTGGGCGAGCAATCCGCCGAGACCCGCGAGGCCGAGTGGGCAGCGCAGCGCCGCCTCGCCGGCATCATGCGCACGGGAGTCACCGCCTGGGGATGGGAACATCGGGACTGGGACCGTGAGGACATCTCTTGCGCCGCGCAAGGACGGATGCTGTGGTGGCTCCGCCAGCGCAAGGCATGGACCCAGAGTTTCAAACTGCGCTATGGGCGCGAACCCAGCGAGCGGGCCACGGTCGATTCCACTGAGGCGATTCGGGCCGAACGCCGGAACATGCGGCGGTGCGTGCGCCAGGCGCGCGAGGCCGAGGCGTTGTGGCGCGGTCGCGTCGGCTCCCGAGGTCAACAGGCCAAATATGCGTCGCGCCGAGCGCGGCATGACCGTCGCGAACAGCTCGAGCAAGAGGCAGAGTGGAAGGATACGAGCTTCATCGTAGACCTCGAGACCGGCGAGGCCATCCCGCTCACCAAGGTGGTGCGCACCTCCCTACAGAAGCGCGCCAAGCACCTTGCGGTAACGAGCGGCTTGACGAAGCTCGCCACCGAGCGTGGTCTTTACCCCTATTTCACGACCCTGACTTGCCCCTCGAATTTCCACCCCGCACCGAAGTTCGGCACGTCGAAATGGGACGGTTCGCTCCCACGCGCCTCTCAAGCCCACCTGGCGAAGTGTTGGGCACGCGCCCGGGCGAGGTTTGCGAAGGCGAGGATTTATTGGCTCGCGTTCCGTTACGCCGAGCCGCACGCGGACGCCTGCACGCATTGGCACATGCCCTTGTTCCTGCCTGAGAGCCGCATCGCCGAGGTCACCGCGATCTTGACCGACTGCTTCGGCGCCGCCGGCCCGGCCGTGCGCATTGAGCGCGCGCGGGATATCGCCGCCGTCGGCAAGTATTGCATGGCCTATGCGGCCAAGACTACCGCGTGCGCGGACGGCAAAATGAGTCGCTGCATCACCGGGGACGAGCTCGACGGCAACGATGCCTGGCGGAGCACGTGGGGCATCCGTGGCTACCAGATTTGCGGAGCGAAGGGATTGCTGGGGCTGTGGGATGAGATGCGCCGGAAACTTCCCAAGGATGCCCCCACCGAAATTCGCGCCCTCGCGAAACACGCGCGGGCCGGCGACTACGCGGCCTTCCATCGAGTCGCCGCGGCGGCGGGCGCGCGGCTCGCCACCGTGACCGAGAAGCGGGAGTTCCCCCACCCCGATCCCGAAGTCCACGTCGAAGTGAAGGCCGGGCAGGCGCAGGCGGAACGTCAGCTCCGCCGGCTCGTTGCCGAGCACGGAGTGCCGGTCGACGCCGACACGCCGCCAGCGGATCTCGTCGAGCTGCTCCTCGCGCGAGCGAGCGATGATGCTGAAACCGTGCGTGAGATCCGCGAGGCTGAGACAGCCCTGACCCGACGGGCGGTGGTGACTGTCACTCGCCGCCGAACAGTCGGCGTTCACCTCGACGCTCACGGCGTCTGTGTGACGACCCGCACCCGCCGGTGGATTCTCATCCGGGCCGAGGAATCCGCCGCCGCCTCTGCGGCGGCCTTGGCTGACTCCTGCATAACTGTAACCGGGGCCGAGGCGGCACAATCCGTGTGGCGAGGCCAAACGCCTCCCTCCCAAGGGCCCCCGCCCGTATCCTGACCGAGTGAGCGGCGCTCTGAGCGTCGATCTCCCCGGATCGAGACCTGGATGGATGACCCCGGGACGGACAGCATTCGAGGTGCACGCGCTGCGCAACATCTACCACTACCCCGCCGACCTCGTGCGGATGCTTGCCGAACCCCAGGCGATCCTTGAGTGCGGGCGCTCCCTTCCCGACGCCCATACCGTTCACACTGGATCCCCAATTGCCCAAGCAGTTTTGCGAGGGGTGCGGCCTCGACTCCTGGGACACGGGGCCCACCCGATAGCCCGCCAGAGTCATCCTGAGCGTTATGGGCCCTGATCTCGATCCCCGTGAGAATTCCGCTGCGCCACTGGATGGATGGATGACTACCGCCCCTCGTCGGCGATATCCCTGCCTGACTTCACGCTGACCGGAAACCGACGGCACCGCGCAGGGGATCACCCCTCCCGCTCTGGGCTTCGGAACACCGGCCCACCAGCGGAAGACGGCCGCTGACGAACAGGACTCGGCCAATTGAGGCTAGGCGCCTCCGCTGTGCCCCGAGGCTGATATCGCAGTAGAATCCGTGACACGTCAATATCGGAAAATCCGGGATTCGGCGATGAACACAAAAAACAGAAACCTTCTATTCATTCTACTCTTGGAATTTGTACTGGCAGCATGCGCTCCTGCCATTGGCCATGCGTTATCCAACACATTGGCTCCTGGTTTGGATAGAAAACTTGTAGAAGTCGCGCAGAAGATAATAGATGCGTATTTTCCCGTAGGAAACGCAAAAGTCGTAGTTATTAGAATAAAGCACCTCTCAAGAAGAGGAGATCGTGAAATTGATGGCACTATCTATGCCAGAGCATCTGCAAGTGGATATGATCGTACGAAAGTTGTGCGTGGACCAATGAGGATTGTAGACAAGAATGGAAAAACAGAACTTGAGTTGTCTCGAACGTTTTTGAATAGAGTAGCGTACGCAAGACAATGGGTGATCATGGGCGTGGCCTTGTCGACTGCAAAACTCTCTCAGAGTACTATTCCGCGAGCTGCTCAAAACGTTTCGCCAAAACGTACTCCCCAAAAGAATTGGCTAGATGTTGCGCTTTATGAAACTAACAATATTCTCAACGCAATTGATAAATATGAGGTTTATATAACTATATTTATCATCCTTGGACTTGTTAATGGACTGGTCGCCCGTAAAAAAGGGTATTCATTTTGGGAAGAATTTTTCTTGGGAGGACTATTTTTCTTGGTGGCCTTCCCCTTGCTCTTGATGAAAAAAGTAAATTACGAGGGGTTACATAAGCAAAAACTCCACGGCGGGATGAAGGAATGTTTCTTCTGCGCTGAGGCCATCGAGAGAAACGCGAAGTTTTGTCGTTATTGTGGAAAAGAGCAGGTAAATCCAGCTTCTAAGGATCTGGGAAACACCTTGTCGGGGAATCGGTGACGTCAGCAGGGTATTGGCGTTCTTTTGAGAGTATCCAAACTGTGGAGAGTAGACCGGGGGAATTGCGCCCCCAGTCCCTCGCAGAACTGAGAGCAGCCACAGTTTTTGATGCGATACCACGGGATTTCTGTTCACGCTCGTTGAGGGTCGCACCGTTTTCTCCCTCAAATAGTTTGACGGAACCTCTATCAATCGGTTGCCGCCAGTGTCATGTGGGCTGAAAATGAGGAAAATTAGCGGCCGAATCGATAAACCGGGCAATTCGTCCTGCAATTCGCCGTTTCTGTGACTCTGTGGAGGCGCTCCGTTGCCTCCATTGTGCCGTTGTCCATCAAGCAGGCACACCTATCCCGTCGATCGGAATCTTGCGCAACCGGATCAGCACCTCGAGACGTTTGAGGTTGTAGCTCAGCGCCTTCATCGTCGACCAGACCCGCATCCGCTCGATCCCGATGGTCCGCACCGTCATGCCACCCATCTGCGTCATGGCCGCAAAGACGTGCTCGACCCGCACGCGCACGCGCGACTTCCTGCGATTTTCCCGCTGCTGTGCTGGGGTGAGTGGCCGACCCCGATAGGCGCGCTCATGGACATGGCTGCGAAACCCTTGGCGCTTCAAGCGCTGTTCCTGCTCGGCACTTCGGTACGCGCTATCGGCCCACACATCCGGCCCTCGCGGCTCGGGCGCCCCGAGCAACTCGTCAAAAACCTGGCTGTCATGGACGTTGGCCGCCGTCGCTCGTTCCTCGAGCACCAGCTTCGTCTTGCGATCCACACTGACATGAGTCTTGTACCCGTAGTGGTCCTCATCGTTCTTCTTCGCCCAGCGCGCATCGACGTCCTTCTGGCGCCGCTTCGCCGCGTTCTTCGTCCACTCCTTCGGTATCGCCCCGTCCTTGATCGTCTCGTTCTCCTCCCGGGTATTTCTCTGCCTCGGGGCCTGCACAAAGCTTGCATCCACGATCTATCCACTGTTGAGCTTGAGCCCCTGGGCCGCCAGGGCACGGTGAAACTGCTCAAACAGCCGATCGAAGACCTTCCCCTCGCGCAGCCGTTCCCGAAACAGCCATACGGTCTTCGCATCCGGCACCGTGCCAGCCAGATCAATGCCCAGAAACCGCATGAAGGTCAGCCGGTCGCTCACCTGGTACTCCAGCGCCTCATCCGATAGCCCGTACAGAGTAAGCGGTAATTACGCGGCGTGTGGTCTATGCGACTCGAGCGTGCAAAGCTGAGCGCAACGGGTTCGCGGCGAAGTGGCGCTTCCACAGTCTCGGAGTAAGCTCGGCGACTCGGGATGCAGGGTGCTCTGCGACGCGCTGCAGGACGTCGACGAGGTAGGTGTAGACGTCGATGTCGTGCAGCCGACAGGTCACGATCAGCGACTGGACGATGCCGACATGCTTAGCGCCGAGCTCGGTCCAGCAAAAATTCCAATTTTTCCTGCCCATTGGGATCACTCGCAGTGCGCGCTCGAGGTGATTCGTATCGAGCGACACGTCGGGGTCGCTCAGGAACACTTCGAGCCCGGCTCGCCGTTCGCGTGCGTAATGCAGTGCGTTGATGAACGGGGTCTTCGGACGCAAGCCGTTCGCCTCGAGCGTTCGGTCCACCCAGTCGAAGAACGCCTCGACGTGCGGCTTGCTGTGCGTCAGGCGATGCAGCCGCTTGGCTTCTCCGGTGAGATTGCGCTCGCGGATATCGTCCTCGATGTCGTAAAGCACACCGATGCGACGCAGCCCTTCGCGCACGCCCTCGGGGTCGGCCGACTCGGCCTCGAAGATCTCCCGGCGCGCATGCGTCCAGCACAGAGCGTGGGTGATGCCCACCTTCTTGGCGTAGCTGGCGTAGGCGGCATAGCCGTCGGTCAACAGCACTTTGTCCGAGCCCGGATGCTCCCCGAGCGCCGTGTACACGTTGGCCGCTTCGCGCGAGGGGAAGTACGGGAAGCACACCTCATTGTGCCCACCGTACACGGGCCAGAAGTAGGCGGTGCGCATCTTGCCGCGCTCCTTGCGGCCAGCCTTGACCGGAGTCTCGTCCATCGCCTTGACGCGAC
>JAKBCR010000248.1 GCA_021807675.1 Pseudomonadota bacterium
ACACCTCCCTGTGCCTGCGTAATGCCCTCGCATCGCTTCATGATGTCGGGGTCGACTCGGACGATGGGGAACTAGCGCTTCGCTCCGCGCGGTGCTTCACTGAAAGGCACCGCCTCGCCCGTGTGCCTGCCACGCGTTCGTGCCGCTTCATGTCAGGTCAGCGGCTCTGAGATCGGCTCGGCAATTCTACGACTGCCGTACCGGTCGCAGACAGCTCGTTGCGGTGTGTGACGGCCTTCTGGCTGATCTCGACCAGATGCCTGCCCTGCTCCACGAACTTACGCGTCACCGAGCCATCGATGAAGATGACATCGCCATCCGGATTGTGGCGGCGCAGCTGGCACTTGCTCTGCCTGAGGAAGCCGTCATCGCCCATCCAGTTGGTGACGTGGTGTGTGAGCCAGGAGCAGCGCTCCGGGCCGTAATCGTAGGCGCCGGGCGCGCCGACCTCGAGCGCGAACGCCTCATCCCAGTGGACGCGCTCCGGGCAATCGGGCACGTTGAAGCGGTTCTTGATGCCCAGGCCGGGGTGCTTGGACTGCATTTTCCAGGCGATCTTGTTGGCACGGATATAGAGGCCGCCCCAGCCCTGCGCATAGCAGATGAAACCGGTGACCGTCATCGGGCCCTTCATCATGCGCTGCACCGCCTCGCCCTCCTTGACGTCCTCCCAGTACCGTGGCTTCGCGCCGCGAATCTCCTCGGCCTGGTAGAGCTTGTAGAAGTCAGCGAGCTGCTGGTCGGTAAAGGGCTCCACGCGGCCGCGCGCTTCCTTGTACTTCGTGCCGCGCTCGCGCGCCTCGTCACGATCGGTGCGGAAGACCCAGGAGTCGCACTCCGCCACCTTGTCGCCGCTCTGATTGAAGAACTCGGTGTGATAGATCTGCTGGAACGAGCGGCCCGCGAAGCTCGTCTTGTGCTCGATGAGGTCCTTCAGATGCGCCTGCGTCGTGATGGCATCGTTGCGCAGCACGGGCTTGTTCCACATCCAGTCCGCCCCCGCCCACATGGCATGCACGCCCGAGAGCCCGCCGCAGTAACCGGACACGATGCGGCTGGTGGAGAAGAGAAAGCTCGGCAAGGCCACGATGGTGCCGAAGCGCGTCTGCTTCGCATAGGCCGGATCGCTCCAGAGCGGATTGTCATCGCCGATGCCGTGCGCGTAGTGGCGGATCGCATCACGCGTCGCCTCGTAGTTCCACGGCTCGACCGTATCGGTGATGGGTACTCCGATGCGCTTGCGCAGATCATCGAGCCCCTCCTCCGTGATCTTGGGAAAGCGGTTACCGGCAGGCTTCATCACGGTCGACATGCATTTACTCCGGAATCAGAATTCAGATTGCTCGATCAGGCACTCGCCGCGGCTGCGGCGGCTTCGCGGTCGCGCAGCACCTTGCGGTGAACCTTTCCCGCCGGCGTCTTCGGCAGCTCGCTCACGAAGGCGATCTGGCGGGGAAATTCATGCTGGCTCAGGCGCTCGCGAGTGAAAGTCTTCAACTCGTCGACAAATTCCTCGGACGGCGGGCGATCGCTGACGACGAACGCCTTTGCGACCTGTCCGCGCGTCGCATCGGGCACGCCGATGACGGCGACCTCCTTGACGTCGGGATGCTTGAGCACGGTGTTCTCGATCTCGACGGCGCTCATTGTCCAGCCGGCGGAGATGATGACGTCATCCGCACGTCCGGCGTGATAGAAGTAGCCATCCTCGTCCATCCTCGCGAGGTCCTTGGTGGTCTCCCACCGGTCGCGCCGCCAGACCATCAGCTCGCCGATGACGCCCGGCGCCGCCTGGGTGCCATCGGGATTCTGCACCTGAAGTTTCAGTCCCGGTACGGCCTTGCCCAACGAGCCCGGCTTGACGAGGTAATCGCTAGAGCCGGGATAGTTCACCAGCACGACGCCGATCTCGGTGGTGCCGTACATGCTGCAGGCGGGGACGTGGAAGATCCGGTCGATGAACTCGAGTGTCGCCGGATCGATCGGCTCACCCGTGTAGGAGAGCTTCTTGATGGAGAATTTGAAGTCCCCGGCCTTGCCCGAGTTCTTCATCATTCTATAGTGCGTGGCCGCCGCCGACAGGTTGGTGATCCGGTAGTCCTGCAGGGCCTTCATGAGCCGCACCGCATCGAACCGGCCGGAGAAGGTACCCGTCGTGACGCCGAGCCCGAGCGGCGCGAGCGTACCGTGCCAGAGGCCATGTCCCCAGGCCGGCGATGACGGACAGAAGAACTCGTCGCCCGGCCGAATGCCGGTACCGTAGAGCGCCGCGAACATGAGGGTGACGAGCGCGCGATGCGTGTGCTTCACCGCGGCCGGAAGCTCGCGGGTCGTCCCCGACGTGTACTGGAAACATGCCAGATCATCGGCGCGGGTCGCCACTTCGAAGGTCTGCGGAAATCGCCGGATCTCCTCGAGCAGGCCGGCATCGGCGACGACGACTCGCAGCCCCTCGATTTCGCCCGCCATCTCGAGCTTGTCAGCGCTCGTGATGAGGAGCTTCGGCTTGCAGTCATCGACCCGCAGTCGCAGGCCATCAGGCCCGAAGAGCGTGAACAGGGGCACGCTGATCGCCCCGGCGAGCATCGCGCCAAAGAGGCTCAGATAAAAAGGCAGCGACGGCTGCAGCATGAATGCGATCCGGTCACCGGGACGGATGCCGTTCGCTTGCAGCCAGTGCGCGAAGCGCGCGGAGCCGGCGGCGATCTCATCGAAGCTCAGAATCTCGTCGGTGCCATCGGCATGCGCGACCCGTACCGCCGTTCGGCCGCAGCCATCCGCGTGACGGATGATGCACTCGTGCGCGATGTTGAGTCGTTCGCGGTTGCCATCGAAAAGCTCCCACAGCGCCCGGGAATTGGCGAACTGCTGCGCGTCCGCGTAGCGGGTGTAGTCTGTCAGCTTAGGCATGGGGTCCGGTGGTGCGCTCTCATCGGGCCGAGTCAATGTGCCACATGCCGCAGGCTATTGCAAATATAGAACGTTATTGCATATATTGAATAACTGCCCCGTTAAAGCGGCTCCGTCCATGAGCCGACCCGCCGGGAGATAGCGATGCAAGTCCGAGCGTCCATGTGTCGAAACTGCGCGGCGACCTGCCCTATTTTGGTCACGATCGACCAGGGCAAGGTTCTGAGAGTGGAAGGTGACCGCGAAGCTCCACTCTACAACGGATATATCTGCCCCAAAGGGCGCGCGATCCCTCAACAGCATGCGCGCGCAAACCGCCTTTTGCATAGCCTGAAGCGATTGCCCGACGGACGCCATGTTCCGATCTCCAGCGAACAACTCGTCGAGGAGGTGACGGACCGTCTGGGACTCATCATAGATGCCCATGGACCGCAGGCCGTTGCCGCCTACCTTGGCGGTGCTGTGCAGGAACAGTGGGCCGCTTCCAGCATGATGGTCACGTTCTTGAAGGCAATTGGATCGCCGATGATGTTCTCGGCTGCGACCATCGATCAGCCCGGCGGCCACATGGCCCTCGCTCTGCACGGTGGGTGGGCGGGTGGCCGGATTCACCCGAAGGAATGCGAGGTGTTTCTCGTCGTCGGCGGCAATCCCGTCGTCTCCAAACAGCATTTTCCTCAGAATCCCGCGCAACAGCTGAAGTCGCTCACCAAGGGAGGCATGCAGCTGATTGTCATCGATCCGCGCCGCACGGAAACGGCTCGACGGGCGGCGGTCCACCTGCAGTTGATTCCGGGTGAGGATCCCACCGTGCTTGCGGGTTTGATACACTTGATCATCGCGATGGATGGAATTGACGCGGACTTCATCCAGCAGAATGCACGAGGCGTTGAATCCCTCAAAGAGGCCACGCGCGATTTCACGCCCGACTATGTGGCCGCTCGGGCTGGCGTCGACGCAAATGACCTCACGAGAGCCGCACGCCTTCTCGTGGAGGCCAACACCGGCGATACCGCCCTGGGCGTAGGGCCGAGCTTTGCGACGCGCGGCACTTTGTCGAACTATTTGGCACTCTGTATCCAGACATTACGCGGGTTCTGGGCGCGGGAAGGCGCTCGGGTATCGCGTCCCCGTGTTCTGCGGCCGCGCGGCACCTGGAAGGCGCAACCGGTGGCGCCAACGCCCGCCTGGGGATTTGGGTTGCGCACATCCGTGCGTGGACTCCAGCAGACGGTGGCGGGAATGCCTACCGCGGCGCTTCCGGAACTCATGCTTTCGAACGGGAAGGATCGGATCCGCTCGCTTTTTCTGCATGCCGGCGCCATGTACACGTGGCCGCAGCAGAGCCGCACGATTGAGGCGCTGAGCGCACTCGATCTTTTCGTGATTCACGACCTCGAGCTGACGGCCACCTCCGCGCTAGCCCATTACGTTATTGCGACAAAAAGTCAGCTCGAGATTCCGGCGATCACGCATCTCGGTGAAGTCTGCGGCACGGTTCATCCGGGATATGCCTGGACCGAGCCTTACGCCATGTATCAGCCGGCGACCGTAGAACCTCCGCCCGGATCGGATCTCTTGGAGGCGTGGCAGATTTACTACCGAGTCGCGCAAAGGCTGGGGCTCGCGCTCGAAGTCTTCGACAATGCGTGCGCCGGCGTCCCCCCACCCAAGATCGATATGACGCGAGAACCCACGACCGACGACCTTTACGAACTCATGTGCCATGATTCCGCGATTCCACTCTCGCGTGTCAAGCAATTTCCGCATGGCGCCCTGTTCGAGGACGCCCGCGAAATCGTGCGCCCGCGGGATATTGAATGTACGGCCACGCTGCAACTGGCGGATGAGGACATGATGCAAGAGCTGCGCGGCATTCGCGCAGAAGAGATATTGGCACGTCGAAAGACCAGTACAGAGTATCCGTTCCTTCTCATCTCCCGCCGGATGCAGACCAGCAACAGCTCCGGAATTCGTCCCGTAGCGACGGCCAAAGTTACCTACAATCCCGCGTTCATGCATCCGGACGACCTGCACCAGTTATCTCTGGTCGCCGGAAGCATGGTCGCAATCAGCTCGCGTTACGGCTCGATCATCGGGTTCGTGGAGCCCGATGACAAAATGCGCCCGGGGGTCGTGGCGATGAGCCATGGCTTCGGTGCCAGGCCGGGGGTGCCTTATGACCCCCGTCGCGACGGCGCCAATGTCAACCAGCTGCTCGATTGGAACGACGATAACGATCCGCATCACGGAATGCCGAGGATGGGGGCAGTCCCGATCTCGATCAGAGCAGTCGACGCGCAGGCTCTCGCTTGAGCAGCCCCCGCAAAATCTCTCTGCGACCCGACCGCGAGCTCGCCCGGGCCGTGGCCGCCAGCAAGGCGCCCGCCATCTCGCGGGCGGCGGCCGTCCTGCGCCTGCTCGGCAAGAGCGATTCGGCCCTCGGCGTGCAGGCGATCGCGCGTGCGCTCGGAATCGTGCCGAGCACCTGCCTTCACGTGCTGCGGGCGCTCGCGGCCGAAGAGCTCGTCTCTTTCGATCCCGACACGAAGCGCTATTCCCTCGAGGCTGGCATTCTGACGCTGGCGCGCCATTGGCTGCGGCGGAACCGGTTCAACGATCTGTGTCAGCCGCTGGTCGATCGGATTGCCGGCACCTTCGACGTCACGGCGCTCGGCGTGCAGATCGTCGGTCTCGAGCACATCGTGGTGGTGGCCGTTTCCCAGTCGGAGCACAGCTTCCAGCTGAGCACCCAAATCGGCAGCCGCTTCCCTGCCCTGATCAGCGCCACGGGGCGGTGCATCGCGGCGTTCGGAGACCACTCGGAAGAGGCGCTGGCGTCCCGGTTCGAGACGTTGCGCTGGGACCACCCGCCCACGTTCCATGAATGGAAAGACCAGGTCGAGCAGACGCGCACTCGGGGACTTGCCGTGGATGAAGGCCACTATATTTCCGGCGTCACCGTCGTGTCGGCGCCCGTATGGAGCACGCGGACCAAGTTGAGCCACGCGCTCGTAGCGGTCAGCATCGGGAACGGCCTGAAACGAGGCGGTCTGCCTGCCATGCAGAATGCCCTCCTCCATGCTGCGCAAAATCTGTCGCACCAGCTTTGCGGCGAGGTATCGCCGTGAGCGGCCTGCTCCAATCCGGCTCGCACTGTG
>JAKBCR010000249.1 GCA_021807675.1 Pseudomonadota bacterium
AGTGCATCATCGCGCCGCCCGCTGGCATACGGGAGGCGGTGGCTGGGAGGTATTGGGCGCTGGCCTGAAGCGGGTCTACGGCAAGGCTCGCAAGGGGCTGGCGGCGGCGCAAGCCGACCGCACGCCGCCGAAGCTGCACGAGTGGCGCAAGCAGACCAAGTACCTGTGGCACCAGCTGCAGCTGCTCGAGCCGCTCTGGCCCGGGATGATCGGGGAGCTGGCCGATCAAGCCCATCAGCTCGCGGACTATCTCGGTGACGACCACGATCTCTCGGTGCTCCGCGACCAGGTGATCGAGCTCGGGGATACCTTTGGAAAATCCGAGCGACGGGCGCTCATCCGGCTGCTCGATGACTACCGCACTGAGCTGCGGGACAAGGCCATGGTCCTCGGACACAGGCTGTTCCAGGAGAGCCCGGTGGACTTCGAATCGCGTTTCGGACAGTACTGGCGCGACTGGCGGCGCAAGCGCTAGCGAGTTGCCGCAACGATTCCGTGCAACGCTCGAGGGCAAGGCGCGCTAGCGAATCCGGCCGCGCCGCAGCAGATTCACCAGCCCGACCAGGACGATGGCGCCCAGAAGCGACACCAGGACGGCGCTCAGGCTGAAGAAGCCCTGGCCCGGCGCTGCGGCAACGAGCGGCGCGAGCAGCCTCCCCGCAAGCAGGGCACCGGCGATGCCGGCGGTGGCACTCAGCAGTGCTCCCCCGTCGGCCTTCGGCCGCATGATAAAACTGCCGAGGCAGCCGATGACGACGCCGAGGAGCAGCCACAGCAGGAAGCTCATCCAAGCCTCGAGGAATTTTCCAGGGGATAGTTGGTCTTATGGAGCGGCTGGTATGCCCGGCCAGGCCTTCGTTCCCGCTGGTGGGCAGGGCGTTCGTCCGGCCTGGAATTCAGGCAAACTGGCGTCCCGAGCAGATCCAGGGCCTCGCCATCATGTGCGGAATCGTCGGCGCCATCGCGGAACGCAATATCGTCCCCATCCTCATGGAAGGCTTGCGGCGCCTCGAGTACAGGGGCTACGACTCCGCGGGAATTGCCGTCCTCAACGGTTCCGGCGAGCTTGCCCGTCTGCGCACCGTGGGCAAGGTGCGGATGCTGCAGGAAGCGCTGGAGCGCACTCCAGCCACCGGCAGTCTCGGGATCGCCCACACCCGCTGGGCGACGCACGGAGTGCCGAGCGAGCGCAATGCGCATCCGCATGTCTCCCTCGATGGGCTGGCGATCGTCCACAACGGCATCATCGAGAACCATGAGGAGCTGCGTGCCGACCTTGAGCGTCGCGGCTACAGGTTCGCCTCGGAAACCGACACCGAGGTGGTTGCGCACCGCATCCATCATCACCTGGAGACGCTCGGGGATCTGTTCAAGGCGGTACGCGCCACAGTGGCGGAGTTGGAGGGCGCGTACGCGCTGGCCGTCGTCAGCGAGAAGGAGCCGGACCGCATGATTGCTGCGCGCCAGGGTTGTCCCGTCGTCATCGGGCTCG
This sequence comes from Pseudomonadota bacterium, assembly GCA_021807675.1. Lineage (GTDB taxonomy): Bacteria > Pseudomonadota > Gammaproteobacteria > Steroidobacterales > Steroidobacteraceae > 13-2-20CM-66-19. Next base: position 1,493 of record JAKBCR010000249.1, read on the forward strand.
GCGTGGAGGAGAACTTCGTCGCCTCCGATGTCGCCGCCCTGCTGCCGGTGACTCGACGGTTCATGTTCCTCGAGGAAGGGGACGTCGCCGAGATCCGGCGCAAGTCGGTGCGCATCATCGATGGCAACGGCGACACGATCGAGCGGCCGGTGCGCGAGAGCGAGCTCAACGCCGATGCAGCGGAGAAGGGGCAGTACCGCCACTTCATGTTGAAGGAAATCCACGAGCAGCCGCGCGCGATCGCCGACACGCTTCAGGAGCGCGTCGCCAACGGTCGCCTGCTCGAGGCTGCCTTCGGCCCGGCGGCGGCGGAAATATTCAAGCGCACCGCGAGCGTGCACATCGTGGCGTGCGGAACGAGCTTCCACGCGGCCGCGACGGTCCGCTACTTCATCGAGCAGATCTGCCGCATTCCCTGCGCCGTGGACATCGCGAGCGAATACCGCTATCGCAATCCCCTGGTGCCCCCGAACTCCCTTTTCGTCACCATCTCGCAGTCCGGTGAGACCGCCGATACGCTGGCTGCACTGCGCCTCGCGAAGCAATCCGGCTACCTCTCGACTCTCGCCGTTTGCAACGTGCCGGAGAGCTCCCTGGTGCGGGAATCAGAGCTCGTCATGCTGACGCGCGCCGGCCCCGAGATCGGGGTCGCCTCGACCAAGGCGTTCACCACGCAGCTTGCCGCGCTCTCGATGCTGGTCGTTGCGCTCGCGCGCCACCACGGAGCGGATGCGGAGCGAGAGCACGGCCTCATCACGCGCCTGGTGGAGCTGCCGTCGCTCATCGAGAGGACCCTCGCCCTGGACCCGGTGATCCACCGCCTTGCCGAGCGCTTCGCCGACAAGCACCACACCCTCTTCCTCGGCCGTGGCGCCCTGTACCCCATCGCCATGGAAGGAGCCCTGAAACTCAAGGAAATCTCCTATATCCACGCCGAAAGCTATCCCGCCGGCGAGCTCAAGCACGGGCCGCTCGCCCTCGTCGATGCCGACATGCCGGTCATCGCCGTCGCCCCGAACAACGACCTACTGGAGAAGCTGAAATCCAACCTGATGGAAGTCCGCGCCCGCGGCGGCGAGCTCATCGTATTCGCCGATCCGGAGTCCGGCATTCAGCCGAGCGACGGCGTCACGGTGATCGAGATGCCCAAGCACGTGACGTACTTCCAGGCGCCTGCCGTCTACACCGTCCCCCTCCAGCTCCTCGCCTACCATGTCGCCATCCTCAAGGGCACCGATGTGGATCAGCCGCGCAATCTTGCCAAGAGCGTGACGGTGGAATAGCGAACCAAGCCGCGGACTGAATTATTGTGCGGCGGATTAGAGTCGTTACCCCCCGGGGCTCATCCAGGCGAGATCAGGTGGTGCGGCTCGATTCACCGGAGAATGGAACCGCTCGTCCGCTGATCGGGGGCTCGGCTGAAGCGGCCTCGAATAGAAATCGGTAAACGAGGCCAGCCACGGCGCCGCCGACCAGCGGGAAGATCCAGAAAAACCAGAGCTGCGCGATCGCCCAGCCGCCCACGAACACGGCGGGTCCGGTGCTGCGTGCCGGATTCACCGACGTATTGGTCACGGGGATGCTGATCAGATGGATGAGCGTGAGCGCGAGCCCGATTGCGATGCCGGCGAAGCCGACGGGTGCGCGCTTGTGCGTGGACCCGAGAATGACGATCACGAACATGAACGTCATCACGAGCTCGCAGACCGCGCAGGACAGCATCGAATATCCGCCCGGCGAGTGAGCGCCGTATCCGTTCGCGGCGAAGCCGCCCGTGAGGCTGAAACCCGCTTTGCCGCTGGCGATCAAATAGAGCACGGCAGCGCCGACGATCCCGCCGATCACTTGAGAGACGACGTACGGTATGACGTATCCGCCAGGGAAACGCCCACCGGCCCACAAACCGACCGAAACCGCGGGATTGAAATGCCCGCCGGAAATGGGGCCGAAGGCATAAATCCCGGTGAGTACGGTGAGCCCGAATGCGATCGCCACGCCGGCGAAGCCGATGCCAAGATGGGGAAAGGCCGCAGCGAGCACCGCGCTCCCGCAGCCTCCGAGGACGAGCCAGAACGTGCCAACGAACTCTGCCGCAAGCTTCTGATACATGAGCCACTCCCGGAAAATGCGGGGAACCGACAGCTGCTGCTCCTCCGATGGGCTGGCAGTTTCCTCCTTGGGACGCTTGGCTGTCCATATGCTTCAGTTTGAGGCGAAGAATGGGCTTGGAGGCGATCTTTATATTATGTCAAATAACATTTTCGAGCTGGCAGGCGCCAGGCGCCGCTACCTACGCAGGCCTCACTGTGATCGTGACGTATCGAGGTTGGGCGGCCACTCGGTCGATCCAGCTTCTCATGTTCGCAAAGGTAGGCGGATGTCCCATGCGTGATCAACCCACAGAAACCATTGCTCACACACCGATCGACGTCGAATGGGTCGATGGCCTCAATTTCGAGACCGGCCGGCCGGACGGACCCAAGGCACGCATCGACGGCGATGCACGCAGTGCGCCGAGTCCCTTCGACATGCTGCTGGCGGCGATTGCGACGTGTTCCGCAGTCGACGTCCTAACCATCCTGGAGAAGCAGCGCACCCCGGCTCGAGCGCTGCACGTTCGTGTCGAGGCCAATCGGGTCCAGGCGGTCCCGCGCCGTCTGGCCTCGGCGGTGTTGCATTTCCGCATCTCGGCGCCCGGAGCGACGATCGAGAAAGCGACGCGGGCGATCGAGCTCTCGGTCACCAAATACTGCAGCGTTCGCTCCTCTCTCATCCCCGATGCGCCGGTGACTTGGACGGTGGAGCTTAAAGCTTGACGGTCGCATCGGGTTCACCCTCAAATGCTCGTGAGCGGCACCAGGCCCGACTGACGCTCCGCCGCAGGAGGTCTCCCTCGGGTGACGCGGCAGAGGTGGGTGGGCGATACCATCCTCTGACACGCGGCGGTCACCTCTCGTCCGCGACATCCCGGGCCGTCGCGGTCTCGACGGGCCGGTGCCACTCGGCCGGGAACCGAATCCGCTCCGGCCGGATCTCCCTGACGAGCTGCCTCATGGCGCAGCGCATGCCCGCAGCTTCCGTTCCCGGCTCCGCTTCCTGTGCGGTATCCGTCTTGCCGGGCACGTGAGATTTGACGCTCTCGCGACCGGCGTTGGTTGCCGCTCACAAGCTCTTCAGGACATCGAATCCCATCTCGAGCACACCCTTCAGCAGCCCCACGCCAATCCTCACACCCGTGGCAGTGATATCAAAAACTCCGCGTATCGCGAAGCGCCCTGCTTCGGCGAGGATCTCGTGGGGATGCCGGCGCGCATACATGACTGCGCTCCTCTCATCGGCTCGCGCCGCCTGGCGCTGAGCCCGACTGAGGTCGGCCACCGGGACGGCGGTCACCTCCACGGGCGCAGTGCCGCTGCGATAAAAACCCAACACATGGGCGACGGCGGGCGTGGCGTCAAGGACGCGTCCGCCGTAGAACGGGCCGCGGTCGTCCACCATTGCCACCGCTTCACGGCCATTGCGCGTGTTGCGAATCCTCACCCACGTGCCGAACGGCAAAGTCTTCTGCGCGATACGCATTGCGTAAGGGTCGAACGGCGCGCCGCTTGCCGTCGGCCGGCCCGCGGCGTGCAGGCCGTACCACGACGCGATCCCGCGCGCCCGATATCCGTTACCCAAGGCGAGAACGCGATAGCATCCGTGGCCCCTCACACAGTACCCGTGGAGGGGCGCCCCGCCTTTGGGCGGTGTCGAGGCGCAGGCGGTGAGCCCCAGCGCGACGCACACGAGCCCCAGGCAGAATCTCTTGTTGCTCACTCTGACGGTGATCCTCCGGGCCGTCGGCTCCGATCCGAACCCCCCTGTGACGCGCCTCACGCGTCAGTGTGCCCAGGGAAGAGCCCAGTGCAGGCTCTCATCCGTACCAGTAGGCTGCTCCGTCAGGCCCGAGCGGTCGGATCCGCACTATCCGTCGGACGATTCCGGCGCCGACTCCATTGCCAGCTCCGCAAGCTCGCTGTCACTCGGCTGTTGCTGCAGCAGCAGCCACTGGGCGCGCGGCAAATAGGGTCTGGGCACCAGCACCTCGGTGCCCTGCTCCAGCCCGGGAACGGGAGCCAGATTATGGGCGACCGCCGGGATCGCTTCCGACTTCAGGTATCCGATCAGGACATCCGCAGCGATGTAGTCGGTGCAAACCTGAAGAACGACCAGGGTGTCGTGGCGCATGTGCAGGAGGATTGTACACCGTGCCCCTGCGGGCCCACTGCTCCGCTACCGCCAAAAGTTACCGGGCGCAGATCCTGCTCAGCCCGGCCGAGAGCGCGGCGTCGCTTCCGGCTGGGGGCCGCCCGCCCGGTGGAAACGGCCGTCAGGAGCTCCAGCCGGCAGCAGAGTTCCTGGCCGGCGCGCGGGTCCGCTCGTCGCGTCCGGGCGCATGCTCCAAGCTTGGCGTAGAATCCATTCCGCAAGGGTGTCACACGCCGGTCGCGGAGACGAATGTTGCGAGTGAAAGGCGCATTCCGCATACGGTGTCATCTGGCAGCGGCGCTCATCGCCGT
>JAKBCR010000250.1 GCA_021807675.1 Pseudomonadota bacterium
CCCATCGTGGGTGAGGGCATCACCTTCGGCCTGAACCACGACGCGGTCATCCTCCGCGGTGACGGAGCAGATCCGATATCTGAGCCCGGAGGGGATGATCTTTTTGAATGCCTCGATGGTATCGGCGATATTCAGGCCGAAGCGTCGCGGCCCCTTGAATTTCGACGTCCCCTTGGCCACCGAGACGCCATCAGGGTCCACGCAAGCCGCCACGGTCTGCGCATCGTTCCGGCCAGTCGCTTCGAGGAAACGAAGCACGACCTCCTTGTTCCGCTCGATCAGGCCATTTCCCCTCGATACCGGCTCTCTCATCGAGTGCTCCTCGACCGGACTCATGCCGCCTCGAACCGGATAGGCAGCTTCGACAGGCCCCAAGCGCCAATGAACGGCTTCCATCCGATCGCGCCGCTGAGGACCGGGTTCTTCAGTCGTCGTGCGATGAGGTGCAGACCCTCCTGCAGCTGGGTTCTCGCCAGGAACTGTCCGAGACAGATATGCGCGCCGCGGCCAAACGCGACGTTGCGGTGGGAGTTCTCGCGCGCGGGGTCGAACGTGGAAGGATCGGGAAACACCGATGCGTCCTGGGCAGCAAGCGCGGTGACGCAGACGAGCACCTCGCCTCTGCGGAACCGAACATCCTGATAAGTGAAGTCCCTGGCGGCAACGCGGTAGGGCGTGGCGATCCCGTAATACCTGAGCGCTTCCTCGACGACTTTGCCGCAGTATTCCCTCTCCTCAGCGCAACGTGCGTACGTGTCCAGGCGCTCGAGCAGCGTCTTCATGATGAAGCCGAGCATGTTTCTCGAGGTGTCGAAGCCGGCGAGCATCAGGACGAGCAGCATGAAGCGCAGTTCGATCTCGTCGAGATCGCCGCGGTCCTTGGACTGGATCATGCGATCCAGCAGAGAATCATTGTCCAGCGTCCCGCTCGCCTCACGCTGCTTCACGGCATCGTCCGCGAAGCGCCACATCACTTCCCACCCCGCGAGAGCCGGCTGCTTCAGCGCGGGATCGAGCGAGAGGGAGAGGATGTGCGTCTCCAGCGCCGATCGGATGCGGGGAACGTGCTCGGTCGATACGCCCAGCAGACCGCACATCACGCTGATCGGAAACAATGATGCGAACTCGACGAAATCAAACGCGCCCTTCGGCGCCCATTCATCGAGCAACTCCGTGATGACCTTCCGCATGAGCGGGCGCACCTGATTGGCATGGCGGGGCGTGAAGGCGTGAGCGACGCTCCCGCGCAGGCGCTTGTGCTTCTCGCCCGATACGGACGGCAGCATGTCCTCCCAGAAGCGCGCCCACATGGTGCCGTGGACGGAGTAGAACTCCACGACCGGGCCAAAGCCGGGGAGGAGATTCTCATCGTCCGCCAGCAGCTCGGAGACCGCCTTGTAGCTGTGGACGATGTAGCCTTCGGCAAACCGTGCGAGCCACGGGTGCTCCGCCCGCGCCCTCTCGACGTAGGGATAGGGATTGGCAGTGAGGTCGGGCGAATCGACCGGCAGGAACGGCAATGACATCTCACTCGCTACGTTCATCTCGGCCTCCGCATTCGGCGCTTCGGGCGATCTGACCGACCCGCATCCCCTTCACGCCGGTTCGCTTCCTTTCCTCATGTCAGCTTGGTTCGTGGATCACCTTGCTCGGCGCCCAACCCGAGCAGCCCACGCGCGTGACGATCCATCACCACGTCATAATCGGGCCCCTGGGCATGCGTGGCGAGCACGCCCACGTCCTGTGTAATCCGAAATATCGGGTCGTTCCTGCGGTAGGTGCTCGACCCCAGGCCGTCGATCAGTTGGCGCAGCGCGTCCTTGGCGCCATGGACGAAAAAGACCAGGTGCAATTGCGCCTCGGCCTCGCTCTGCGGCGTGGGCTGCTCGCCGGCGGTTCCGGCGCGAATCGCTTCCTCCGTCACATTGTCGCGCACCAGCCGCAGTACCCGCGCCTTCTCGTAGGCCTCCGCCCAGCGGATTCGGGCCGCGGGGCGCTCGATGCGCGGAATACCGAGGGGCATGGAGCGTGGCAGCTTCTCGCGTGCCAGCTCCACCGCCCGGTCCAGGCCGCCCAGGCATGGCGAGAGTGACACCATCAGAAGCGCGGTAAACGGCAGCCGATAAACGAGCTCGTTGTGAAAGCCCGCGCCGGGATAACCTTCGGCGCTGACCAGCCGCCTGATGTCACAGTGCCAATCGTCGGCAACGAAGACATTGCTTGCGGCAATGGTGACGCTGCCGGTCGCCGACATGGCTTCCATATGCCAATCGTCGATGAGCTCGACATCCGCGCGCCGCATGATGAACCAATGCATCGCATCGCCGACCATGGCGGGAACGAGCGCGTGGGAGCCATGCCATGCGCCGGTACCGTAAGGCCAGCGGCCGCTGACGCGATAGCCCCCGCTGTCGCGCACGGCGGTTCCTGGAGGACCGAACACGGCCGGCGCACGCACCGAGTTGCGTCCGGCATAGAGCTCCTCCTGAACGTCCGGCGCGAACTTGCAAAGGAACCAGTTGTGCAGCATGTAGAAAGCGGACACCCAGCCGGTCGACGTATCGGCGCTGCCGATCATCTCGGCGAGCCGGTTCGCCTCGTGGGGGCCGAGGCCCGATCCGCCCCAACGCTTCGGCACGATCACCGAGAACAGGCCCGCTCGCTCCATGTCTTCGATGAGCGCATCGTCCAGCCTGCGCTCGGTCTGCATGCGCGGTGCGATCTCGCGGATCCGCGGCAGGAAGCTCTCCGCAGCCGTGTACAACCGCTCCGCTTCGCTCATGGCCATGAGGCATCGACTCCAACTTATTGCCGGGTATCCGGCTCGCTGCGAGGTGGCCGACCCGATGCGGCTCTCACCCGCGGGGGCGACGACTGTCATCTCGACAGCGGCATCACTCTAGCCGCGGTTGCTCCGATAGTCAATTCTCTTGAGTGTTCACTCAATACGGTATCGCCTGCGACGTTGGCCGCTTCGGCGGACGTGCCGCCGGACGCGTAACGGAATCGTTCGAGGTAGCCGAGAGCCGGATGAGCAAGCGTGAGACGGAAAGAGAGCCTCTTGCGCCCGTCATACGGCGAGGAGCGATCACGCGTGTTGGGTAGGCTACGCGGGGAAGCGAGGTGGTTAGTCCGGGGTGAGCTCCTTCAGCCTGCTCCGCCAGACCGGGCGAGCCGTGGCCAAACCACCGGCAGTCCAAGCGTGGGCATCCGGCGGCCCGGCGCAAAATCGCTTTGCAACGAAAGTCGGACGGTCGCAACGCCCTTGTGCAGTGCGCCGGTGCCACTCATCTTCCCCTGTCATCTCGCTTGCGCAGCGAAGCCGATCTCAGCGATACTCGCCACGAGTTAACCAGTCGCGGTCACCGCAGAAGAAGAATGTGACAAAGCCGTCCAAGAGGGACGTCGCACCGTCTCGTGGTAAAGATCAGGCGACGCTCCTTTCCAACAGTCCGAAGGACGCAATTCTTGCGGCCGCGCTCAAGGCCTTCGCCCGCGACGGGTACAGCGGCGCATCCATGCCCGCCATCGCGAGGATGGCAAAGGTTGCCCCCACGCTGATCCACTATTATTTCGGCTCGAAGGAAAACCTTTGGCGGGAAACGGTCGACTATTCGCTGGGCGGATTGCGGCGGGAGGCGCTCGCGATCGGGCATGCGACACATGCCCTGGCGCCGCTCGACCGGCTGCGCGCGCTTTTGCAAATGCTTGCCCGGCACGCCGCCCGCTGGCCGGATCACTTCGTCATGACCACCGCGGAAGCACGCTCGGAGTCCGACCGATACGCCTGGGTACTCGAGAATTACACGGGCTCCATCTTCGACGAGATCGTCCATGCGCTCGAGGACGCCAAGAAGCTGGGCCTCATCGAGGACGTCTCGACCGAACAGCTCACGTTCCTCTTGGTCGGTGGCCTGCTCGTCTACTTCACCCTGAATCCGGGGCGGCCGAAGAACCCGAATCCGAAGGAGCTGGACCAGCTTGCCAACGAGTATACGGAAATGACGTTCCGGCTTCTCCTGCAAGGCGTTTGCAAACGGCGGCGCGACGGCGGTTCCGCGAAGCCCGTCTCCCGCAAGCCTCGTCGCAGCTGAGCGCCAAGCACGGCTGACGTGAGCGCGGCGCGGATCGGAAGCCATTGAGGCTGCGGACCTCGGACACCGGCTTGCGCCACGCTCTCTTGAAATCCGTGCCGATCGCATATGCGACGGGAAACCAGCCTATCTGCGTGTGGCGGTCGTACGGAATCCCGAGAATTCCGCCGGCCTCTCGTTCGCGTCGCGTCGCGGCGGACATCCACAGCGAGCCGAGCCCGCGCTCGCGCAGTGCCCGGAAAAAGCTCCAGGCATTCATCGATGAGAGCGCGCGGCACGGGCTTGGTTATGTCGAGTCGCCGCCGCACGGCTCGAGTGGTGGACAATACCGCGTCGACGGACAGATTGAGCTTCATGACCTCGATGCCCTCGACAGGCACCTCCCTCGGCCCGTCACGCCTTCAGCTTGGGCAGCACCTTGTCCGCGAAGAGCTTCAGCTGCTCGTGGACCAGCTCGTGCGGCAGGCCGCCGAAACTGAAGTTGGCGAGGCTCTGATACTCGCCCACCAGCTCCTTTCGAGCCTGGTGGTGCTCCAGGATCTCCTCGGGCGTGCCGATGAGATTTCCCGCAATGTAGTCCCTGTAGGCCTTTTCGGGTCCGCCGGCCGCTTTCGATGCCTCGCCTATGTGGAGCCATGCTTTATAGGACGGCAAGTCCTTGAAATGAGAGCTACCGGCCTCGTAATGATTGAGAACGGTGGCAAACATGCGGCTGAAGTACTTGTCGCACACTTCCGCGACCGTTTTCCTGTCTTTGAAGCACAGCACGAAATCCGAGATGATGAACGGCGGTGCTGTCCTTCGATGAAGCCGCTGGAACGCGTCGCGATAGCCGTTGATCTCGGGCAGGGCGTTTCTCCAGTCCCCTTGGGAGAACCTCAGCGCCTGAACACCGAATCCGGCCGCCACTTCCACGGACGACGGTGACATGGTGACCATGACCGTGCGGTCCTTGAAGGATTTGAAGGGCCGCGGCCGGACCTCCGTGCGCGGGATCCTGTACCATTTGGTATCGGCTTCGACGATTCCCGTGTCGACCCCGTCCATGATGATCTTCGCGGCCTCGTCGAACATCTCCCGCGAGTCCTTGAGCTCGACACCGAAGGATCTGAATTCGCGGCGCGCGGCGCCTCGTCCCATGCCGAGGATATAACGCCCCTCGCTCAATATGTCGAGCTCGATCGCCTGCTCCACGACGCGCAGCGGGTTGTTCCACGGAAGAATGACCGCGGCGCTGATGAGCTGAATCTTCCTGGTTCTTGCCGCGATGAACGACAGAGCCTGAAAGGGGTCGGGACATGCCGCGTAGTCGGTGAAATGATGTTCCACGGGGCCGACGTAGTCGAAACCCATCGCCTCGGCTTCGATGCCGAGCTGCGTCTCCTTCCTGAAGAATTCGTGGTCGGGAATACCGTGGAGGTTCTGGTATCCGAGATGTAGCCCAACTTTCATGGTCACCTGCCCTCCAAACCATTCGCATGGATGGTCGCGCGCTTCAGTGGAATGCCGGCATGGCGTCCTTCGCAAATGGCTCGAAGGCCAATCGGAAGACCACAGCCTATGCGAGCCTGAGTGGGCAGTCAATCTTCCTGAGTCTGCTCTAAGCCGATGGAGCACGACTCGGCGGCTGCCCGAAGAGCGCTCCGGGATTGCGCGGACACTGGATTGTCGTTGGCAGACATGTTGTCGGCTTACACATGATGAATGGGAGCGCTACCGGTGGTCCTCATGATGCAGCATCCTCTTCTACCGGCGAGAATTCTCGATGCCGCTTCTCCGATGACCGCGGCTGTTGTTTGGGTGAGGAAGCGGCCCGGGATACGGGCGCGGCGGGATCGTTCACCGCTCTCTTTCCCGAAGAGATCGTCCGCGCGCCCGCCGCCGGAGCATTCCCCCGATGTTGAGCACTCGCTCAATTATATTGATT
>JAKBCR010000251.1 GCA_021807675.1 Pseudomonadota bacterium
CGAGCGGACGATGTCCTCTGTGATGCCGATCAGATACGCCGTGTCCTCCCGAGGGAATTCACAGAGATTCATCACGATGATGATCGGCATGCGCAGCGCAAATTCGGACGTGAACTCGCACTCCCCACGGTGATAGAAACCCTCGATCAGCGATACCGTCAGGTCGGTGGCGACTCTTTCGAGATCGCCGATCCTTTTGGGAGAAAAATAAGGCTGGAGCAGAGCTCGAAAGTCATCGTGCAGAGCGCCGTCGTGCTCGAGCATCGTAATCTGCAGCGGCGGATGGGGAATGGTCTGATGGCGTGCGGAAAAATCAGAGTCGTCCGAAAGCACGTGCGCGATGTCGTCGAATCGAGTAACGACCCAGTGCCCGCCGTGATGCGGCGTGTAGAAGATGTCCGGACCCTCATGAAGACGACGAAAGTGTTCGTGGAGATCTTGATCCGCCGGGATATCGAAGTAGTTGTAATCGCGAACGAGGTGAGGCGGAACGTGCGACGGGATGGACGTCTTCATGGCTGAGGGGCCTCTCGGCGCAAGAGGGGATCCACTGGTGCGCGGTGTTGCTGCTTCTACAGAACGATAGTTCTGTATCTAAGTATGCGCAGAGCTTTCTGTGGTGTCAAGCATAATGTGTAACAGCGGACGGTATGGTACCGTATGAAAGACATGCGCTAAGCCTTCAATGCCGGTCCCCGTATCCCTCGCGGTCTGATTGGCGTGACTGTGTACCTAGGGGTGCTCGACTCCGTCCACGGAGGTGGTGAAGCCCCCTGCAATCAACTAATCTGGGCGATCACGCCGGACGGATCTGCCTCATGGCGCAGTCGGCGTCGCTGCCGATCATTCAAGATCAACGCCCCAGTCTCGCAGCGCTTGAGCGCCCCCGCTGCCCGCATCCGCTATGTTTGGTTGGAGCGTCGCCGGGGTACGCGATAACCGCGGCGCTGGCGCGGGGAGGGTAAGGCCAGCGATGCCCACGAAGGTCCCGCGTGCGCGGTTGTGGGGATGCTCCGCAGCTTCCTCAGTGGTGAGCACGGGCGCAAAGCAGAGGTCGGTGCCCTCGAGGATATCGCACCACTGCCCGCGTGTGCGGCTGACGAAGACTTCCGCCAGCACGTTCCGATCTTTGGACCAGGCCGCCGGGTCGTACTGCTTGCCGAGAGAGCCGGGTGCAATGCCAAGCTTCTCCTGTAGAAGCTCGTAGAATTGTGGCTCCATGGCGCCGATGGCGATGTACCGAGTGCTTGCGGGTATCAAGAGGTATGCAGCCCGCGACGGGGAACAGTACTGGATACCAGCCTCGCTTCTCCTACGGCTCGCCGAGGAGCGCCGCCGGATCATCGATTTTGATCCGGGACTCTAGCCCGATATATGGACTCCCCCTGCGTTGCAAGCGCGTCTGCGCTTCTGGATTCAGGATCGGACTGCAAACAATATATCTGGCCTCGTGGTGCGCCCGTCGACGCGGGCCCTGATGACATTCGCTCGCAGGAGCCTCGCAACTTTGTCGGTGTCTGAGCCACCCCTCGGGCTATCACCGTGTGCGGTCATCTCATCACCGCTGTATCCGAGGATTCGCAGGGCCTTATTGAGCGTGTTCTCGCTCATCGGGCGGTCGGGATTTCCGAGACCGGGGAATACGTACCGGCCGTGTCCTGTGATCGCGTAAAGTTCGCGCAAGATGTCCAGCGCCTGGCGGCTGAGCGGGACAATGTGCTGCTCGCGCATCTTCATAATGTGGGGCGGGATCCGCCACTGCGCTTCCTCGAAGTCGATGTGGGCCCACTCGGCCCGGCGGAGCTCGCCGGGACGGAGGAACACGAGCGGTGCCAGCTTGAGCGCCAATCGGGTCTCCTCTCGGCCGGTATATCGGTCGAGAGCTCGGAGGAGGGCGCCGACCTTGGCAGGGTCTTTGATGGCCGCGCGGTGCGTCACGACGGGGGCCTCTAGCAGTCCCCTCAGATCGAGGGTGATATCCCGGGTGGCGTAGCCGAGACCTATTGCATGTCGGAACACCTGCCCACATCTTTGCTTGGCACGACGGGCGGATTCTTGCATGTCATCGCCCTCGATCTTCTTGAGGACGGTGAGGAGTTCCGGGGCAGTGATGCTGCCGATCGGCCGGTCGGCGAGGTCCGGGAAGATGAAGCTCTCGAGCAACCATTTCGCTTTCCGGTAGGTGCTTTCTGCTCGGCGCTTGACCTTCACATGGCGGGCCAGTCCGGCTAGCCAGTGCTCGGCCACGGCCTGGAACGAGTTCTTCCGGGTCGCCTTTTTCTCTTTGCGATCGGCGCTTGGGTCGGTGCCGGTAGCGAGGCTCTTGCGGGCGGCTTCGCGCCGATCACGGGCCTCGCTCAGCGGGACATCGGGGTAGATACCGAGCGACAGCATCTTCTCGGCACCTTGAAATCGGTACCGGAAGCGCCACCACTTGGAACCATTAGGCTGAATTAGAAGACAGAGGCCACGGCCGTCCGAGAGCCTGTATGCTCTCTCACGAGGCTTGGCGAGGCGGACTGCCGTATCGGTCAGGCTCACATGGGCTCCCTTCGGTCGCTTTTCGCTTCCTCAAGTTCGAGTCCCACCTGTTGGGTGACCGAAAGTTACCCACATTTTTACCCGCATTCAACCGCGGCTGGGGTGCGACGGGCTGATACGCCCTGGGCAGCCAGAAACGAGAAAAACTCTAAAAAAACAAGAGATTACAGAAATGGATGATACGAGATGTTATCGCATGAGACCCCCTGGGATGGGGGCTATGGTGCCCGGGAGAGGACTCGAACCTCCACGGTGTTACCCGCTAGTACCTGAAACTAGTGCGTCTACCAATTCCGCCACCCGGGCAGGACGACCGGAATACCCATCGCGGGCGCGCGCAATCTACGCAGGGGGTCGGGAGCTGTCAATTGAAAGCGCGTAGAGGCAAGTTCGGGCGCCGGGATCGCGAGGGCGGTCCGCATCCCAAGGTCCGCTCCACCCTGCGGCGCAAGAGCTCAGGTGATGGGCGTGAGGATGGGCGGGGGGATGGCGGCTTCAAGGTGAACATGGCGGGTCCTCGACACAAGGGGCAGCCGGCGCAGGCGGTGGTGCAGGGCAGCCAGCCGATTCAGAGCTCGCGAGGGCAGGGTCGAGCCTCAGCCGCCGTCCATTCGGGGGGCATTGTCGAGGGTCAGGTAAGCGCTCATCGCGCCGGTTACGGCTTCGTGCGGGTCGAGGGAATGAAGGACAGCGTGTTTCTTCCGCCGCCCGAGATGCGCGGGGTCATGCACGGGGATCGCCTGCGGGTTCGGCTGTCGCGCGACTCCAGCAACCGGTGGTCGGGCTCAGTCGAGCAGGTCGTCGAGCACGGAGTCAACGCCTTCCTCGGTACCGTGGAGGTACTTGGTCGCACAGCCTGGGTCACCGCCGCCGATCGGCGCCTCCAGCTTCGATGTGCCGTCCCCCACGACGAGCTCAATGGCGCGCGCAACGGTGAGTGGGTCATCGCGCGCATTACGCGACGCGCAGGCGCGGCCAAGGCGGCGCAGGCTCAGGTCGAGAAGCGGCTCGATCCTGATCGTCCGGTCGAGCTTGCTACCGAAGCGGCGATCGCGCGATTCGACCTTCCGCATGAGTTTCCCGCCAATACGCTGCGCGAAGCACAGGCATGGGGTGACCATGTCGATCCGCGTGACGTGGAAGGCCGGGAAGACTTAAGGGGATTGCCGCTCGTCACGATCGACGGGGAGGATGCCCGGGATTTCGATGATGCCGTCTATGCTGAGCCGCGTCCCGCGGGCTTTCGCGTGATCGTCGCGATCGCGGACGTCAGCCACTACGTCCGGCCTGGTACGGCACTCGATGCAGAAGCGCTTCAGCGCAGCACTTCCGTGTATTTCCCGACGCGCGTGCTTCCGATGTTGCCGACAGCGCTTTCCGATCATCTCTGCTCTCTCGCCCCGAAGGTCGACAGGCTTTGCTTCGCGGCGGACATGGTGATCAGCAAGACGGGCGCATTGCAGTCGGCGCGGTTCTATCCGGCCGTGATGCGCTCCGCGGCGCGGCTGACCTATGCGCTCGCGAACGCGGCATTGTTCGAGGGACAGCCCGCAGCGCGCGAGCAATTGGGCTCACTGGTGGAGCCGCTCCTGGTCCTCGTGGAGGTCTATCGTGCCTTGCACAAGGCCCGCAGCAAGCGAGGCGCGCTCGACTTCGATGCCGCCGAGGCGGAGTTCGTGATCGACTCCGCGGAGCGTGTGAAGGGTATCGAGCTGCGTATGCGCAACGATGCCCACCGCCTGGTCGAGGAATGCATGATCCTCGCGAACGTGGCGGTCGCCCAGGAGCTCGAGAAGACCCACACTCCGACGCTTTATCGCGTTCATGGTCAGCCCGAGCCCGAGAAGCTCGACCGGTTGACCGGCACGCTGGCCGCGCTCGACATCGATGCGCATCTGCCGCAGACCGTGACCACCCGGGACCTGCAGTCCATTGCGCGGCGGCTCGGCCATACGGCGGAGAGGCCGTTCATCGAGTCGCTCATCGTGCGCGCCATGCCGCAGGCGGTGTACCAACCGGTCAATATCGGCCACTTCGGGTTGGCGCTGAAGCACTACGCGCATTTCACCTCGCCCATTCGGCGCTACCCCGACCTCGTGGTGCATCGCACCCTGAAGTCGCTGATCGGAGCCGCTGGGAACGCCGGCGTGCGCTACGAGCCGCCGCAGCTCGCCGGTCTCGGCGAAAGCACGTCCAAGCTCGAGAAGCGGGCGGACGAGGCCGATCGCTACGTCGCAACCTATCTCAAGTGCAGCTATCTGCTCGAGCGCATCGGGCAGACCTTCCAGGGTCTCATCACCACCGTGGTCGAGTTCGGGTGCTTCGTGCAGATCCTCGACGTCGCCGTGGATGGTTTGCTGCACATCGACAACCTTCTCGATGACGACTATGAGATGGAAGAGCATGGCCATGCCTGGCGAGGCAGGCGGACGGGACGGAGACTCCGCACCGGATCGCACGTCAGAGTCATCGTGACCGCCGTGAATCCCATCGAGGGCCTGGTGGATCTCGAGCTGGCCGGCGAGCCGTGAGGCGCCCTGATTCGAGCAAGCCCCAGGGACAGGCCTCGCAAACCATTTATGGCTTGCACGCGGTGCGGGCGATGCTGCAGAAGCATCCGCAGCGCGTCACTGCCGTGAGGATGGCCGAGCGGCGCGACGATCCACGGGCCCGCGAGATCGACGAGCTCGCCCGCCGACGGCAGATCCCCCTGCAGCGAGTCGACCTCCAAGTGCTCAAGCAGAAGCTTGGGGACGTCGCGCACCAGGGTGTCGTGGCCGATATCAGGCCGCTGCCACCCTGGACGGAGGACGACCTGCTCTCGGCTGTACAGGATGCCGCCCAGGCCTCGCGCCCACCGCTGATCCTGGCGCTCGATGGCGTCCAGGACCCCCATAATCTGGGCGCGTGCATTCGGACGGCTGATGCCTGCGGAGCGCTTGCCGTCGTCGTACCCCGTGACCGGGCGGCTCACGTTACCCCAGTCGTGCGCAAAGTGGCAGTCGGCGCCACCGAGACGACCCCCGTTGTGACTGTCACGAACCTCGTACGAGCCCTGAAGCTCCTCAAGGGTGCTGGCTTGTGGATCGTCGGCGCGGATGCCGATGGCGCAAAGCGTGCGCACGAGATAGACCTCAAGGGCGGCGTGGTCCTGGTCCTCGGCGCCGAAGGGGCCGGGCTACGGCAGCTCACTCGGCAGACCTGTGATTGGACTGCGCGGCTGCCGCAGTTTGGCGCGGTGGAAAGTCTCAATGTCTCCGTCGCCGCCGGCATGCTCCTCTATGAAGCGGTCCGGCAGCGAAATGGGTGAGCGCGGTGTCTTTATCGAGGACACTTAACGTGTCCTCGATCCGCGCGAACGCCCGCGCACGGATGCGCGGGCCGGGTGCCCTGCCGCCAAGGATGGCCAGTGGCACGGCCGTATGTCCTCGATCCGCGCCGGTGTCTGGTCCAGGAGTGGC
>JAKBCR010000252.1 GCA_021807675.1 Pseudomonadota bacterium
AGAGCCTACCGAGAAAGTATGGGTCTAGGGAAGTGCCCGCCGCCGCAGGTGGCGGAGCCTCGAGCAAAAAACCGCGCTTTTTGCTCGAGGCGCGCTGGGCCGGCCAGGATGCGAGGCATGTGTTGCTAGGGAAGGACCATGACCCAGGTACAGGGAGGTACCCCGCCGCCGCAGGTGGCGGAGCCTCGAGCAAAAAACCGCGCTTTTTGCTCGAGGCGCGCTGGGCCGGCCAGGATGGCCGGATCCAGCGCTTCATAATTAGATCCCCGTGCACAGATACTTGAGCTCGGTGTAATCGAGGATGCCGTATTTGGAGCCCTCGCGGCCCATTCCGGACTCCTTGACGCCGCCGAACGGCGCCACTTCGGTGGAGATGAGGCCGGTGTTGAGGCCGACGATGCCGTACTCCAGCGCCTCCGCCACGCGCCAGGAGCGCGCGAGGTCGCGGGTGTAGAAGTAGGCGGCAAGCCCGAATTCCGTGTCGTTCGCCATGGCTATCGCGTCCGCCTCGGTCTCGAAGTGAAAGAGCGGCGCCACGGGTCCGAAGGTCTCCTCCCGTGCCACCAACATCTGCGGTGTGACGCCGGTGATCACCGTCGGCTGGAAGAACGTGCCGCCGAGGGCGTGACGCTTGCCGCCGTGAGCCACGCGCGCGCCCTTCTGGACCGCATCGGCGATGTGCTCCTCGACCTTGGCGAGCGCGCTTGGATCGATCAGCGGACCCTGGTCTGTCGGTCCTTCGAGCCCGTTGCCGACCCGCAGCTGCCCGACGGCATCCACTAGCTTGCGTGTGAACGCCTCGTACACTCCGCTCTGCACCAGCAGGCGATTGGCGCACACACAGGTCTGGCCGGTGTTGCGATACTTGCTCGCGATCGCGCCGGCAACCGCGGCATCGAGATCGGCGTCGTCGAACACGATGAACGGCGCATTGCCTCCGAGCTCCAGGGAGAGCTTCTTCAGGGTGCCCGCGCTCTGCGCCATCAGCCGCTTGCCGATCTCCGTCGAGCCGGTGAAGGTGATCTTGCGAACGATCGGGTTGGAGGTCATCTCGCCGCCGATCGCGGCGGAATTCCCCGTCACCACGTTGAGCACGCCGGCGGGAATGCCCGCCCGCGCGCCAAGCTCAGCCATCGCGAGCGCGGAGTAGGGGGTTTGCATCGCCGGCTTGCAGACGAAAGTGCAGCCGGCCGCGAGAGCGGGACCGGCTTTGCGGGTGATCATCGCGGCGGGGAAATTCCACGGCGTGATCGCCGCCACCACGCCGAGGGGCTGGCGCAGCACGAGGATGCGCTTGTCGGCCTGGTGCCCCGGGATCACATCGCCGTAGAGGCGCTTGCCCTCCTCTGCGAACCACTCGATGAAGGCGGCGGCGTACGCGATCTCGCCCTTCGATTCGGCGAGAGGCTTGCCCTGCTCGGCGGTCATGAGCACGGCGAGATCGTCCTGATTCGCCATCATGAGGTCGAACCACCGCCGCAGCACGGTGGCCCGTTCCTTCGCGGTCTTCGCAGCCCAGGTGGGGAAGGCCCTCTTTGCCGCCTCGATGGCGCGGCGGGTCTCCGCCGCCCCCATGTTCGGCACCGTACCGATCCGCTCGCCCGACGCGGGATTGAGGACCTCACGTGTTCCATCGCCATCCGCGTTGGTCCAGACGCCCTCGACATACGCCTGCTGGCGCAGCAGCGTAGCGTCTTTCAATTTCAACATCACTCGTTCTCCTGGCTGTCGTCCTCGCGAGCGCGGTTTCCACCGGTGAGCCGGCTGGCGAGGAAATCGAGGGTTCTGCGGCGGGCGAGAGCCGCGGCGGCCGCGTCGTAGCTCGGCCGCACGTCGCAGTTGAAGCCGTGTCCGGCACCGTCGTAAATGTAGAAGATGCCCTGTGGATGCGCGGCTCGCAGCCGCTCCACCTCTTCCGGGGGGATGCTCTTATCGGCTGATCCGAAGTGATACATCACCGGGCATTTGGGCTTCTTCGCGGCATCCTTCGGGCTCCCGTAGTAGACGACCGCGGCGGCGACGGGCAGCTCGCACGCCGCGCGGTAGGAGAGCGCGCCTCCCCAGCAGTAGCCGACGGTGGCGACGCGGCCGGAGTGCTTGACGACCGCCACAGCGGCCGCCACGTCCTTCATCGTCTGCTCGGGCTCGAGCTGCTGCCGGTAGCCGCGCCCCTCGTCCGCTTCCGGGCCACTGTAGCCGAGCTCTATGCCGCGGCGGATGCGGTCGAAAAGCGCGGGTGCGATGGCGGTGTAGCCCTCCGCCGCGAAGCCGTCGGTCACGGAGCGGATGTGCTGGTTCACGCCGAATATCTCCTGCAGCACCACGACAGCGCCGCGAGGGCGGCCTGGTGGAGCGGCGAGATAGGCCTGGAACTCATGGCCGTCGCGGGCCATGAGGGTCGTGAAATCGCCCATGGGGGAGACCCTTCGCGTGCTGCAGATCGGATCGGGCAGAATACCGCTGGCGGCCGGCCCCGTGCCAGTGGGGGCTGCCGCGGTTGAGCCGCGTTTGGCCTCGAGCGGGCGGCCAATGATAGCTTAAGGGCGCTGTGCGCCCTTTCCGGCCTGCGGGAGGCGCCGCACGCCACTGGAGGTACCATGCTCGTCGGCACGTCAGTGCGGCGCGTCGCCATAGTGGGCGGTGTGTGCATACCCTTCGCGAGGGCGCACACGGCATACGCCACGGTCGGCAATCAGGAGATGCTCACGGCCGTGTTCCGTGCCTTGGTCGAGCGCTTCGGCCTGACCGGTGCTCGCCCGGCTGCGCTTCGGCAAAGCCTGGGCCGTCGATCTTGCCAGCGGCAAAGAAGGCCTGCTCATGACGCCGGCCTACGCGGTGGCGGCGATGCTGCGGGACGCCGGGCTCACCCTGCAGGACTTCGACTACTACGAGATCCATGAGGCGTTCGCGGCGCAGGTGCTCTGCACCCTGGCGGCCTGGCGCTCGCCGGAGTACTGCCGCGAGAAGCTCGAGCTGCCGGGCCCGCTTGGCGGCCTCGACCGAACCCGTCTCAACGTGAAGGGCGGCAGCCTCGCAATGGGTCATCCTTTTGCCGCGACCGGCACGCGCATTCTGGCGACCCTGCTGGCCAAGCTCCTCGCCGGTGACTGCGGTGCCAGGAGGGGGTTGATCTCCGTGTGCACGGCTGGCGGGATGGGCGTCACGGCCATCCTGGAGCGCTGAGGACAACCGCCGCCGCCGGGCTATACTGGGAGCGGAACGAGAGCGTGGGGCCGCCGGTACGGGCACTCGTTGACAATTACAGACGTGCGCAAGCACGCGTCGAGGGAGGTCAGGTCTTATGGTCAAGGTGTCGATTGGCGCCGGGCTGGTCGTGGTGGCGTGGGAAGCCGCTGCGCGGGCGTTCGTCCCGAGATCCGGCCCGGCGCTGCGAGGCGTTGCATTCCAGCTGCCGCCCGTTGCGCCGCTCACTGAAGCAGCCGAGCCGTAAGCCATGTCCTAGAGATCCATTCAATGGAAGGCAATCCTTTCGAAGAGACGGCGACCCTGCGCTCCGACATCGGCGCGCTGCTTGCGGAGATGACGCTCTTCAGCGGCCTCGATGCCGGATTGCTGCGGGAGATCGCCGCGGTCGCCGAATGGCTGGCGCTTCCGGGCGGTGCGAAGCTCTTCTCGGCGGGCGATCCGCCCGAGGCGCTCTACATGGTGTTGAGTGGCTGCCTCGGCGCCTTCTCCGCCGATCCAATCCGCCGGCGCTTCATCGCGCGCATCGCCGCGGGTGAGATCGTGGGGGAGATGGGACTGATCTCCGGGCGGCCGCGCAGCGCGGACGTCGTCGCATTGCGCGATACGGAGCTCGCCCGAATCTCGGCGAGTGCCTTCAATCAAGTGCTCCGCGGCCATCCCGAGGCGATGCTGCGCATCGCGCGTCTCACCGTGGACCGCCTCGCGCAGTCCCAGTCCCAGTCTCCGCTGGCCGCGGCTCATAATCGTGGCGCATGCACCTTCACCGTCCTTCCGCAAAGCATGGAAGTCGACTTTGGCGGCTTCGCGAGCCGGCTGGTCAAGGGGCTCGCGGAGCTAGGCCGCGCAGAGCTCGTGTGGAGCGTGCGCGCCAAGACCCACACCAGCCAGTGGTTCAACAACATCGAGGCCGCCAACGATTACGTCGTATACATCGCGGATCCGACCCCGAACCGCTGGACCAAGCTCTGTGTGCGCCAGGCGGATGCGCTGCTGCTGCTGGCGCGGGCAGAGAGTCCCGCGGGCAGCTGGGCTGCGCTGCGCTGGCCGCACGACCACAGCATGGCCCCGCAGCGCTCGGAGCTCGTGCTCCTGCACGACAGCACGCTCGAGACCGGCGCCGCGGCGCGATGGCTTGCCGAAGTGCCGGATCTGCCGCATCACCACGTGCAGTTCCCCGAAGATTATTCGCGCCTCGCGCGCGTGCTGACGGGCCGGGGTATCGGACTGGTGTTGTCGGGCGGTGGGGCGCGGGGCTTCGCTCACATTGGAGTGGTCAAGGCGCTGCGCGAGGCCGGTGTTCCGGTCGATCTCGTGGGCGGGACCAGCATGGGCGCCATCCTGGGCGCCGGCGTCGCGCTTCGCTGGAGCATCGATGAGCTGACGGATCGCTTCCGGCGCGCCTTCGTGGACTCGAGGCCGCTTCGCGATTACACACTGCCCTTCGTGTCGCTCGTCTCGGGTCGCAAGGTGAGCACGCGGCTGTACGAAGCGTTCGGCGACCTCGCCATCGAAGACCTGCCGCTCGATTTCTTCTGCGTCTCGTCCAACCTCACGACCGGCCAGACGATGGTGCATCGCCGCGGAACCCTCTGGCGCTGGCTGCGCGCCTCGGTCGCCGTCCCCGGAGTGCTGCCACCGGTTCTGCATCGCGGCGAGGTGTTGGTCGACGGTGGCGCGATGAACAACCTGCCCGTCGACGCGATGCGCGAGCTCGGCCGCGGCCCCGTGATCGGCTGCGACGTCGGTGCCGACCGTGCCTTCGCCGCCCGCAGCGACGAGATCGACGTCCCTTTACCCTGGCAGCTCCTGCGGTGGAGAAAGACGCGCCGTCAGTGCCCCACCATCTTCCAGATCCTCTGGCGCGCCGGAATGGTGAACAGCGCAGCGAGCAGCATCGCCCACCGTGCGCAATCTGACCTGATCCTGAAGCCGCCTCTCGCCGAGATCGACATGCTCAATTGGGACGCTTTCGATCGCGCGATCCGGGCAGGCTACGAGTACACGGTCAGGCGGTTGGAAGAGATCCCGGCGGACTCGCCGCTGACCTCCCTGGTGAGAAACGGTTGAGTGCCTGCATGCGACCTGACCGGCCGGGTCTCATGGTCGGCGCGGGCCGGACATCTTGGGTCAAGCTCCGCGGAACCTGGTCTCGGGTACGCCCTTGTAGGGAAGCTCGACGGCGAACAGGCCTCCGGACTCCTCTTTGCTCTCGAGTCCGACGAGCCGCTCCAGCCTCGCGGTCGTGACGTAGAGCGTCGACAGGTCGGGGCCGCCGAACGCCGGCATGGTGACGATCGCAACGGGCATTTCGATCACCAGATCCAGCTTGCCGTCAGGTGTGAAGCGAGCGACGCTTCCGCCCTTCGGCCCGGCGGGCAGTGCCGACCAGTATCCGCCGTCGCTGTCGATGGTGGCGCCGTCGGGCATGCCGAGCTCGGCGGGCACGATGGCGAAGGTCCGCTCGTTGGAAAGCGCACCGCTCGCCGTGTCGAGGTCGTACGCGAAGATCTTGCGCTGCGTGGTCTCGGCGCGGTACAGGGTCTTGCCGTCGGGCGCGAACGCCGTGCCGTTGGCATGCTCGACCGGCGAGATCTTCTGGATGATGCTTTTGCCGTCGAAGCAGTAATAGGCGCCTTCATGTCCGTGCGCCATCATGTCGATCTGCATCGATCCCAGCCAATAGCGTCCGGCACGATCGGTCCGACCGTCGTTGAAACGGAGTCGCGAGGTGTCATAGGGCGCATCGACCGTCTTCTTCAGCGAGCCGAGCCCCCCA
>JAKBCR010000044.1 GCA_021807675.1 Pseudomonadota bacterium
TTCCGGTCCGGGCGGTCAATAACGAGATCGGCACCGTGCAGCCACTGCACGAAATCGCGGAACTATGCGCGGCCGCAGGGGTGGTCTTTCATACCGATGCCGCGCAAGCGCTGAGCGTGTTGCCGATCGACGCAGGACGGCTTGGGGCAGACCTGATAAGCTTGTCGGGTCACAAGGCTTATGGGCCGAAGGGTATCGGTGCCCTGTACGTCCGACGGGGCGCGCCGGTTCGGCCGCGGCCAATCATCCATGGCGGGGGGCAAGAGGGGGGACTGCGCTCAGGGACCTTACCGACACCGCTCTGCGTCGGCTTCGGTGCGGCATGCCACATCCTCACAGATGAACGGGACAGTGAGGTGCGTCGCGTCCGCATGCTGCGCGACAGGTTTCTCGTTAGGTTGCGGGAAGTCGCCCCGGGTCTCAGAGTGAATGGTGATCTAGCGTCGCGCCACCCTGGCAATCTGAACGCGCGGTTTCCGACACTCGACGCTGAACTCCTGTTGCAGCGACTCCAGCCGGGACTAGCAGCCTCCACCGGCTCGGCCTGCACATCGGGACAGCCGGAGCCTTCGCATGTGCTGCGGGCGATTGGGCTCTCGCAGGAACAGGCCGAGTCATCGGTGCGCTTCAGCATCGGGCGGTTCACGACCGACACAGACATCGAGGCCGCGGTCATCATTTTGAACACGGCTATCACGAATATTCGGGCCGGCGTTTCTGGATAGCTGCTCGCCCAATGTCGTGAAGCTTACCTTCGCCAAGGGTGCGTCTCTGAAGGATGCAGCCTGTCTCTTCAACTCGAGTCTCGACGGAAAACACCGCGCAATCGACATCCACGAAGGCGAAGAAGTTGACGAGTCAGCTTTCAAGACGCTCGTTCGCCAAGCGGTCGCCATCAACAGTTCTGGTAAATCGAAACCTTCGAAGACGGAGAAGTCCTAAAGGATTCCACCCCTGACCAGATCCAAGCCTCCGCTGTTGCATAATTCCGGTGAATAATGGGAATTCCCGCAGAAATCGAAGGGCAGGCGCGTTGATGGCGGCGCCGACGTCCGGGTGCGGGTCGAGGCGGACGCGTCCTTGCGTGCCGATGCGGTCCCACTGGCGAGCGAGCAACCCGCGGCCGACCCGCGGCCGATCAGCCCCAGGCCCCCCGGGCACGGTGGGCATCATGCTGTGTTTCAGCACGCGATCGGGATCCACCTCCCGGGGTGCGTCTCCTTCGCGCGTGCTAACGGCCAGGGCCGAGGTCCTGAGCCTGCTCCTGGGCGAGCTCGTGCTCGCGGTTCTTTTCCATCTGTCGATTGTTTGCCATCTGCTAGGCGATATCCTCCCGCTCCGCGGTGAGCTAGCCATACTGCAAGGCCGCGCGGCCGAGCCCTTCTGCGAGGAGGGCAGACGCCGTTTCGATGCCCTGCTCAGGGTCGCCACACGGTTTGTCCAAAATTGTACGCTAAGTCGATGGTTCCGAGGGCGTCGGCAACTTTCACAAACGTTCGTTTGTGCATGATTGGGCGGGGTCACGCATTCTCGCCGATTTTCGCTTTCAAAACCCTCTTTCAAAACCAGTCTCAAAGGCAATCGGGATTTGGAAGGGACAATGCTCTCGCGGTGTTCCCCGTTAGCGTGCGATTTTGGACAGATCGTCAGGTAACCCCAATCCACGGGGCCGTGCCGTCCTTCAACTGCCGAACGATCGCCGCGGCGACGATCGCGGCGTAGTCATTTGCCATCGTCAGCCTCCTCGCTGTCGGGGAGGTCGCCGTTGGCTTCCCACGCATCGGCCTCGGTCAGCGCCTCCTCCTCGAACGCGCCGAGCTCGGCGGCGGTCTCGGGGTCAACCTCGATGACGACGCCTGGCGTCAGCAGGTCGGCAGGGTCATTTGACAGCCGGCACGGCTTGGGCGGGGGCGCTGATGCTCGCATGATCCGGACTCCTTTCGTAAACTTGGACCGGCGCCGTGTAGGGATCCGCAGGCGCGCCGGGTCCAGGCGAAGACAACGTCACCCGCGCGAAGACCTGCGTCGGTGCCGTGTAGGGATCGAGCGTGACCGGCGGGATCGCCGGCTCGCCGAAATACCTGGCGACGTAGCCGTTCTGGAAACCGCGCTCGAAATCGCCGGTGTTGTAGGCCGACAGCGCGAGCTTCAAGGCCGGAAGACCGGCCTCCGCGCGCTGCGTCGCCGCCATGTAGTCGGCGGCGAGAATGGTGCCGCCTGCCCGGAGGTTGGCACACGGGTTGAACATCTCCGTCACCGTCACCCCGAGCGCCGCGAAGTTCGCGCTGTCCACCTGCATCAAGCCGATATCGACCTTGTAGCCCTTGGCGATGGCCGCCGTGGCGATCTGCACTGCCTCGGCGAGACTCTGCGGTTCCACCCGCGGGCCGTTGTTGATGTTGACGGCGAGCGGATTGCCGCCGCTCTCGACGCGGACCACCGCCGCCGTCGTCTCAGACGCGACCATGGGGGCGCACGCGGTGAGCATCGCGACGGGCAGCGGCGGGGTCATGGGCGGTGCTCCACAGCGATCGGGCGCAAGCGTGCGCGCAGCGCCGCGACGGGCACCGGCCCGAAGTAGCGGCTGTCGAAGCTGCGGGCGTTGTAGGTCGAGAGAAGCCACACGGTGCCCGGCTCCACCTGGTAGATCCCCGGCGGGACGTGCGGCAGAGGCCGGCCCTGCGAGTCGGACGCGAGCGGTGCGGTGTGCGGGAGCGGCCGGCCGTTGACGCTGATCCCGGCCTCGGTGACGCGCACCGTGTCGCCCGGCACGGCCGCAATTTGCTTGAGAAGGGGCATGAGGCCGGTCGGGCAGTCGCCGGGAGCGATGTAGCCCCGCTTGGCGGCAAGGGCCACCACGCCGCTCTTGAGCGGGCAGGCGGCCACGTATTCGCCGAGGGTCGCCGGCAGGGCAGCGCCGGCCGTGCGCCATAGGCCCGGCGGCTCCGAATTGGTCAGGTTCCAGCCCACCCCGTTGGCCGCCGTAACCGCCAGCACGCCAGCGATCCCGAAGCCGGCCAGGCCGGCGATGCGCGCGGCCCGCCGGCTCATGCGCCCGGGAACGCCACGGCCGCGTGCTCGCGGCTTCGCAGTATCGCGGTGTCGGGCACGTCGGGCGGCGTCATCTTCACCCGGTCCAAGAGCACCGGGTCCTGGAAGAACAGAAGCTGCTGCGCGCGCACCGGATTCGCGCCGCGCTTGAGGACGATGATATCGCCCGGCTCGGTGATGTGGTTGTGCTCGTCCTTCGCCGGCGAGCGGAGCTTGCTGCATTCGTCCGGCGTCAGCAGCGGGCGCTGCATCGTGTGGAACGAGGTCGAAACCTGGCCGAGCGTCATGCCAAATCGCGCGCCCGAGATTTGCTGGCTCTGCACCGTGACGGTCGCTCGGCCGAGGGAATTGGAAAGCCAATCGGCCGTCACCTCGTCGGACGGCGCGAACGAAAGCTTGATCTCGGCGGTGCCGAGCACCGCGTTGTCGCGCCCGTAGTTGTCGTTGATCTGCGCGATGGTCTGCCAGATGCAGATGACCTTGACGCCGAAGCCGCGAAGCTGCGCGAGCGCGGGCTGCAGCACGTCCACCGGCCCCATGTTGCCGATTTCGTCGAGCATCAGCATCAGGGACCGCTTGTGCGGGATAACGTTCAGCCCTCCCTCTGGCTTGATCTGCTTGCGCATGGGGACATTGAGAAGCAGGGTCGTGAACACACGGAACAGCATGCGCAACCGCTTCTCGTCCACGGGCGCGGCCGGCACGACGATGAAAAGGGCGATCTTCTGTTCGCCGTTCATCAGCTCGTCGATCGCGATGTCGCTCCGCTCGATGTTTCGCCGGACAAGCGGGTCGCGGACGACGAAGAGATTCTGCCGCGCGCTGTTCACGGTCGCCGAGAACTCCTTGGGTGCCTCGGCGGTCTGCAACGCCTCGGCGCCCTGAGTGGCGATGAACTCGTGCCGCTCATGGCGCACTTGGCCGCCGTCCCTGATTTCGACGTGCCGGTTGGCCTTCATCTCCTCATAGAGGCCCTTGGAGGTCCGGTCTGGATCACTGAGGGCCAGGGCCACGTCGTAGAGGGACGCACGCTTGCCCTCCTTCCGTCTCAAATACATGACGTGAAGGATCACGCCGCAAATCAGCCGATAGCCGGCGTTGTTGAAATACTCGCTCGCTCCCGTGCCTTTGGTCGGGTCGATGATCGCCGCGGCGAGGCCCATCGCGTCGCCGACTTCATGCGACGTGCCGACGCGGATGCCGTCGAGCAAGTTGATGGCGACGCTGTGATGATCGGCGAGGGGATCCCAGCGCACCACGCGCCAGCCGGCCGCCGCGAGATAGCCGGCGGTCATCTCGAACAGCTCGCCCTTGCGGTCGAGCACCGCCATCGACGAAGGCCACGACAGGATGGCGTTGACGATGAAGGCGACGCCCTTCCCCGATCCCGGCGGCCCGATCATGTGGATGTGCTCGATCTGCGGGTGACGCAGATACCGAAGGTCGCCATTCCGGCCCGGGAAAGCGGCGAGGTAGATACCGCTGCCCTTCTCTCCGCGCCGCGGCAGGAAGCCGATCTCCTGTAGCTCCTCGATGCTGTCCACGAATCGCGCGGAACCCTGGACGTCTCGCCACGCCTGCGGCGTGCGGGTGCGTACGCCGATCAGGATGACGCTGGTCAGCAGCGTGACGCCGGCGACGATGACAAAGCCCAGATACAGGCTCTCGAACATCGGCACGTCACGCCGGTAGAACCTGGCGCTCCACACGATCCAGTCGAACGGCTGGTAGGTGCGGCCGAACAGCGGCGCGCCAAGCGCGGGCGCAAAGCCGAACTGCCGGGCGGCGTACTGGGTGGCGCCGACGCTGTAGAGCGTGATCGCCGCGGTCAGGACGAAGAGCGCGGCGATCTGGTAGCGAAGACGCCGCCCGCCGGGTTCACGATAGACCTGCGTCATAGGTCGATCCCTTCCTCTCGTTCCGGCGTGGAGCCGCCCTCCCGCGTGTGCTCTTGTGCCGTCGTGCCGGCAAGCCGGAACAACGTCACATTCGCGCCGGCCCGGAGGTTGCGAATGGCAGCGCGGTTCTCGGCCGTGACCGGCTCCACCATGACGGCCTCGCCCTGCCGCCACAGGAAGACGGACTGCCGCTCGTCCACCGCCTTGACCCCGAGGAACACCGCCTCGCCTTGGTCGCCCGGCTCGCGCAGCCGATAGGTCAGCGGCGCCTTCGGGTCCGGCCATCGGTTCTGCGCCCGGATGAACCGCTCGACCGCCCCCTCCGGCGCGTTGGTCGGTGCCCGCTCGGCAAGCAGCCGCTCCCGCTCCGCCTGCATCCCCGGATCGGCGAAGCTCACGCCGGCACCCGGCAACATGGACGCCTCGATCAGCGCGCGTCGGAAGGCCGGATCGCCGGTGACGGTGAGCGGCGCTTCCCCGAACCGTTCCTTGGCGAGGCTGAGCGCGAGCACCGCCGAGGCCCGCGTGGTGTCGGGTACCCGGATTTCGCGCGCCTCGTCCACCACCACCCCGCCGTCCGCGACGCGGTAGGTGATCTCGCCGTTCTTGCCGACGTTCGGCTGGCGTGAGGTCGCCACCAGCACTTTTCCGACCGCCTCTTCCGGAACGCGGATTAGGCTCTCGGTGAAGTTGTGCTGGCGATTGTCCATGCTGCGCAGCGCTCCCAATGCGTCGAGGTCGCCGACCTCGGCTCGCGCCCGCAACCAATCGGACCACTGCTTGACTTGGTGGCTGTCACGGATTGCCTGCCGCTGTTCGGCCGCCCTCGCCTTGAAGCCCGCCATCAGCTTCGCGCGCTCCTCTTTCAGCGCCTTGGTGCGGATGCGCGCGTCGATTCCCATATGAAGCCGGCCGGTCTTCAGCAGCCGGAATTGCGTGTCGTAGTGCGCGCGCACCTCGTCCAGGTAAGCGGCGTTCTTCCCGCGCAGCTCGTCGAGCGCGGCAGCACGCTGCGCCCGCATCGCCTCCCGTCCGGCCTGATAGGTCTTCCACAGGTCCGGCCCGGCCGGGCTGCGGTCGAGGCTCGGCCGCTCATAGACCGCGGCTGGCGGCGCCTGGCCGATCTCGGCCGGCGGCTGGTAGCTGCCCCATTTGGCGGTCAGCGCCCCATAGCCGAGTGCCCGGTCCACGGCACTCGCCTTCATCATCAACGCCGCCTCATCCCGGTGCCGGATCACCACGCCGGCGCCGCGCGGCTGGATCGTCAGCCCGAACCGCGCTGCCGCCTGATGCAGCTCCTGCCACCCATCCCCCACCGCCGCGGCGTCCGTCAGCGCCGGCCGCGCCGTGCGTGCAACCCATGCGGCGAAGCTCTCGCGCCGCTGGTGCACCTCCATGTCCCACGCCCGGCCGGGCTTGCGGCCCCGTTCCGCGCGCAGCCCGTGGTTGGACCGGAACAGCCCGTGCTTCACCTCCAGCTCCGCCGCCGCCTCGGCGAGCCTGGCGTAGTCGTGGCTCGCCCGGCCGCACCGCAGCGTCTCGGGATGCACACGGTTGATCGCCACGTGCAGGTGCAGGTGGTCCTTGTCCCGGTGCAGCGCCGAAATGCGCTGGTGATCGCCGAGCCCAATCGCCGCCACCAGTCGATCCTCGATGTCCTCGATCTGCTCGCGCGCCGGCCGCTCGCCCGGCGGGAAGGCGATGATCAGGTGGTAGGACTTGTCGCCCCGCGCCCGCGTGTTCTTCGCCTGGGTGGCAATGATCTCCCGGATTGCCCGCCTGGGGTCGAGCGCCGCGCAGTTCGTCACTCGCGACCAGCCCACCTTCCCACTGTGCCGCTCTTGGTCGAGCATGTAGTCCGTGAGTGCCGCCATCCCCACCGGCTCGCCCCGCCCGGCCTTGGCCGCGCGCTTGCCGCCCTTCTCGCCCAGCACATAGGCGCCGAGCTTGGCGAACCCGCTTCCCGCGCCCCCGGCCCGGCCCGCCTTCGCGATCATGCGATCCGGTCCATCACCGCGTCCGCCTTGCGCACCGTCTGCGCGATCTCGCGATAGAGCGCGTCCACCTGACTCGCCGGCAGGCCCTCGCCCCGCCGCTCGGCCAACCACAGTTTCAGCAGCCCGCCGAGACGGCCGAGGTCGGCCTGGAACCGAGTGAGGTCCAGGATGGCGTCCTGGTCGGCGATCGCGCGGATCGGATGATTGAGGGCAGCAGCTCGGACGTACGCCGAGACGCCCATGCCGACCGCCGCCGCGCGCGCCTCGATCGTCGTCCGATCCGCCGCCGCGACACGGAAACGGATGGATTGGGCAAGCGGATCACGCGGCTTTCGCGGACGGCGCAGCGTCACTTCCCTTGGCGTCCTTTCAGACCCGCGCGGCGGCCGGCGCGCCCTCGCGCGCCCTGCGTCGAGCCGAAGGCAAGTAAGCCACGCTTCCGCGTTTGTGGCAACAAATGCATAACTTGCCCTCCAACTCCAAAAGATTTAGGGATTTTCGAGCAGAACGCTCCTAATAGCGCCCTTTCACGCCATAAAGGTCTCTAAAAGTCTCTCTTACGCCTCCAAGATCACAAACACCCCTATCCGAGGTTGCCCCTGGCTACTGAGCCGGGGTAGCATTGTCGGGAGCTGCTGGCGAAGGAACTATCCGTGACCGGACCAGGGAACCGACAACGGCGTGGTCTCGCGCGGATGGCGTTCCTGGTACGCCGGGCCGACATCACCGCCGCCCTGGAAGCCGGCGAGCCGGCGCTCATGATCTGGGAGCGGCTGTTCGGCACCGCCTCCCCTCCCCCGCTCACCTACGGCCACTTCAACAAGCTCGTCCGCCGCTTCATCCGAGAGGGCGACGATCCCGTGCGCCGCCAGCCGCCGCGCACCCCGGGCAAGGCCGCGCCGGATCAGCCGCCGCGGGCTGTGCTCAATCCCAACCCCAGGATGGAGGACTTCGAGTGACGGATCGGCGCGCGCATTTCATTCTTCAGGGCAAAGGCGGCATCGGCAAGAGCTTCGTCGCCTCCCTGCTCGCCCAGTTCTACCTGGCGAAGGGCGCGCCAGTGCGGTGCATCGACACCGACCCGCTCAACGGCACCCTCTCGGGCTACAAGGGTCTGAACGCCAAGCGCATCAACATCGTCGAGAACAACCGCGTCCATGCCCGGCTGTTCGACGACATGATGGAGGACGTGCTGTCTGCCGACGTATCTTCGGTCGTCGATGTCGGCGGTGCATCCTTCATCCACCTGGTCAACTACATGGTCGAGAACCGGGCTTTCGAGGCGATCGCGGAAGCCGGAATCACGCCGACGGTCCACTCGGTCGTCGTGGGCGGGCAGCCGATGGTAGACACGCTGGAAGGCTTCCGGGCGGTCGCCGATGCGCTCCCGGCCGTGTGCGAGCTGATCGTCTGGGAAAACGAGGCATTCGGCCCCGTCCGCACCGAGAAGGGCACGGCCTTCCAGGCGATGAGCGTCTATGCCGACCGGAAGGATCGCGTGCTCGGCGTGATCAAGCTCGCCGACCGTGACTCCGACACCTTCCGCGCCGATCTCAACGACATGCTCTCCCGCCGGCTGACGTTTTCCGAGGCTCTGGAAAGTCCGGGGTTCCGCATCATGGCGCGCTCCCGCCTGAAGATCGTGTGGGAGGATTATCAGGCCCAGATCGCCCTGGTGCTTTGATGGATCCCAAAAAGCTCATCGAGGAAGTCTTCGCCAAGACGCGCGTGCGGATCGCCGAGGATGACCCGGTCCTCGCTGCCGTTCTGCTGAACGAAGCCCTGGTCGAGGGTTTATGCGAGCGCCTGGAAAGCACGGTGCGGGCAAGCGAGGGCCGCGTCAGCGCCGCGGTGCTGCAACAGGTCGAGGCGGCGAAATTGGCTCTCGCCGGCACCGTGACGGCTGGCGCCGAGCATCTGGCGGAGGAAGCCCGCCGCGCCGCTGCGTATTTGGAAGGGGTACTCAAGAACGCGGCGGAGGAGCACGCGCGAGCGTCCGCCGTCTCGGCCGGGCGCTCCCGGCGTTTCATGTGGATCGCCTGCACGGCTGCCGGCCTCGTGATTGGCCTGCTCGCCGGTATTCTGGCCGCCGGTCCGCTCGCGTATCTTTACAGGATATAGCCCAGCAACACACTGAGGGCATCCCCGCCGTGCCTTTGGACGCATTTCTTTCTCTGATCGGCGGGGTCGTGTCCCTTGGAGTCACGACGTGGGGATGCCTTTTGCTGCCGGTCAGAACGTGGCACCGCGCTGCCTTCGGCGCAGTCGGAGCACTGGGCGTCCTTGCACTGGTCGGCGCAGCTATCCTCAATGCTCAGGAGCAACAGGAAGCAACGCGCGCGCAACGTGATGCCGCAGAACTGCAACAGCGCATCGCCGAGCAAAACCAACATCTAATTAAGCAAAACGAAGACCTTTCGAGAGAGCTTCACACACTAGCAGAACAAGAGTTACGGTCTAGGCCACAAACCAGACAAGGCAATGTTTCTTACGTCTCCAAGCAAATACTGCCACCGTCTGGGCAGGGGCATGCCATTCAGGTAGTGATATCAACGGATTCCACGATCAACAATCCCACAATTCGGATCACGTTTGACAATCCCATCGAAAGCGGAAGATTTATCGTCGCTCCCCCACCACAAGGTGGCGTGCAAACCGGCGTCATGATGGGAGTCATGTATGGGGTGTCGGAGGATAAGAAATCTTTCATCCTTCGTTTTGCATTTCCTCCATTCTCGGAAGGAACACCTGTTGTAGCCACCATATTTTCCAAAGAGGAAGTCCATGTCTCTCATGTGGAAGTCAACTAGGCCACGCTGGCCTCTCCGACAGCAGCTTTCCTCTCGTCCAGCAGGAAGAGGAAAGCTGCCAGATCATCAGTCAGCCATCGACGCGATCCGGCTGAGCCCGTACTTCTGAAACAGCAAGTCCAGGGCCTCGACACCAAGTTCCTGCAACGTCGTCTCGCGGTCGATCTTCAGCTTGGAAAGCTGCTGCCACGCCTTCGGGCCGAGATAGATCGACACCTGGCGGGTGCCGGCCCGTGCCCCTCTCGGGGGTACCTTCGCATTCGCGCCGACCCCATGAACATGGCGAGACTCCTCCTCGCCGGTCATCTGCGGCGTGATCCTCGGGGTCTGGCGCAGCGCGTCGCTCAGCTTCGGCCGGTCCGGCTTGCTCATGCCGCGTTCATCTCCGTCTTCTTCGGTAGTTCCAACTGGCCGGCCAACCATGTCCAGAGCGCGACGATCTCGCCGGCCGCCTTGCCCTCGGGCGTCGCCTCCAGTGCCGTCTGGCCTCCGCCGAGCGGCGTCACGTAGTCCATGCGGTGATGCAGCACGATCGGCGCCAGCGGCAGCTCGGCTTCCTTGATCGCCGCGGCGGCTTCGGCCCCCACCGTGGTGCCCACGGTCACGTCGTTGAGCAGGATGAAGAATGGCTTGCCGGATGACTGCGCCATCTCCACGCTCGCGCGGATCGCGTCCAGGTCGAGGTAGGACGCCTTGCACGGGATCAGCACCAGGTCGGCCGCCTTCGCGGCGTAGCTGCCGGCCACGTCGGCGTTCGGCGCCGTGTCAATAATGGCGAGCTCGGCACCGGCCTGGGCAATCTTCGCAAGCTGCTCGCGGAGCACCGGGGGCTGGGCGGCGAACGCCTCGGGCGGGACATCCTTGCGGAGGTACGCCCACTTCATCGCGCTGGCCTGCGGGTCGGTGTCGAACAGCGCCGTCGTGAAGTCGGCCCGCTCAGCCGCGACGGCGAGGTGCGCGGCGATCGTGGTCTTACCCACCCCGCCCTTCTGACTGATGATCGCCACAGCCTTCATGGCCTGCTCCTGCCGAGTCGCGTGCCATAATACCGGCATGCCGGCAGTTTGCAAAGCCGGCGCGACGGCACAACGGCACATTCCTGGCATGGGCCGGCCGTCGGCGCTGCGGTAGCCTCCGGGGGTGTGCAACCTCTACTCGATGACGCGCGCCCGTGACGCGATCCGGCAGATCTTCCGGGTCGCGCATGACCACACGGCGAATCAACCGCCTCTGCCGGCGATTTTCCCCGACCAGCTCGCCCCGATGGTACGCATCGACCGCGACGGCGCGCGCGTCATGCAGGCGATGCGCTGGGGTTTCCCGCCGCCGCCGAACCTCGGCACGCGGCCGGTGACGAACGTCCGCTACACCGCCAGCCCATACTGGCGCGGATGGCTGAAGCCCGAGTTCCGGTGCCTGGTACCGGCCACCTCGTTCTGCGAGTACGACGAGCAGCACGCCAAGCGGCCGACATGGTTCGCGCTCGGCCCCGACCGCTCGCCGTTTGCCTTCGCAGGGATCTGGCGGCCCTGGACCGGTACCCGCAAGGGCGAGACAGCCAAGCATCTGCTGTTCGCATTCCTGACAACGGAAGCAAACGGCTTGGTGCGGGCGGTTCACGCCAAGGCCATGCCGGTCATCCTGACCTCATCCGCTGAGTGGGATGCATGGCTCGGCGCGGACACGGCCGAGGCGCTCAAGCTGCAACAGCCGCTGCCCGCCGATCGCCTGATGGTTGTCGCCACCGGCCAGCGGCAGGACGGGGCGGCGTAGTGTCCTGTCCTCCATTCATTCACACGGAACTGGCACCGCTCCAGGCCGGCTATCAACCCGGCTCGGCCGCGGTGCGGGTGCGGTGTACGCCTGGGCTGTCCGGCGCGCGCAGCACCGCGACCAGGTAGCGGCAGGGCACGGTGCCGGGGTTGCGGAACGCGGTGTCCTGGGGCGGCCCGAAGCGCAGGCAGTCATCAGCGCCGAGTTCGTGTGCGACGCCGCCCTGCACGACCGTCAGCGCGCCGTCGAGTACCACTACCTGCTGGTCCGCGATGAAGGCGTAGACCGCAGCTGGGTAGGCGACCTCGGCGCCGGGTGGCAACTCGCCCCACACCAACTCCATCGGCGCGGCGCCGGGCGGGCTGAGGGACCGGCGCAGGAACCCCGTCTCCGGATCGCGCCAGGCCGGCTGGTCGGCTGCCCGCGTCACCCGCCCGCCGCCCGCTTCCGCCCGAGCGAAGAGTTGCGAGAGAGTCAGCCCGAACGCGGCTGACAGGCGCCCGAGCAGGGCAGCGGTCGGGCTGGCCTCGCCGCGCTCAACCTTGCTGACCATGGCCCGGCTCACACCCGAACGCGCCGCGAGATCGGCCAGCGTCCACCCGCGCGCCTCCCGCTCCGCCCGCAATCGGGCGGCGAGGCCGACCTCTGCGGCCGGAGCGTTGAGCATTGTGGACATAGCGCCACTATGATGGAATATTGCGGGAAAGGCAAAGGCGGATAGACATGGCCACCATACGCGACGCGACCGAGGCTGACCTGCCGCGCATCCTCGAGATCACGAACGACGCGATCGCCAACACGACCGCGATTTGGAGCGTCGCGCCCGCTACCCTGGAGACGCGGCGGGCGTGGCTGCTGGACCGGCAAGGCCGCGGCTTTCCCGTCCTGGTCGCCGCCGAGGACGACGTCGTGTTGGGTTTCGCCTCCTATGGCGACTTCCGCCCCTGGGATGGCTACCTGCACACGGTCGAGCACTCTCTGTACGTCTACCCGGACGCGCAGGGCCGCGGCGTGGGCCGCGCGCTGCTGGCAACGCTGATCGAGCGCGCCGAGGCGCAAGGCAAGCGCGTGATGGTCGCTGGCATCGAAGCGGGCAACACCGCCTCGGTGACGCTGCACCGCCGGATGGGCTTCGAAGAGGCCGGACTGCTGCGCGAGGTCGGGCACAAGTTTGGCCGCTGGCTCGACCTGTTGTTCATGCAGAAGCTCCTGCCTGGGCTGGCGCGCCCGGATGACTAGCCCAGCGCTCGGCCACAACGGCGGGCCGCCGCTCGACCCTGACCCTCCTGATCCAGCCGCGTCCTGGCGCCTATATTGCTGGCGTAAAGCGCACAAGGCGGCCTGGAAGACACCGCCACGCGAGGTGGCCCTACGCCGGCTCGCCCGCGCCGAAGCGCTCGGCATGACCTACCGTGAATACACGCTGGAGATCCTGGAGCGCGGCCGGCACCTCTAGCACCAGCGCCGCCCGACCTCGCTCAGGCTCGCTGTGCCGCCACTCCGTCAAGACGGCATGGCGGCGCAGTCCCTGCCCCCCCTGCTCCCTTCAGCGCAGCGGAGTGGAAACGGCTCTGCCTTGCTCCCGCCGCAGCCTCGGTGCCGCTCCCGCCGAGCGCCGCATCGTCCATAGCGTGCGGTCGAGGTTCAGCTCGCCGGCTTTCGCCTTCGCCACCATGCCATGGAAATACCCGCCCGCCGTCGTCCGGAAGTGCGCCGGGTCCTTGGTTGAGACGATGGCGAGCGCGATCGCCGCCTGCGCGCGGCCCATAGCCAGGCAGGCATTCCCCCACAGAGGCTTGGACACGTCGAGGTCGTGGCGCAACCAGTCTGCGGCGTCCACGATCTCCGACCAGGTCGGATCAGGCCGACGCAGGTAGGGCTTCAGCCGCGGCGCCAACCGCACCAGTTCCTCCGGATGCAGCTTGAGCACCCTGCCGGTCTCGGCCGGCTCCGGCCGTGCCGATGATGGGGATGCAGGCACGGCCTCGCCGACCGCCGCGCTACATTCCTCCTGAGCAATTACCGTATCCTGTTTAGGATCAAGGCTTGGTTTGTAGGTATATTGGTGGGGCCTGTCCGCAGGCCCCTTGGGGTCTGAATCCACTGCTTCCGAAGGCTTCGCTGCCATCACGGACAGCAGGGTTTCCAGGCGCTCCCGAGCTTCCCGCTGCCGCCGCTCCAGGCTTTCGACGCCCAAAGCCATCTCCTCGGGTCGCTCAATCTTCCTGAGCGCCCCGGCGAGGCTTCGGCTGTCGCGGGCCAGCCTCGCCCATTCATCGTCCTGGAAGCCATATTCGGTCGCCGTTTCGAGTATCTGGGTGATGCCATTGCGAGCGATCGTCGCCCGCCGGCGCAGCCGGCCCATCTCCTCGCGCTCCGCCCGCGCCTCCTCGGCCAGGCGCACGAATTCCGCGTGGCGCGCGGCGATGGGCGACAGGTCGAAGCCGTAGGCTTCCGTGATCCTGCCCTTGGGGTCACGGCGCCCGTAGCGCTTGCCGTTCGGGCTGTCCTTCATGGTGATCAACCCAGCCTCGATCAGCGCCCGGTTGACCATCTTCACCCGGCTTTCGGACAGGCCGAGTGCTTCCTGCTGCACAGCAGCCGAGGGCCAGACGATCGGCCGCCCTCCCCTCCCCCAGTCCTGTGGCTGGGTGAAGCGGAACAACCAGTCCACCGCATGCACCAGGCGAGGCGACAGGCCGAGCCGCGGCGCCGCGGCCTTGAACGCGGCGAGCAGTTGTCCGGGCGCGCTTACGCCCTCCGGCAAGCCGGCGAAGCCCTCCGCCGCACGATCGGCATGCAGCAGCTCCGGCGTCAGCCGCCGGAAGCCGGTGGGCGAGCGCGGCGCCGGATGGGGTTGGTCTTGATCCAGGGTAGGCATGGTCTCTCCCGCGGTTGCGGAAGCCGCACCCGTGCTGGAAAGACGGCACGCCGGCACAAGGGCACACCTCACCTGTGGCAAGATGGCACTTGCAAAGTCACCCGATTTGAGGGAAGGTCGCGCCAGTGGTTACAGCGCACTCGCGGGCTTGGCAGGCTCGCTAGACCGTCCCATCGGGATATGGCGGGTCCGCCCCTCATCGGGCGGGCTTCGTCGTTTCTGGGCTCTGCTAATCCTCCAAGTTCGGCGTCGGGACTCGACTCACGGCACGACGCCGTTTGCCAGCTTGCGGGCGTTCCCCGGCCCGCGCAAGCGGCTTGATTAGATTCTGCTCTAAGCGCCTGACAGCCTCGACTTTAATTCCGGGTACGGTCGCGGCCGACTCGGCGGCTGCGGCCTTGAGGTTATCAGGCGCGCCCGAGTCGCCGTCGTCATCGCGATCGAGTCGCGAGATCAATGTCGGTCTTGCTGAAGTCGTCGCCTTTGAACAGCAGGGGCGTCCGGTAATTCCGCGCCACTGCGTATGCGAAGCAGTCGCCAAGATTGAGCTGCGCGGGGTGGCCGCGCCCCTTGCCGTAGCGCGCGAATGCTGCGAGCGCCGTCTCCCCTTCTTTCGACGTGATCGCGACGGAACGGACACCGGCAGCGGCCAGGAACTCGCGCACGTCCGCTTCCGCCTCTTCGACGCTCGCATGCCGTTTGCGGCAAAGGCCCAAGGTCGCCTCGAAGACGGCAATCGGCGAGGTGATGGGCGAGCGCGCTCCGTCCAGCACGTCGGCGAGGGCGTCGGCGTCCGGCTCACGGGTCAGGATGGCGACGATCGCCGAGGCATCGACGAACATCACGCCTCGCCGCTGAGCTCGTCATAGAACGCCTTGTCCGCCGCCAGCCCGGTCGCCGGCCGGGCTAGCACGCGATCCTGGATTGGGCCCAGCCGCTCCCTGAGCGGCAGGGCCTGGTCGAGGCGGCGCAGCTCATGCTCCAGCGCCAGCTTCACGGCATCGGTCTTGTTCCGGTGCGTGCGGGCTGCCAGCGTCTCGGCGAGCCGGTTGACCTCTTCGCTGCGGATATTGAGCGGCATTCTGATCTCCGTGTAGGCGCCCACACAATATCGTCTGTACGCCAAGACAGCAACCACCACACGATCGGGCCAGCGGGCCGGGCTCGAGGATGTGCCGTTGTGCCTATGTGCCCGCACACCGGCACATCGGCACATGACCACACGGCACGGCGATACAGCTCCATATAGCCGCCGCTCCGCGTCTTAGCCTTTACTCAAAAACCGTGGCATTCTCGCCAGAATCGGCGCCGGGCGCGTTCCGTATGTCGAGACCGACTGGAACGGGGACCCCAAGGTATGCGCTGGCCATGCGAACAGAGAAGGGGAGGGCGCAAGGACATGCCGACGCGTGGGAGCCGTCCGGGATCCGGGCCGGAGTGACGACATGAAATCGCCCGCGTACCCGCCCCGCCATGGGCGCGCTGCACCCGTTCGGCGTCATCAACAATTCATGGTCGTGCGTACGGCACGCGGCGGTGGGGATGGGCGGGCGTGAACCCCAGACTCTCTCTCACGGCCCTGCACGCGAAGCGCGACAGGCCGACGCTACGCAAGATCGGCCGACGCTACGCCAGCGCGCAAGAGAGGACACCGCGTCGGCCATGGCAGGAAGACGGGATCGCAAGCTAGCGCGTCTTTCCATTACCGAAGCGCCCTGGCTCGCTCACAATTTAGCGAGGACGATGTCCAAGCGGAATCTGACTGCGCTAGATTTATGCGAGCGCTCCGGCGTCGCTGCGTCCACCATCTCAAATATCTTGAACGAGAAGTATAATCCAACTTTCACGACTCTGAGCCGCCTAGCTGCCGCTTTAGATTATCCGCTGTGGCGACTCCTTCGCCCGTCGAGGCGGGTTGACCGCTCGACGTTATAGAGCATACTCTATGCCCCGGAGGTCCCGGGGCGAATGTCCACGCGTGACGAACGAGCGCAGCGAATCACAGAAAAGCTCCGTAGGGAGCTAGGCTCTGCCGTTTGCGACCTGCTCGTCGATCCCACCGTCGTCGAGATTGTCCTTAACGAGGCTGGCGTGCTGTGGGTCGAACGCCTGGGCGAACCGATGAGGCCGTTCGGCAAGATGGCCGCTGCGCAGGCAGAGTCGCTGATGGCAACTGTTGCCAGTACCGTCGGTGTTGATCTGACACGCGACAATCCGATCCTCGAATGTGAGCTTCCCTTTGACGGATCGCGCTTCTCCGCTGTCATCCCGCCGGTCGTAGAAGGCCCCGCCTTCGCGATTCGGCGCCGGGCGATCAAGGTGTTCTCGCTCGATGATTACGTCGAGCAGGGTGTGATGACGGAAATGCAGCGCGACCTGATCGGGCGTGCCGTGATCCACCGGCAGAACCTTCTCGTCGTGGGGGGCACCGGCTCGGGGAAGACCACGCTTGCGAATGCCCTGATCGAACATATTGCGCGCGGGCTGCCGGACGACCGCCTCGTGATCATCGAGGACACCCGTGAGATTCAGTGCTCCTGCAAGAACAAGTTGCAAATGCGTGCAAGCGAGACGGTCACGATGGACCGGCTGCTCAAGCACACGCTGCGGCAGCGGCCGGACCGGATCATCGTGGGCGAGGTCCGTGGGGCCGAGGCCCTGACGCTCCTGAAAGCGTGGAACACCGGCCATCCGGGCGGCGTCGCCACGATTCATGCAAACAGTGCCAAAGCCGGCCTGACGCGGCTCGAACAGATGATTTCCGAGGCCACGGCAGCGCCGATGCAGCGCCTCATCGGTCAAGCGGTGGATTGGGTCGTGTTCATCGCGCGCGCGCCGGGAGGCCGGCGGGTCGAGGACGTGATCCGCGTCCGCGAGTTTGACGGCCACGACTACATCACGACAAACGGAGCGGAATATGGCGCTGAATGACGTTCTCGCCTTCGGCCCGCCTGGCGGAGCGGGCATGGCCTGGATCGCACGAATGCTGCGCCGGCATGTGCAGGTGCTGGCCCCAATCGCATTGACGGTGCTGTTGGCGACCGCTCATGCCCACGCGGCTACCACGACCGGCGGCGGCGGTGCGTTGCCGTGGGAAGGCCCGCTCGCGACGTTTCAGCAGTCCATACAGGGTCCGGTCGCCTACGCGATCTCGGTCATGGGCGTCGTGGTCTGCGGCGCCATTCTCGTCTTTGGCGGTGAAATCGGCGAGTTCGTGCGCCGCTTCATCATGCTGCTCCTGGCAATCGCGCTGCTGGTGCTAGCCGGCCAGGTGCTCTCCAACTTCTTTTCCGGCGCGCTGGTCTCGTGAGCGGGCTGCGGCACACCCCGATCCATCGGGCGCTGTACCGCCCGCACCTCTTCCTCGGTGGTGAGCGCGAGCTCGTGCTCATCACCGGGGTCTTCTCCTTCGGCCTCGCCGTAACGTCCCTCACATGGGTCGCGGTCGGCATCGGGGCCTTCATCTGGGTCGTGAGCGTCGCCGCCCTGCGATGGATGGCGAAGTCCGATCCGCTGATGAGCCGCGTCTACCGCCGCTCGCTCTCCTACGCCTCCTACTACCCGCCGCGGTCCCGGCCGTGGAGGAAAGACGTAAGGGTCCCCGTCAATGCTCCCGCTAGCAGCGTATCGGTCCGGCGCAGCCGGACTTTCTGACCTTCTGAACTACGCGGCCCTGATCGACGAAGGTGTGGTCGTCGGAAAGGACGCCAGCCTGCTCGCGGGGTTTTTCTATCGCGGCCCGGACACATTCAGCGCCACGGCCGCCGAGCGGAATCATCTGACGGAGCGGGTCAACGCGGCGCTAGCACGGTTCGGGTCAGGATGGGTCTGCTGGCACGACGCGGCGCGGGTGCCGGTCGCGGCCTATCCGCTCGCGGTCGCCTCGCATTTCCCGGATCCGATCTCGCGCTTGGTCGATCAGGAACGCGCGCGGCAATTCCAGGCCGCGGGGGCGCACTTCGTGACCGAACATGCGGTCACGTTCCAATACACCGCACCGCTTCGGGTCAAGGGCAAGGTCCTGGACCTGATCTACGACGATGACGGGGCCGATCCGCAGGCGCCCGGTGATCGCGCGCTCCGCTATTTCAAAAAGGAGCTGGACGATTTCGAGGATGCGATCGGCGCCCTCGTCGATCTCCGCCGAATGGGTCGCCTGGACTTCGTCGATGAACGCGGGCGGGGGCACCTCCAGGACGAACTGGCCAACTATCTGCAGTTCGCTCTCACGGGCGAACCCGCCGGGCTGAATATCCCACCTGGCGGCATGTATCTCGACGCCGTCCTCGGCGGCCGGGAACTGTTCCCTGGCGAGACACCGCGGCTCGGGGAGAGGTTCCTTGCCTGCGTGGCGATCGAGGGCTTCCCGGCCGAAAGCTACCCCGGCGTCCTGGAAGTGCTCGACGGCCTCTCCTTCCCCTACAGGTGGTCGAGCCGTTTCATCTTCCTCGATGCACATGAGGCTGTCGCGGAGGTCAGAAAGTACCGTGGCAAGTGGAAGTTCAAAGTCCGTGATTTCTGGGCGCAGGTGCTGCGGTCGCAAGGCGGCACCATCAACGAAGATGCGCTGCTGATGGTCCAGCAAACGGATCACGCGAATGCAGCAGCCGAAAGCGGCCTCGTCACGTACGGCTACTACACCCCGGTTATCGTACTCATGCACGAGAACCGCGGGGCATTGGAGGATCAGGCGCGGCTTGTGGTGCGCGAAATTCAGCGTCTCGGCTTCTCCTGCCGGATCGAGACGGTCAACACCATGGAAGCTTGGCTTGGGGCTTTGCCGGGCCATCCCTATCCGAACGTCCGGCGGCCCTTGGTCCACACGCTGAACCTGTCGGACCTGTTGCCTCTGTCGAGCGTCTGGGCAGGTCGAGAGACAAATCCTTGTCCGCTCTATCCGCCGGGCTCGCCACCGCTCCTGCACGCGGCCACGGCCGGCGCCACGCCGTTCCGGCTGAACCTCCACGTTGATGACATTGCACACACGCTGATCTTCGGCCCCACCGGCGCCGGCAAGTCCGTGCTGCTCGCGACCATCGCCTTGCAGTTCCTCCGCTACCCTCGGGCCACGATCTGCGCCTTCGACAAAGGCCGCTCCATGCTGGCCGCCGCCCTGGCGACCGGCGGCCGGCATTACGAGCTGAACGCCGAGGGCGAGACGCCGGCTCTCTGCCCGCTCGGGGCGCTGGACACCGAGGTCGATCTCGCTTGGTCGGCCGAATGGGTGGAGGCATGTTTCCAGCTACAGGCCGACCGGCCCTGCACGCCACGCGAGCGCGATGAGATTGTTCGCGCGCTGAACCTGCTGCGAGGTTCGCCGAGTCGTTCTCTGACCGATTTCGTGGCGACGGTTCAGGACGCCAAGGTCAAATCGGCGCTGAACGCTTACACGCTCGACGGTCCCGTGGGCCGGTTGCTCGACGGCCGGACTGACGCACTCCATGCACAAGATTCGTCATTCCGCGTGTTTGAGCTCGATGACCTTTTGGCGATGGGGCCGCGCAACGCGATCCCGGTGCTGCTCTACCTGTTCCGCCGTTTCGAGAAATCCCTCCTCGGCCAGCCCTCGCTCCTGATCCTCGATGAGGCGTGGGTGATGCTCGGCCACCAGGTCTTTCGGGAGAAGATTCGCGACTGGCTGAAGACCCTGCGCAAAGCCAACTGCGGCGTGGTCCTGGCGACGCAATCGCTCTCCGACGCGGCGCGCTCCGGCCTCGTGGATGTCCTGCAAGAGAGCTGCGCAACCAAGATATTCCTGCCCAATGAGGAAGCCGACAAGCGCGGTTCCGAACAAACACCCGGGCCGCGTGATCTCTATGAGGCGTTTGGCCTCAACGAAACCGAGGTGGCGATCCTGCAAACAGCGATCCGCAAGCGGGAGTACTACGTGGTCCAGCCGGAGGGCCGACGCCTGATGTCCCTGAACCTCGGCCCGACCGCACTGGCTTTCACGGCGGTCAGCAGCAAGGAGGACGTGGCGCGCGTGAAGGCCCTGGCCGCCGCGCAGGGCGAGGGATGGCCGCTGATCTGGTTGCGCGAAAGGGGGGTGTCTTATGAAGACCTGGTTCGCTAAGGCGACTTTTGTCGTGCTCGTGCTCAGCGTTCTGGTCGGCGGCTCGCCGGCTCGCGCTCAGGGCATCCCTGTCTATGACAACACGTCCTTCATCGAGCTGGTCCA
Source organism: Pseudomonadota bacterium (assembly GCA_021807675.1). Taxonomy (GTDB): domain Bacteria; phylum Pseudomonadota; class Gammaproteobacteria; order Steroidobacterales; family Steroidobacteraceae; genus 13-2-20CM-66-19. The sequence continues at coordinate 20,589 of JAKBCR010000044.1, forward strand.
GAAGTTCCAGCAAGGGGCGCAGCAACTCGCTCAACTCCAACAGCAGTTGCAGGCGCAGTTGGACATGATCCGCTCGCTTCCAAGCACGATCATGCCGGGGCTGGGGCCGCTCGTGCAATCAACCCAGCAGCTCATGTCTCAGGTTCAGGAAATTCAGAACGTAGGGCCGTCGCTCACGGGACAGTTGAACAGCCTCTTCCCGACAAGCTTCACCGGCGCCAGTCCGCAGTCCGTCCTGGGCACGATCGCCTCGATGACTTCCTACAATCGGCAGGCGCTCGCGACGGCCATGAGTATCCAGGGGCAGATCGCCCAGAATGAGCCGGTGATCTCCTCGTCGGTCAACAGCGCGGTGTCGGCATCGCAGGGGGCGGCCGGGCCAACTGCGGCCATACAGGCCACCAATCAGATCCTTGGCGCGATGTCACAGCAGCTCGCGCAACAGGACGATCTGTTGATCAGTGCGCAGCGCGCTGTCCAACAGCAGGCATTGCAGCGGCAGGCGGAGCAAGCCGCCGTCACACAGTACTACGGCTCGCCGGGCGCTACCGACCAGCCGCTAAGCGGGCAGGGGTTTTGACGGAGCCGGTCATGGTCACGCTGCGCCTTTGGATTGTCGTCCTCGGTGTCTTCGCGAGCGCTCTCGTCGGCGCTGCCGCAACCTACGCCGTCGTCACGACCACGATCATCGCTCCCTCCGGCGGTGATCCCGCCGCCTTCGCCGCGCTGAGGGCCGAAGTCGCGTCACTAAACGCCAGGCTCGCCGCGGAGCAAGCCAAAGCTGCGGCCGAGGACAACGCGGCACGCCGCTACTTCGCCCCCTCTCAACAGCCGATGACCGGGAAGGGCTTCTAGCCGATGCGCCGTCTCGTGCTTTCGGTCCTGGCTCTGGTCCTGCTCTCCGGCGTCTGCGCTGGGATCGCCGTGGCACAGGTGCCGTCCGGGGCCGCTGCCATCAACGGGATCGTGTCCACCTATCAGGCGGCGACCACGGGCTGGCAAGGCACCCTCCTGTCTGACGCGCTACCGCTGTTCTGGGCGCTGGCCGGCATTGAGTTCGCCTTCGCCGGCATCAAGCTGGTGCTGAAGCAGGCCGATTTCGGCGAGTTCGTCGCGGAGGTCGTGCAGCAAATCCTCTTCATCGGCCTCTTCTATGCGATTCTCACGAACTTTGCCGCGTGGGGACCGGACATCACGAACAGCCTGCGGCAAGCCGGGCAAACGGCAAGCGGCAGCTCCATCGTCCTGCCAGGCGACGTGTTCCAATCCGGCCAGAACCTCGCCAGCGCGGTCGTCAGCCACATGAGCTGGTGGCCGGCCAATTACGGCGCCGACGTTGGGCTCGCCGTCTCGGGCTTGGTGGTGCTGATCGTTTTCGCCCTGATCGCCGCGTTCATGGTGCTCATTCTGGTGGAGTCATACATCGCGATCGCAGCGGGCATCCTGTTCCTCGGCTTCGGCGGGTCGCGTTGGACAAACCAGTATGCGCTCCGCACGATCTCCTACGTCGTCTCGGTCGGCGCCAAGCTGTTCATGATGCAGCTCGTAGTCGGCCTCGGACAGACGATCGTGATGAATTACGCCAGGCAGGCTGAGGTTGCGTCCACCAACACCGCGGTTTTCACCGTCGTCGGCGCGTCGGTGGTGCTGCTCGCTCTCGTGAAGATCCTCCCGGACATGGTGCAGGGCATGATCAACGGAGCGTCCTTTCAGACCGGCAGCGCCCTCGGCGGCGCCGTGGCCGGAGCCGTGGCCGGGGCCGCGACCGGCGGTGCAGTGGGCCTCGGGGCCACCAGCGCGGTCAAAGAGGCCGGACTCCTCGCGTCGCAACAGGCAGGCGAGAGGATGGGGCCGGCGCCCGCCTCGGCCGGTGGGCGGATCGGCTACGGGATGCGGTACGGCATGCGCGTGGTCAGTGCGGCCGGCGCTCACCTCGGTGGCGCCGCCCTTGCCGACGTGCGGAACCGGCTTGAAGGCGATCCCACCACGCGAAGCGGGTACACTTTCGGCCGGATGGCTCGCATGATGCGATCGCAGCGCACCGAACCGCCACCTTCTCCGCCGTGAAAGTGACATGACATGACCGAAGCGGCCTTGGATAGGCGCGCGCCATTGTATAGGATATGCTCTATGGCATCGCGCCCATCTCTGGAGCCGACGGGCTCCGAATCCCCGTATCTCGCTGCTCGCCGTGAATGGAATGAGCGATATGGCAGCTACATCAAGCAGGCGGCGATGTGGCGAGCCGCGGCCTTCGGATCGATGCTCATCGCGCTCGTGGCCGTATTCGGCGTCGTCTATATCGGCTCGCGCTCCAAGATCGTTCCCTACGTGGTGAAGGTCGATAAGCTCGGCCAGGCGGTTGCGGTCGGGCCGGCCGATGTGGCCTCTGAACCGGATGAGCGGGTGATCGTCGCGCAGTTGGCACGCTGGCTCTATGATGTGCGCAGCGTTTACACGGATGCCGCCGCCGAGCGGCAACTGATCAATCAGGCGTACGCCACGGTCGCCGATAACAGTGCTGCACTCACATCCCTGAACGCCTATTTCCAGGCGAACGACCCATTCAAGCGGGCACAGTCGGAGACGGTCACGGTTCAGATCGAGTCCGTGCTGCCGATCTCCGACAAGACGTGGCGGATCGAATGGGCCGAGACCGTCTCCGACCGCTCGGGCGGCACCACCACGACCACACAGTGGCAGGCTGACGCATCGATCGCGATCAAGCCTCCCTCAGATCCCGCGACGATCATTCAGAACCCCGAAGGCGTCTACGTCACCTCCTTCAACTGGTCCAAGCGTCTCTGAGGCGAAGTCACCATGAAAGCACGGATCATCCTGACGCTCGCCGTCATCCCGGGCATCGCGTTCGCGCAACAGCCCGTGCCGCCGATCAGCACCACGACGCTACCTCCGCCGGTCCCGCTGTTGAACGCAGTCCCGATTCCTCTCACGCCAAAGGAGACCCACGCCCTTTCTCTGTCGAGCACCTGGGCAAACCGGCCGGAGATGCCGGTTGCCGGCGACAATGGGCGCGTGCTGTTCCTCTACGGGGCCACCATCCCTTCCGTGGTTTGCGCGCCCCTCCATGTCTGCGACATAACGTTGCAGCCCGGCGAGGTCGTCAACAACATCGAGGTCGGCGATTCGATCCGTTGGAAGGTGACCCCCGCCGTGAGCGGCACCGGCCCGGACCAGACGACCCATGTCGTGGTCAAGCCGACCGATGCGGGCCTGAGCACCGACCTGATCATCACGACGGATCGTCGCACCTACACGATCAAGCTGGTCTCCACCACGTCGCGCTGGATGGGCGCGATCGGCTTCAATTATCCCGATGAAGTTCAGGCGCAGTGGCGTGCCTATGAAACGCGAATGCAGCGTGAACGCGACGGGAGCACCCTGGCAAGCGGACAGAACGTCGCCGACCTGAACTTCAACTATCGGATCACGGGCGACAACCCGCCCTGGCGCCCGCTGCGGGTCTATAGCGACGGGGCCAAGACCTATATCGACTTTCCCCACGCCATGCTGGTCACCGATGCGCCGGCGCTGGTCGCACTCGATGCAGACGACAACAAGCAACTCGTTAACTATCGCGTCAAAGGCGCCGTCTTCGTGGTGGACAAGCTGCTGACGCGCGCGGAGCTGATCTCAGGCGTCGGAGGGAGTCAGCAGGCCGTCTACATTACCGCCGTAGGAGGCGGGTGATGCGCCGCGCGATCGCCCTGCTGGTCGGTGTCCTGGGCCTGGCCGGCTGCGCGACGCAGGGCCCGAACCTTTCCTACGTAGGCAGCCCGCTGGCCGTATCGTCGGCCGCGCCGATTGCCTCTGAGATTGCCACCTATGCCGCCGGTCAGTTGCCCGCGGCGCAGTCCACCATCTTGCTTGAACCCCCACCTCCCGGCCAGGCCGCCAACGATCTCACGCCGGCCGTGACGGCCGCGCTGCGGGCCAAGGGGTTCGGCGTCGCCCAGCCGGGCACGTCGGCAACGGGTGCCCATCCGCTCCGCTACATCGTGACTCCCGTCGGGCAGGATGTCCTGCTGCGGATCATCGTCGATAACCGAATCGCTGCCGCGCGGCTCTATCAGCCGGACGGCAAGGGGAGCCTGGTCGCGGCCTCGCCGCTCACGGCGATGGAGAACGGGTCGTGAGCGGTCAACTGCCCGCAGATCCCGACTTCCTGCCCCGCCGGCGGGTGCGCGGGAAAGGGGTGCGCCGGCTGACGCGTTTCCCGCTC
>JAKBCR010000045.1 GCA_021807675.1 Pseudomonadota bacterium
AACGATGTGGCAGCGACGCGAATTGTCTGGGCGGCGGATCGGGATGAGCTGATCTGCGACCCGGACGGGCACCTTCACCTGCTCATCGGGTGGGCTCGGCCAGCGACACCTCTGCTCCCGCGAAACAGCTGCTCCCGCCAAGAAGTCGGGACAGCTCGGCAATGACCGCATGGCCGCGCGGCATCGCTTCGGCGATTGCAGCCTCGTCCGGCGGCAAGCCCAGCAGTCGCGGGCGCACGATGCGGTGAAATCCGCATGTTGCGTATGCGGCCGCCGCAGCCCAGGGGTAGGATAGTTGGCGTACCCGGCACGCTGCCGGTCAATGCAGGGCCATCGCCGCAGAATCCCATGCTCGCCCCCGTCGGACCGAGGTAATCATGGACCCACGACTCGTCACACCCTATCTGATCGCCGCTCTCATCCTATGGGGCCTGTATCGGCGCCTGCGGCGCTCGTTCGGCCGCCAACGTGTCCGGGACCGGCTCATGTGGACCAGGATCGGTATATTGACTCTGGCTGCCGTTTTCATTGGCGTCCAGATCGCACGCGATTTCGACGTTCTCGGGGCCCTGCTGGCAGGCATCGCTTCCGGCGCAGTGCTGGGTTATTTCGGGCTGAGACATACGAAATTCGAGGTCACGCCCGAAGGGCGGTTTTACACGCCTCACGCGTACATCGGCGTGGCGGTGACCGCCCTGTTCGTCGGCCGAATTCTCTACGACTACCTCGGCATGTCATCGAACGGCATGATGCCGGGCGCGGCCGCCGGCCGGGATCTTGCCGCTTTCTATCGAGACAACCCCTTCACACTCGTCGTGTTTGGAGCCGTGGTCGGTTACTACCTGCTCTACTACGTAGGGGTCCTGCAACGCACCAGACCTTCCATGGGCCGTGTCACGGCTTGAAGAGCCGTGCCACCGCGCGCGGGCTCGAGGGAAAGTAACCGTGGAAGTAGGTCGCCACCAGCCGCTCGCGCAGGTATATCGCCTCCCCCGCCGCACCGGATTGCGCCCGCTCGGTGTGCATCGCAGGGACGAGCGATGTTTCGACAGTGGAGTAGTGGAAAGTGTGGCCGCGCAGGTCACCACCGGGTAGCGGCGCCGTGTGGTAGCCGATGCCCTGCAAACGCGCGTGCATGACCCCATGCCCCGGCAGGATACCGGCCAGGGGCGCACGCCTGCCCTGATGGTCCGTCAGGGACTGCAGCAGGTAGAGCATGCCGCCGCACTCGGCATAGGCGGGCTTCCCCGAACTCACGTGCCACTCCAGTGCGGCAGCCATCTCGCGATTTTCGCTCAGGCGCTCGAGATGCAGCTCAGGGTAGCCGCCGGGCAGATAAAGGCTGTCGACGGGCGGCAGCTGCGTCTGCGCCAGGGGTGAGAAGAACACCAGATCGGCCCCGAGCGCCCGCAGCAAATCGAGATTGGCGGGATAGAGAAAAGAGAACGCCCGATCGCGCGCAATTCCAATTCGGACGCCCGCCAATGGACGCTTCCGCTCCTCCGCCACGGCATCGGGCGCCGAGAGCTCGATTGCAGGAGGCATGTCAATCAGATCGAGACTCTCCAGTGCCGAGGCCAGCGCCGAGAGACGTTGGTCGAGGTCGGCGACCTCCTGCGCCTGAACGAGTCCGAGGTGCCGGTCCGGCAGCTCGCACGCACCGTCGCGCGGGATACCGCCCATGAAGCGCATCCCCGCAGGCATCCCTTGTTTCGCGAGCTGCGTATGCCCTGGCCCGGCCACCCGATTGGCCAGCGCTCCATGGAATGCGACAGATGGCATGTAGTGCGCAAGTCCGTAGGCGATCGCGCCGAAGGTCTGCGCCATCGCCTCGGCGTCGATCACCGCGAGGATCGGTATCCCGAAGAGCCTCGCCAGGTCCGCGCTGCTCGGCGTGCCGTCATAAAGACCCATTACGCCTTCGACGAGGATGAGGTCGGCGCTGCCGGCTGCCTCGTAAAGGAGCTTCCGACAATGCGCCTCGCCACCCATCCACAGGTCGAGCTGATAGACCGGCCGCCCGCTAGCGCGCTCGAGGATCATGGGGTCGAGAAAATCAGGACCCGTCTTGAACACCTGGACCGCGCGGCCCCGCGCGGCGTGATAGCGCGACAGCGCGGCGGTTACCGTCGTCTTGCCCTGACCCGATGCGGGCGCGCTGATAAAGAGAGCCGGGCAGCGCCTGCGCGCCACGCTCAGCGCGCCTTGGGCCGCGGTGCGCGGCGAGCCTTGCGGGACCGGTCATACGGGTTCTCGTCCGTACGGTACTCGACGACCACGGGTGTCGCGAAAAGATCGAATGTCTTGCGGAAGATGTTCGCCAGATAGCGGGTATACGCATCCGGGACGGACGTCGTCTGATTGCCGTGGATGACGATTCGCGGCGGGTTCCGGCCGCCCTGGTGGGCGTAGCGCAGCTTGATCCGCCTGCCGCGCACGAGCGGCGGCTGGTGCACCGTCAATGCGTGCTCGAGCGCCCGCGTCAGCGCCTTCGTAGGCATCTCCCGCATGGCCGCCTCATAAGCGCGCACGGCAGACTGCATGAGCTCGCCAACTCCCGTCCCATGGCGCGCCGAGATGAAATGCAGGGGCGCGAACGGCACGAAGTCCAGCTTGAGCGCGAGCTGCCGATGAATGTCTTCGCGTTGCTCCCCCGGGATCCCATCCCACTTGTTGATGGCGATGATGAGCGCGCGGCCACGCTGCAGCGCGACGCCGAGCACGCTTGCGTCCTGCTCCGAAACCGTGTCATGCGCATCCACGACGAGGATCACCACGTGCGCCTCATCGATCGCCTGGAGCGTCTTCGCCACGCTTGCGCGCTCGATGACATCCTCCACCCTCGCGCGCCGGCGCATTCCGGCGGTGTCGATGAGCTGGAACTTCCGCCCTTCGCGCTCGAACGGTACGAGAATGCTGTCCCGGGTGGTGCCCGGCTGATCGTTCGCGATGACCCGCTCCTCGCCGATCAGGCGGTTGACGAGCGTGGACTTGCCGACGTTCGGCCGGCCGATGATGGCAATACGCACACCCTCGGACGCGGGGTCCGCTGGCTCCACCCCCTCCGGCTTGAGCCCGGCGAATGCGTACGCCATCAGCTCCTCGCACCCCTGTCCGTGACTCGCCGAGATGCCTAGCGGGTCCCCGAGGCCGAGCGCATGAAAATCGGCCGCCACGAGATCGAGATCCAGCCCCTCCGCCTTGTTGACGGCAAGAGTCGTGGGCTTGCCGGACTTGCGGATCTCCCTGGCGACGAAGTCGTCCTGGGGCGTAAGACCGGCCCGCCCGTCGACTAGCAGAATGAGCCGATCTGCCTCGGCCACCGCGCGCTCCGTCTGCGCGCGCATCTGAGTCTCGATTCCTTTCGGGTTCTCGACGAGGCCGCCCGTGTCGACGACCACGAAAGGGATCGGTCCCACGCACCCGAAACCGTATTGGCGATCACGAGTGAGCCCCGGCACGTCCGCGACTATCGCATCCCGCGTGCGAGTGAGCACGTTGAAGAGGGTCGATTTGCCGACGTTGGGTCGGCCTACCAGCGCGACGACGGGCAGCATGGGACTGCTGCCTGGTTATCTACGGGGTGAAATTCGATAGGCGCTCATGCGGCCTTCGTCGTTGATCACCACCACCTCGTTGCCCTCGACGATGGGCGGGTTGCTGATGCGCACTCCGCCGGCGCGCACCCGGGCGATGAAGGCGCCGGTGCGCTTGTTCAGGAAATGCACATAGCCCTGAAAGTCGGCGGTGATCACCGCATAGTGACTCACCGCCACGGCGGTGAGGCCGCGGTAACGCAGAGCGGCCTGGCGCCAGATCACGGAGCCATTGCTGCGATTGAGCGCGACGACCTGCCCGTCAGCCGTCGACATGTAGACCGCGTTCTTACCCAACGCCAGGCCTCGGTAGCTCGACGCCTTGTGGGACCACCAAGTCTGACCATTCTTGAGCGCCAGCATGGTCACAGTGCCATGGTAGCCCACCGCGTAGACATCCTGGCCGGCAACACTCACCGGTCCGTCGACATCCGCCAGCCTTTCGATCTCCGTGCGGCCGTGTGGCGCGGAGACCGTGGCTTGCCAGGCCTGCGAGCCATCGGCCGAGTTGACCGCCAGCACCCTGCCGTTGTCGAAGCCGCAGATGATGAGATCGCCCGAAATCACGGGCGTCGAGGTGCCGCGCAGCGAGAGGGAGGGTACGTCCTGTCCGGCTTCCCAGAGCTCGTGGCCATTGACGGGCGAGAGACCGCGCAGCTTCCCGTCGACGGAGCGCACCGCCACCACGTTGTCGGTAATAGCCGGCGCGGAGATCACCGAGCCGTTGATCAGCACCGTCCAGAGTCGCTTGCCATTGGCGGCGTTCAGGGCGACGACATGCCCGTCGGTCGCGCCTACGACCAACAGGTCACCGCGGACCGCCGGTCCGCCTCCGAGGGGCAAGTGGGTGTTGGTACGCCAGATGCTGCGGCCGGTCTTCAGATCGAATGCCGCGACCTCACCGCCGTGACCCGACGCGAAGACCCGGGTACCCTCGACCGCAAGACCGAGCCCGAGGCGCAGTCGCGCGATGGCACCATGGCCAAACCAGCCACTCTCCACGCCCGCGCTCCAGAGGTGCTGCACGCGCAAGGTCGACTTGATCGGAGCGAGCTTCGCGGGCTGGTCCGGATTCTTGTTCTTGGAGCAGGCGGCGAGCAGACAGAGCGCTGCCGCGACCACGGCCCAGAAGCGCATCGATCGCACGGTGTTGGTTTGCAAGGGAGCCCTCATCGTTTCGTGGGGTGCCGGCCACTCGGGACTGCGGGCTTCGGGGGGTTTCCAGCAGCGGGAACGGTCGGGCTCGCACCGTGCGGCGCGGCGGGCGTGCTGACGTCGGCGGCGAGGTCGGCGATCTTCAGATCGAGCAGCCCGCTGTCGGTCTCGCCCTCGGTATCGGTTGCCTTGGCCAGCCGATACTGTGCGAGGGCTGCGGCCTTGTCGCCCATGGCGTAATAGGCATCGCCTCGCGCCTGCGCATAGAGCGGCGCCAGCGCACCGGGATCGGCGCCGTTCAGCGTCGCAAGCGCCGTGGATGCCTGGTGCCGTGCGATCTGCACGCGCGCGAGTCTCAACCGCGCGATGAGCCTCAGGATGGAATCGGGGGAGTGCTGCATGACCATTCGCAGCTCATCCGCGGCCCTCCCGAGCTCGCTGTCCTGCACGAACGCCTGCGCGGAAGCGAGCCTCGCCTGATCGGCGTAGGGTGAGGAAGGATACCGGCGCTCGAGGTCTCCGAGGAGAATGAACGCCTGGGCGCGCTCGCCATGCGCGAAGGCGCTCTCCATCTGCAAGTACATCGCCCCGGCCGCGAGATCGACGCCATTCTCGTGCGCCTGCCACCAGCGGTAGCCCCCGAAGCCCAGGGCGGCGATCGCGACACCGGCCACGATGGCCAGCCCGTTCTGCCCCACCCAGCGCTTCAGCGCTTCCCACTGCTCTCGCTCGTTCAGTAAGTAATCGTCCACCACCCCTCCTCGAGGAGTCATTTTGCCGGCATAACGGTGCCGGCGAGTGCCGCTGCGATGGCGGCGGCGAGCTCAGGCAGCGGGCACTCGCTCTGACCCGCCTCATCGCGCAGAGGTTTCAGGGCCGCAACACCGCGCGAGAGCTCGTCATCGCCCAGGATCACCGCGAGCGCCGCGCCGCTGCGATCGGCGCGGCGAAACTGCGCCTTGAAATTGCCGCCACCGAGATTGAGATCGAACCGTCGTGCCGGCAGCGCATCCCGCAGCCGCTCGACCAATCCGATGCCCGCGGCGCTCGCGCGAGCGCCGCTGACCACCACGTAGACGTCCGCCGGCCGAACGGGCGGAGCATTTCCGGCCTGCACGAGCAGCTCCACGACCCGCTCCACCCCCATCGCGAAGCCGATTCCCGGAGTCGGCTCGCCGCCGAGCTGCGCGATGAGCCCATCGTAGCGGCCGCCAGAGCATACGGCATCCTGGGCACCGAGTGCGTCGGTGATCCACTCGAACACCGTTCGGCTGTAGTAATCGAGGCCGCGGACCAGCCGCGGGTTGATGCGAAACGGAATGCCGACGGACTGCAGCACGGCGCAGAGCGCGTCGAAGTGCTCGCGCGATTGCGGATCGAGATGGTCGGTGAGGAGCGGCGCGCCCGCGATGATCGCGCTCATCTCGGGATTCTTGCTGTCGAGGATGCGCAGCGGATTGCCCTCGAGGCGCCGCCGGCTGTCGCTATCGAGCGCGCTCTCGTGTGCGCGGAAATATCCGACCAGCTTCTCGCGGTAGGCGTGCCGCGATTCCGGCGTGCCGAGCGAGTTGATCTCGAGACGCACCCGCCCGATGCCGAGCCGGCTCCAGAGCCGCGCCGTGAGAGCGATCAGCTCCGCATCGACATCGGGACCGGGAAGGCCGATCGCCTCCACGTCGATCTGGTTGAACTGGCGGTAGCGCCCCTTCTGCGGCTTCTCGTGCCGGAACATGGGCCCCATGCACCAGAGCTTGTGCCGGTGGCCGCGCAGCATGCCGTTCGAGATGAGCGCGCGCATGATGCCGGCGGTAGCCTCCGGCCGCAGAGCCAGGCTCTCCCCGCCCATGTCGGTGAAGGTATACATCTCCTTCTCGACGACATCGGTGTATTCGCCGATCGCGCGCTTGAAGAGCGCGGTGTGCTCCACGACCGGGACGCGGATTTCCTCGTATCCGTAGGATGCGAGCAACTCGCGCGCACAGCTCTCCAAGCGCTGCCAGGCGCCGACTTCGGCGGGCAGCACGTCGTTCATCCCGCGGACCGGCTGGACTTCGACCGTCAACTCAATCTCCCTTCTTTGCCGGCGCGGCGAGCACGCGTCCGTCCGCGGCGATCAGGAATCTCGCGGTATGATCGGACCGCTCGAAGCGCGAAATCGATGCATTCCGGCCGCCAACCTCGATCGTGACCCCGGTGGCATTACCCAATGTCACCGTGAGCGGCGGCACACCCTCGAGCTTGCGGGTCGCGGGCCCCTTGAACAGACCGTAGAGCAGCCGCTTGCCCGTGGCGTCATGGACCTCGGTCCAGCTTTCACCGGAAAACGTGAATACAGCGTCAATCTCCCCGTGTGGACTCGATACGGCTCTCGCTCCAGGGAGCGTATTCGACACGGGCGTTGCCGGCGGCGCCGCAGTCGAGGGGACGGGTTCTGCTGCGCGAACCGGCGCCGCCGCTGCGCCAAGGAGCGTCAGCTTCACCGGTGCCTCCCGCCCGATTGGCGCTGCCGCGTGGACGGTAGCCGGTACCGCGTGCGAGCCGGCCAAGCTCGCTTGCCGGTGTGACAAGGAAAAACCCCACCATACGGTGCCCGCGATCGCGAAGCCGATCACCACGAGCACCGCGGGCGCGGCGAGCCTGCCGGTATCGTCCGGCTCCGCCTTGGGGATGCGAGTCAGGTCGGGTTGCGGAACACGATCACCCTGCGAATAAAGGTCGAACAGGGCCTGCGCCGACTCACCCACGAGCTCCGCGTAATGACGCAGGTGTCCCTTGACGTAGACTGGCGCACCGAGCGCCGCGAAATGCTCCGCCTCGAGCGCCTCGAGGATATCGGGGTCGAGGTGTAATTTCTCCGCCGCCTGCAGGATGGTGAGGCGGTTGCGCTCGCGGGCGCCGCGCAGCCGCACGCCAATGCCTTCCGACATGGCGGTCAGCCCGGGTTGTTGCCGAGATCGGCCAGCTCTCGTGCCTGGACCGAGTTCGGGAAGTCGAGCTGCAGCCGCCTGGCGTAGAGCTCCGCATCGAGCGGGTCCCGCTGGGCGCGCATCACCTTCACGGCAAGCAGCAACAGATCCGGGGTCTCATGGTTGGAGGCGAGGAAGGACTGGATCTCCTGGCGCGCCTGCGCGAGCTTGCCATGGGAGTAGTCGAGGTCCGCGAGCTCCCATGCGGCCTCGGCGAAACCGGGCCGTATCGCGAGCGCCTGCTCGAACATCTGCTCGGCGGCCACATCCCGATGCACCGACCGCAGGCAGACTCCCGCGTTCTGGAACGCGAGCTCCGGGGTCATATAGAGCGGGTTGCGCGCGGCATCCAGGAACATTCTCACGCCCTGATCGACCCGACCGACACTGCAGAGGTACACCGCATAGTTGTTCTGGTAATTCGGGTTCCTGGGCGCAAGCCGCAGCGCCTCGCGGAACTCGCGGTCGGCGTGCCTGGGCTCTCGCAACCTCGCAAAGAGCAGCGCGCGCGCGCTGTGCACGTCCGGATTGTCCGGATTCTCCCGCAGCGCGCGATCGAGCTTGCGCTGCGCGAGAGCCAGATCGCCACGGTGCATGTAGGCGATTCCGAGCTCCGTATTGTAAATGGCGGCATCATGTCGCCGCTGGATGACCTGTTGATTCGCGCAACCCGAGACGACCCCTGCGAGCAACGCGGCGGCGATGGCGCCGATGACGGCTCGCGCGCGACTGGGCAGATGGGTCATACGCGCATTGCGAGACTCGGTCCCTGCGTCCTCTGAGACCCGCTTTCGCCAGTCGAAACTCACGGGGAAACCCCTTCGGGCCGGCTGCCGCCGGCCAAAATCGTTCCAGACGGTTTTGTCATGCCTGCACCGCGACTGCGAACACCCGAGTGCCGAGCCGCGCGGTCGTGCGATCGATCACGCGTCCGGCAAGCTGCCCGCAAGCGGCATCGATGTCATCGCCGCGCGTGCGGCGCACCGTCACCAGCACGCCCCGGCGGATCAGCTCATCCCGGAATCGCTGCGCCGCCTCCGGCGCCGAGCGGCGGTAGCGGGTACCCGGAAAAGGATTGAACGGGATCAGGTTCACCTTGGCGGGGTGACCGGCGAGGAGCTTGGCGAGGGCGCGCGCCTGGGCTGGCGAGTCGTTCACGCCCTCGAGCAGGACGTACTCGAAGGTGACGCTGCGGCCGCATCGCGAGTCGATGTAGTGCCAGCAGGCCTCGAGCATCTCCGCTATCGGATGCTTGCGATTGATCGGCACGAGCTCGTTGCGCAGGTCATCGTCCGGCGCATGGAGTGAGACGGCGAGCGCCACGTTGCTGTGCTCCGCGAGCTTGTAGATCTGCGGCACGAGTCCCGAGGTCGAGAGTGTCACGCGCCGGCGCGAGAGATCGAAGCCGAAGTCGTCGAGGAAGATATCGAGTGCCGGGACGACGTTGCGAAAGTTGGCGAGCGGCTCGCCCATGCCCATGAGCACGACATTGGTCACGATTCGCTCGCGCCCGGAGTCATGCGCAAAAGAACCCGAGAGCTCCCGGTTGGCGAGCCAGACCTGGCCGACGATCTCCGCCGTGGTCAGGTTGCGGTTGAAGCCCTGCTGCGCCGTCGAGCAGAACGCGCAATCGAGCGCGCAGCCGACCTGCGAGGAGATGCAGAGCGTGCCGCGGTCAGGCTCCGGGATGAACACCATCTCGAAAGCCTGGGTTGCGTCGGCTCGCAGCAGCCACTTGCGCGTGCCGTCGGCGGATTGGCGGGCGGTGACGATCTGCGGCGTGACGATGCAGGCGCGCTCGGCGAGCTGGGCGCGGAAGTCCTTGGCGAGATCCGTCATGCGCTCGAACGACGACTCGCCGCGCTTGTACACCCAGTTCATGAGCTGGCGTGCGCGGAATGGCTTGCCGCCGAGCTCCGCCACGAACGCCTCGAGCCCCGGGCGCGGCAGTCCCAGCAGATTCGTCGCGATCGTGTCGGGAGAGGTCATGACGGACGTCCGCGGCCTCAGCCGCGCGGATGCAGCTCCGTGACGCTGAAGAAGTAGCCGATCTCCTTGGCTGCGGTGTCCGGCGCGTCCGAGCCGTGGGCGACGTTCTGCTCGATGCTGAGCGCGAGATCGGCGCGGATGGTGCCCGGGGCCGCCTTCTTGGGATCGGTGGCTCCCATGATCTCGCGGTTACGGGCGATGGCGTTCTCGCCCTCGAGCACCTGCACGATGACCGGCCCCGAGGTCATGTAACGCACGAGATCCTTGAAGAACGGACGCTCCCGGTGAACGGCATAGAAGCCCTCGGCCTCGCGCTCGGAGAGACGCATCATGCGGGCGGCGATGATGGTGAGGCCCGCCTTCTCGAAGCGGCGATAGACCTCGCCGATCAGATTGCGGCTGACGCCGTCGGGCTTGACGATGGAGAGGGTGCGCTCGAGCGCCATTTCGGGGTCCTTTCGGGAACTGAACTGGAAATGAAGCCGGACAGTTTACCCTCTAGGTTGCCTCCCCGGCAAAGAGGCTGGCCGGGGGCTAAACTGAGAAGCTCTCCCCGCAGCCACACTCCCCTTTGACGTTGGGGTTGCGGAAGCGGAACGCCTCGTTCAGGCCCTGCTTGACGAAATCCACCGTGGTGCCGTCTATGAGCGGCAGGCTCTCCGGATCGACGCACACCTTCACGCCGCGGTCCTCGAACACCACATCGCCCGTGTGGATCTCATCGGCATAGTTCACGATGTACGCGAACCCGGAGCAACCGGTTTTGCGCACCCCCAGGCGCAGCCCTACGCCATGCCCGCGCGCGGTAAGGAATGCCCTGATACGGTTGGCGGCAGCTTCGGTCAGCGAGATGGCCATGGCGTGCGATTCTACCTTGGCTCGGGCCAGTGCCGAGCACAGTCCGCGAGTGCATCTTCGACCACGAGCAGGCGTCCGAGTTTCTCCACCGGAACGGTAAGCGCCTCGGCCCACTGCTCGGGCGTTCCCGGCGCCAAGCCAGCACGGCCCCGGCCGCGCAACCGCTCGGTCACCCAGGCGACGACTGCCAGAGTATGGGGACAGCCGTAGGCCTTGAACAGTGCGCTTTTCACGCGGCCATCCTGAACGGAAAGCCTGAGCCGGACCCAGACTTCCTGTCCCGGGCCTCCGGCTTCCCCGACGACCCAGGTAGCAGCCGCCGGGGTGCCGGCTACAGGGCTTTCGGCGGCCTCGTCCGGCGCTCCGGGAGGCTCTGATGCGGGCGAGAGCACCCGTAATCGCGTGACCTCGCGACGTATGGCATCCACTGCCAGGTCGATGTGCTCCGGGAGAGTGAACCGCCCGAAGCTCAATCGCAGGGAGCTCTGGGCCAGCTGCGTGTCCCTGCCGAGGGCGCGCAGCACATAGGAAGGCTCAGCAGAGGCCGAATTGCACGCCGAGCCCGTGGAGACGGCCAGCTCGGACACTCCCGTGACCAAGCTCTCGCCCTCGACGCCCTCGAACGAGACGTTGAGGATCCCCGGGACGCAGTGCGCCCCCTCGCCGTTCAGGTGCACGGCGCCGAGCTTCGCAATGCCTTGCCACAGGCGCTCCCGCAGGCCGCAGAGCCGTGCATGCTCCCGAGCCAGTCCCCGGCGGGACAGATCGCTGGCCACCCCAAGCCCGATGATCTGATGGGTGGGCAGCGTTCCGGGCCGCAGGGCTCTTTCCTGCCCACCACCGAAGACGATCGGCTGCAAATATCCGCGTGCCTCATCGCGTACGTAGAGCGCGCCGACCCCTTTTGGGCCATAGAGCTTGTGCGCCGTGATGGACATGAAGTCGAGCGGTAACGCGTGCACATCGAGCGGGATCTTGCCGACGGCCTGCGCCGCATCACTGTGAAAGAGCACACCGCGCGCACGGCAGAGCGCCCCCACGGCGGCAATGTCCTGAATCACTCCAGTCTCGTTGTTGACCAGCATGATCGAGACCAACACCGTGTCCGGACGGAGCGCCGCGGCCACCGCTTGCGGGTCGATCCTTCCGCTGCGATCGGGCGCCAGCAGGGTGATGGCGAATCCTTCCTTCTCCAGCCGCTTGAGGGGATCGAGCACCGCCTTGTGCTCGATCCGCGAGCTGACGATGTGGCGCCCGCGCTGCGCGTTGGCGCGCGCCGCGCCGAGGACGGCCAGATTGTCGGACTCCGTGGCACCCGAGGTGAAGACGATCTCCTCCGGTGCCGCGCCGATGAGGGCAGCGACTTCGGCGCGCGCCCGCTCGATCCGCTCGGCCACGCGGCGGCCAAAGAGGTGGGTGGCCGAAGAGGCATTGCCGAGCCCGTCGGGCTCGGTCAGGCAGCGGCTCATCGCCTCGGCCACGGCAGGGTCCACCGGCGTCGTGGCGGCGTAGTCCAGATAGACGGGCTCGGGAGCGGTCATGGCGGCTCCGCGCCGGCACCAGCCCGCCGCCGCCGGCTCTGCACGGCCGTCAGGATACCGCGCAGGATGTTGACTTCATTGCGGTCGAGCGCCGCGCGTTGGAACATGCGGCGCAATCGCGCCAGCAGATGGGTGCCACCCTGCGTGCGGTCGCGGAAGTCGATCTCCTCCAACACCCGCGCAAGATGCTCGTACAGCCTCTTCATTTCGTCGGGAGTTGCAAGAGGCACCCGTGGCTCTCGCTGCGGGCCGTTGCACTGCCCTTCCATGGCGGCGGCCTCACCGGCCCGCACGTGCGGGTGCGGGCGCTCGCCGCAGCGCGGAGACGTTGCCTCTTCTCGCCGAAAGGCACCGGCTCGCCCTTGGGCGCGGAAGAGCTCGTAGGCGACGATCTGCACGGCCATCGAGAGGTTGAGCGAAGGATAAGCCTCGCTCGCCGGAATCCGGATCAGGAGGTGCGCAGCCTCGAGCTGCTCGTTGGTGAGACCGGCCCGCTCCGATCCGAAGAGAACGGCGGCCGGGCCTCGCAGCGACTCCCGCAGCAGCCGCTCGGCCGCATCCCGCACATCGGCGACCCGAAAATACTGGTCGCGCGTCCGTGACGTGGTTGCCGCTACGAATCCACAGCCTGCAAGAGCCTGCGAGACCGTGGCGACGACGCGAGCCTTCTGCAGCACGTCGTCCGCGCCCGAGGCACGCGCCGTCGCTTCGCTGTGCGGGAACTGCCGCGGGCTGACCAGCACCAGCTGCTCGAGGCCCATGTTCTTCATGGCGCGGGCCACCGCCCCGATGTTGCCGGGGTGCGAAGGCTCGACGAGGACGATGCGGATTGGGGGGGTATCCATGGCGATCTGCCGCTCTATGTTACCCTAGGGCGGATCAGCGGCGGCCGCAAAGGCCCCGTCCTTCACGCGAGCTTCCGTGCATCCGCTTCTCAATATCGCAATCCGCGCCGCGCGCCGCGCCGGCGAAGTCATCGTCCGCAGCCTCAACCGGCTGGAATCGCTCACCGTCACCTCGAAGGGGCGCAACGATTTCGTCAGCGAGGTCGACCGCACCGCCGAGCAGGAGATCATCGGCATCATCCGGCGCCACTATCCGGATCACGCCGTGCTCGCCGAGGAGAGCGGCCGCAGCGGCGAGCATGACACGGTCTGGATCATCGATCCGCTCGATGGCACGACCAACTTCCTGCATGGCTTTCCGACTTTCGCCGTCTCCATCGCCTGCCAGCAGAAGGGCCGGCTCGAGCATGCCGTGGTATACGATCCCATGCGCCAGGAGCTCTTCACCGCGACGCGCGGCAGCGGCGCGCACCTGGACAACCATCGCATACGGGTCAGCAAGCAGCGCACGCTGGAGGGCGCACTGATCGCCACGGGCTTTCCCTTCCGCGCGAACACGCGCTACATCGACGCGTATCTCGAAATGCTGAAGGCGGCGATGCTGAGCACCGCCGGGATACGCCGACCTGGCGCGGCGGCCCTCGACCTGGCTTATGTCGCCGCCGGCCGGACCGACGGGTTCTGGGAGATCGGGCTCTCGCCCTGGGACACCGCGGCCGGGACGCTTCTCATCCAGGAGGCGGGTGGCCGCATCGGCACGCTCACCGGCGCGGAGTACCACCAGGGTGGAGACGTGATCGCCGGTACGCCCAAGGTGTACGCGGCGCTGCTCGAGCTTTTCGCGCCTCACGTCCCGGAGGCGCTGCGCACGGTGTAATTTGCGCCGACCTGCGTCGGCGGCGCGTCCACCGCGGTCCGCCCTTGCTGGCTTTGCCGGAATCGCTTGTGTAGAGTCCCGGCGCATGCGAAGCCAACTTTTTGCCACCAAATCGATCGCCGAAATCGAGAAGGCCGACGCATCCGGGCAGCAGCAACTGCACCGCACGCTGTCCGCCACGGCGCTCACCCTGCTCGGTATCGGCGGGATCATCGGCACGGGAATCTTCGTGCTGACCGGCACGGCCGCGGCGAACCACGCCGGGCCGGCCCTCCCGCTCTCATTCGTCGTCGCCGGCATCGGCAGCGCGTTCGCGGGACTTTGCTACGCCGAGTTCGCGGCGATGATCCCGGTGACGGGCAGCGCATACTCCTACTCATACGCGACGCTCGGCGAGGCCATCGCCTGGTTCATCGGGTGGAATCTCATTCTCGAGTACCTGTTCGCGGTCGCGACGGTCTCGGTAGGATGGTCCGGCTACGTGCTGAGCCTGCTCGATCAGTTCGGTATCCACCTGCCGTACGCGCTCTCGCACGCCCCCTTTGCGCAGGGCGCTCAGGACAGCTTCAAGGTGATCCGCACTGGCGCGATCCTCAACGTGCCCGCGGCCGCGATCGTGGCCGTGCTCGCCACGATCTGCTACATCGGCATCCGGCAGACCTCGGCTTTCAACTCGGTGATCGTGGTCATCAAGGTCGCCGTGGTGCTGATGTTCATCTTTCTGGGCATCGGCTACATTCAACACTCGAACTGGCACCCATTCATTCCACCGAACACCGGCACATTCGGCCTGTACGGCTGGAGCGGGGTGCTCTCCGCATCCGGGGTGATCTTCTTCGCCTACATCGGCTTCGATGCCATCTCGACCACCGCGCAGGAGACGAAGAACCCGCAGCGCGACATGCCGGTCGGCATTCTGTCGAGCCTGGTCGTCTGCACGATCCTCTACGTCGCGGTATCCGCGGTCCTCACCGGGATGGTGAGCTACAAGGAGCTGAACGTCGCCGCCCCGCTCGCGGTCGCACTGGACGCTTACCCGTCATTGCTCTGGCTGGGACTGCCCATCAAGATCGGCGCCATCGCCGGAATGACCTCGGTGATGCTGGTGATGACCTTGGCTCAGGCGCGCATCTTCCTATCGATGTCCCAGGATGGCCTGCTGCCCAAGGTATTTGGACGAGTGCACCCGAAATTCCGGACTCCCTCGACAGGCACCGTGGTCACGGGCACCTGCGCGGCGATTATCGGCGGACTCTTCCCCGTCGGCATCCTCGGAGAGCTGGTCTCGATCGGCACCCTCAGCGCCTTCGTGACCGTCTGCATCGGCGTACTCGTCCTGCGCTATACACGCCCTGATCTGCATCGCCCATTCAAGGCGCCTTGGCCGTGGTTCACGTGCATCGCGGGCGCCGTCATCTGCTTCGGCATGATGGCCTTCCTCCCCATAAGCACCTGGATCCGCCTGGCGGTCTGGACCGTAATCGGCGCCCTGGTGTACGTCTTCTACGGCTACCACCACAGCCAGGTCCGCGCCCGTCTTCTTGCCGACCAACCCGTCCGATCTCCCGCGAGCTGACCCCCCGTCCGCCAGCCCACCGTCCGATCCCTGACGAGCCGACCTCTCCCATCGTCCGCCCGCCATCCCCCGTCCACCGTCCGAAAGCACGTCAGCGGCTCAGGGCCGTTCCCTGAGCCGCGAGATCCATGACAGCCAGAAGGCTGGCCGCGCAAATCGCCGAAAGCGATTTGCGCCAATAGACTAAGGCAGGTGATCGAACGCGGTCTTCTTGACCGTCGGGAAAATGTGCTCGGCGGTCAAGCCGCACTCGAGCGCAATCGCGCTCGAGATGTAGATGCTCGAGTACGTGCCGGCCAGAATACCGATGAGGAGCGCCTCGGAAAATCCCTTCAAGACAGGGCCGCCCAGTACCAGGAGCGCCACCACGACAATGGAGGTCACGACCTTCGTCATGATGGTTCGCGAGAGTGTCTGGTTGATCGATTGATCGAGCACGACGTCCGGTGCCAATCGGCGGTTGCTCTCGAAGCGCTCGCGAATCCGGTCGAACACCACGACCGTGTCGTTCAGCGAGTAGCCGATGACGGCGAGGATGGCCGCGACCACCGCGAGATCGAACGACGTCTGCGAGGCTGCGAACCAGCCGAGCACCAGGATCGGGTCGTGCAGCACCGCGAGG
This sequence comes from Pseudomonadota bacterium, assembly GCA_021807675.1. Lineage (GTDB taxonomy): Bacteria > Pseudomonadota > Gammaproteobacteria > Steroidobacterales > Steroidobacteraceae > 13-2-20CM-66-19. Next base: position 16,026 of record JAKBCR010000045.1, read on the forward strand.
ATGGCTCCGAAGGACAGCCGCCACGTATGAAAACGGAATGCGATGTAGGCGAAGATCAGGATCAGCGTGAAAAAGAGCGCCCAGCCGGCGCTCGTCTCGAGCTGACTGCCGACCTGCGGTCCGACCACCGAGAGCTGCTGCACCGTGGCGCCCGGGTTCACCGCCTTCAGCGCCGCCTCGAGGCGCTCGCGCAGGACCTCCTGGGTGGTCATCTTCGGCTCCGGCGGCAGGCGGATCGCGATGTTGCGCGAGGATCCGAAGTTCTGCACCTGCGGGTCGCGGAAGCCCGCCGCGACGAGCTGCTTGCGCACGGCACCCAGGTCCGCCGTCACCGGAAAGGTGGCCTGCGCGCTCACCCCGCCCGTGAAGTCGATGGCGAGGTTGAGGCCCCGGGTGAAGATCATCACGATGGAGGCGATCATGAGGATCGCCGACAGGCCATACCACACGTGCCGTGTGGCCATGAACTTGAAGTCGGTTTGATGACTGAAGAATTCCACGGAACCTTCCTGATGGCCGGGCCGAGGCCGGCCCGAGGTTTGACTATATCGGCAACCGGGTGAGCTTGCGCCTGCCCCCATACATGAGGGTGACGAGCGCGCGGCTGCCCATGAGAGAGGTGAACATCGAAGTGGCGATGCCGAGCGTCAGCACCACGGCGAAACCGCGGATCGCGCCCGTGCCGAACACCCAGAGCACGAGCCCTGCGATGAGGGTCGTGATGTTGGAATCGGCGATGGCGGAGAAGGCCTTCTCGAACCCCGCGCGGATGGCCGCCTGGGGCGTGACCCCTTTGCGGATCTCCTCGCGGATGCGCTCGTAGATCAGCACGTTGGCATCCACCGCGATGCCCACCGTGAGGATGATGCCCGCGATGCCCGGCAGCGAGAGCGAGGCGCCCATCATGGAAAGCAGCGCCGTCAGCAGGACCACATTGGCGATCAGCACCAGATCCGCGACGAGGCCGAACACCTTGTAGTAGATCGCCATGAAGGCCAGGACACCGATCATGCCGATGACCAGGGCGGTGATACCCATCCTGATGTTGTCCCGGCCCAGGCTCGGCCCCACCACCTGCTCCTCGACGAGGAAGATCGGCGTCGGCAGCGAGCCCGAGCGCAGCAGGACCGCGAGGTCTCGCGCCTCGCCGATGCTGAGGCCCGTGATCTGAAAGCGGTCACTGAAGACGCCCTGAATCGTGGCGTCGTTGATGACCCGCTCGCTGGTGACCTCGCGCGTCACCTTCTTGCCGTCGACGGTGGCGGCCCGCTGGTGCTTCTCGATCAGCACCACCCCCATCTGCTTGCCGATGTTCTGCCGCGTCACCCGCAGCATGTTGTCGCCGGCCTTGCTGTTGAGCGTGACGTCGACCGCCGGACCCTCCTGGCTCTGGCCGACGGTCGCGTTGGTGAGCTGATCGCCCGTGGCGATCACCTCGCGCTTCAGCAGGATCGGCAGTCCGGTGTTGGTCTTCGTGTAGAGCTTGTCGCCGAGCGGCACATTTCCGCTCTGCGCCGCCTCGATCGGATTGGCCGTCGGGTCGTTCAGCCGAAACTCCAGCGTCGCGACCTGCCCGAGGAGGTTCTTCACGTCCGCGGCATTCTGGATCCCGGGCAGCTGCACGTCGATCCGGTCCAGTCCCTGGCGCTGCACGATCGGCTCCGACACGCCGAGCTGATTGACCCGGTTGCGCAGTATGCTGACGCTCTGCTCGATCGCGTAGTCCTCACGCTGCCTGACCTGCGCAGCCGACATCGCGGCCAGGAGCTCGGGGCCGCTCGAGCCGCTCTGCGTGGTGATCGTGAGCCCCTGCAGAGGCGCCGCGAGCGCCTTCTGCGCGGCGACCAGATCGGCCCCCGGCGCGAATGCGATCCGGATCGCGTTCTGCAGGGAGCTGCCGCCGGTGCTGCTGAAGCTGATGTTACGGACGGGGATCTTCGCGGCCGCGAGCGCCCGGGCGGAGTCCTGCGAGTAGGTCTGCAGCATCTGCGCCACGGCGCTTTTGACATCCACCTGGTAGAGCAGATCGAGGCCGCCGCGCAAGTCGAGGCCGAGCGGCATGGGCTTCAGTCCCAGGTCCCGGAAGAACGCCGGGGCCCGCGGCACGAGCGACAGCGCGGAGATATAGTTCTTCTGATACTTGGCATTCGCGACGTCACGACCCTGGAGCTGGTCCGAGACGTCGGCGAACTGCACCATCAGGTGGCCGCTCCCGTCGACGTAGGACTTCTCGAAACGCACGCCGTGCTGCCGCAAGTACTGGGCAACGGACGCCGCCTCGGCAGCCGTGACCGGGGTGTGATCCCTGTGGGCGAGCTGCAGGGCGGGGGCCGACCCGAATACGTTCGGCAGCGCGAACATCAGCGCCGCGACCAGCACCACGACGATGAGGATGTACTTCCAGCGCGCGTACTCGAGCATGGATCAGGCGCTCTTCAGGGTGCCCTTCGGCATCAGGGCGCTCACCTGGAATTTCTGTACCTTGATGCGCACTCCGTCGGCGACCTCCAGAGTGATGAAGCTTTCGCCGACGTCGGTGACGCGGCCCAGCACGCCGCCATTGGTCACCACCTCATCGCCCGCGGCGAGCTTGGAGATCAGCTGCTGATGCTCTTTGGACTTCTTCTGCTGCGGCCGCATCAGCAGGAAGTAGAAGATGACGATGAAGACCACCATCACCAGAAGCGGCGCGAACTCGCTGCCGGTCGAGGCCGGTGCCGCACCCTGCGCCCAGGCCGAGGGAATCAATGAATTCATGCACTCACCACGTTGAGAATTGATCTACTCGCAAATGCGGCTCATCGCCACCCGCTTCCCGGGCCCCTCTGATCGCGCAGGCGGGTCTCGGAGGACCCCGGGGGGGTTTGGGAAACGGGGCATTATGCCACAGCGGCCGCGGCCGCCCGCCGCGCGAGAAACGCGGCGGCGAAGGCGGCCACCCGGCCCTCGCAGATCGCCTGCCGCAGCGATCGCATCAGGCGCAGGTAGAAGGCGAGGTTGTGAATGGTATTGAGGCGGCACCCGAGGATCTCGTTGCAGCGGTCGAGATGGCGCAAATAGGCGCGCGTGTAGTGCCGGCAGGTGTAGCACTCGCATTCCGGGTCGACCGGGCCCAGGTCGGTCTGGTGCACGCGGTTGCGGATGTTAATGACGCCGGTCGCGGTGAAAAGATGCCCATTGCGCGCATGGCGCGTCGGCATCACGCAATCGAACATGTCGATGCCACGCAGTACCCCCGCGACGATGTCCTCCGGCCGTCCCACGCCCATCAGATACCGCGGGCGCTCCACGGGCATGTGGGGGACCACAGTCTCGAGGATCCGCAGCCGCTCCTCCTCCGGCTCGCCCACCGCCAGACCGCCCACCGCCAGACCGGGCCAATCGAGCCGCAACAGGGCCTCCAGCGATGCGAGCCGCAAGGCGCCATGCATCCCCCCCTGCACTATTCCGAAGAGGCCCCCCGGGGGCTCCTCGCGGTGGTAGCGCGCGTGACTGCGCGCCGCCCACCGCATGGAGCGCTCCATCGACTCGCGCGCCTCGGCCTCCGTTGCCGGATGAGGGGTGCAGTCATCGAGCGCCATGGCGATATCCGAGCGCAATCCCAGCTGCACCTCCATCGAGTCCTCGGGGGTCAGCCGCACCTCGCTGCCATCGACGGGCGAGCGGAACCGCACCCCCTCTTCCGTGATCCGGCGCAGGCTCTTCAGGCTGAAAACCTGAAAGCCGCCGGAATCGGTCAGGATCGGGCGCTTCCAGTTCATGAACTCGTGCAGGCCACCATGCGCGGCCACGATCTGCACCCCGGGACGCAGCATCAGGTGAAAGGTGTTGCCGAGCACGATCTCGGCCCCGAGATCGTAGAGCTCCTCGGGAGTCATCGCCTTCACCGTGCCGTAGGTACCCACCGGCATGAATGCCGGCGTCTGGATGAGACCTTGTGCGGTACGCAGCCTGCCGGCTCGGGCCGCCCCATCGGTCGCGGCCAGCTCGAGCGCCGGTCTCAAGCGTCCTCCTGGGCGGTCACCAACATCGCATCGCCATAGCTGAAAAAACGGTACCTCGCCTCGACAGCATGCCGGTACGCCCGCAGTACCGGCTCCCGGCCGGCGAACGCGCAGACGAGCATGAGCAAAGTCGACTCGGGAAGGTGAAAGTTCGTGAGCAGAGCGTCAACTACCCGGAACCTGAAGCCCGGCTTGATGAAGAGCCTCGTCTCGCCCGACCAAGGCTCCAGGTATCCTGAAGATCCGCAAGGCTGCCGCTGCGCATCCGTGCTAGCGGCCGCTGATTCCAGGGCTCTCATGACGGTAGTCCCGGCGGCGATGACCCGCCGTCCGGCGCGACGTGCCCGCATGATGGCTTCGCAAGTAGCGGCACTGACGACAGCTCGCTCAGCGTGCATCACATGCGACTCGACGTCATCTGCACGCACCGGCTGGAATGTACCCGCACCGACGTGCAAGGTCACGAACGCAAGACTCACTTTCCGCGCCCGGAGTTCCGCGAGCAGAGGCTCGTCAAAATGCAGGCTGGCCGTGGGGGCGGCGACGGCGCCCCGCTCACGAGCGAAAACGGTCTGGTATCGCTGCTGGTCAAGCTCGCTCACCGGACGCTGAATGTAGGGCGGCAGTGGCACTTGACCCCAGCGGTCGAAGAAATCGAGCACCGGCGAGGGCAGGCGGATTCGCCAGAGGTCATCTTCGCGCGCGAGCGCCTCGACGGTGCCCCCCGGTGTCGAGATCTGCAGCCCATTACGGATGGGCTTGCTCGCACGCAGGTGGACCAGCGCCTCACGCTCGCCGAGGGGGCGCTCGAGAAGAATCTCGACTCGCCCACCCGAGGCCTTCGTACCGAAGACTCGCGCGGCCACGACGCGCGTGTCGTTCAGCACCAGCAAGTCCCCCGGGGCAAGGAAGTCCGGCAGATCGCGGATGCGCCGGTCGTCGATGCCGCCCGTCCGCCGGTCGAGCACGAGCATCCGGCCGGCGGACCGCTCCGGGAGCGGCGTCTGTGCGATCAGCTCGGGCGGCAGGTCATAGGCAAAGTCGGTGCGAAGCACGCGCGCATGGTAAGCGATCCGCCGCCAGCGCCACGGCGTAATCGCCCCCGCGGCGCAGAGTCGCCCCCCATAGGCTTGCGCCACCCCTCCCCCCTATACTTGTGCCTTCGTGCCCGAGTGGCGGAATTGGTAGACGCAGCGGACTCAAAATCCGCCGCCCTTAAAAGCGTGTCGGTTCGACTCCGACCTCGGGCATTCCCACCTCCTTACGCTGACGTTCGCTGGCCTCCGACGACGAAGCAACATCCGGATTTTACAGCCGCACGATGTCCGCTGAGTCCCGCTGGCTCGCTGGCTGCCGGACGGCAGCGGCAGACGGTATCCGGTACTCACCCGCCGGGGCGGTGTGGAATGCACCGACCGCAGCTCGCCCGACACACGGTTCTTCCGCGCTACCTCGGCAACGACCGCTTCTTCCTTTGCGCCCGTCGTCCCTTGCGGCCCTGCCCGAGTTCCCATCCTCACAGTGCGCCAGCCGCCGGAGCACCGCGCGAGGTCGCGAAGTTGATGGGCCGGTATGACCCTAAGCCGCCCGCCGTCAACGTCCGCTTCAGGGCTACCAATAGCAGCACGCCAATCTGATTCTGTGGCGATTTCAAAATATGGCAACACTCAGGTCTTGCCATAGGCAATGTCGCTTGCTATATTAAGGTAAATGCCTAACCATGCAGCAAAGCTGAATGAAGTGTTTCAGGCGCTCGCGGATCCAACACGGCGGGCGGTACTGCAGCGCCTAAGTGATGGCGCCGCATCAACGCTTGAGCTAGCACGCCCCTTTGACATGGCGCTGCCATCGTTCACGCAGCACTTGAGCATGCTTGAGAAGTTCGGGCTGGTGAAGTCCACGAAATCCGGTCGAGTCCGGACGTATGAACTCGCTCCGAAACCCCTGCGGGCCGCGGAAGACTGGATCCTCGATCGACGGAAACTCTGGGAGCGCCGCTTAGAGCAATTGGACACCTATCTGCTTACGATGAAGGAGGATGATAATGAAGAGTGAGTCGGACTTGGTTTTGGAACGCATCGTGGACGTATCGCCGGAGCTGGTGTTCAAAGCCTGGACGACACCGAAACATTTGATGCCTTGGTTCTGCCCGAAACCGTACCGCACCCTCGAGTGCGAGATCGACTTGAAACCTGGAGGTAAATTCTTCGCCCAAATGGCGGACGCCAACGGCAATAAACTGCCAGCGACAGCGGGCTGCTACCTGGAAATTGTGCCAAATCGCAGGCTCGTTTGGACCTCTGCGCTCGGGCCCGGCTTCCGGCCCCACGATCCTGCGACCGCTCCGTGGTTCTTTACCGCATTGCTAACATTTGAACCGCACGGCAATGGAGGCTGCAAGTACACGGCTACGGCTATCCACGCCACCAAAGAACACGCCGCCGCCCACGAGAAGATGGGCTTCACTCATGGCTGGGGCATAGTTCTCGAACAGCTGGTGGAATACGTGAAGACCACTCCTATGACGTGAGAAGCGTGTTCGCGGCGAATGACGGCTTTCTGGCAGCCACATTTGCCTATCGAACGTCGCCTGTTGGCCGGATCCAGACCGATCTCACCCACCCAGTGGCGGACGATGCGAGCATACTGACGTGTGGACAGGTGAGGCGAACGGCGAAGCCTGCTCGGGAACAGGAAATCGTCGCCTCGCAGACCGCGTTGCCGAATCCACGCGCCCAACGACTCCCGCGTCTGTTCCGTGATCTCGAATTGCACCGGGCGCTGTGTTTTCTGCTGCATTACGATCGCCCGTGCAGCGATCCGTTCTCCGTGGACAAGATCGCGGACCCGTAGCTTCACAAGATCGCACGATCGCAATTTACAATCGATGGCCAGGTTAAACAGCGCCAATTCCCGGGTGCGGCTGCCGAGTTGCAGCCGGATCCGAATCGCCCAGATGTCCTTCAGGCGTAGCGGCGCCTTCTGCCCGACGAGTTTTCCCTTGTTCCACGGCCCGGCTCTGGAGCCCGTCTCAATGAGGTGGTTCATGGCAATACCCCGAGGTGGTAGGACGGGCGCAGTCTGCCCCCTGGGGACGTGGGCGGGCGCCAAGGCATGTTCTGCTTAACGCTTGACGATAATATCGTGATGCTTTAAGCTTTGATCGTGATCCGGACCTTCAAGAATAAAGACACGGAGGCGGTTTTCGGAGGGACGTTTGTGAAGGGCTTGGACAATCAGATTCAGCAACGCGCGCGCGAGAAGCTGAAGTACCTCGATAGCGCTGCGGATCTGCGCGATCTGATGATTCCCCCATCGAACCAGCTCGAGGCACTCAAGGGCGACCGCGCCGGCCAGCACAGCATCCGCATCAACAACCAGTGGCGCATCTGCTTCAGATGGCAGAATGGCGACGTACTCGATGCCGAGATTGTGGATTACCATTAATGTGGGAAGGAGAACCGAAAATGGCTACAAAGAGATTACGGCCGGTGCATCCGGGCGACATTCTGCTTCATGATTTCATGCAGCCGCTCAAGCTGAGCTCGTACAAGCTGGCTAAGGAGCTAGGGGTGACGGCTCCGTCGATCAATGAAATCGTGCGTCGGCGCCGAGCGGTTTCGGCGGAGATGTCCTTGCGATTGTCTCGGTACTTCGGCACTTCCGCACAGCTTTGGTTGAATCTTCAGTCACAGTATGACCTTGAGGTTGCTGGCCGCAGAATCGGAAAGACGCTTGAGCGGACCATCCACCCCATTCCACGCCCTGACCTTTCGGACCCGCTTCCTACATAAGTCGGCGGGGATCCCGCCTACCGCAACTCTCCGTGAGTATGCCTCAATTTAGGAGACGAGATCCGACCCTGAGCCGTCCGTCACAACGTCCGCATTGCCGTCGGTCAGAATGCCAAAAAAATGCGAATGGCGTGGCATTGCGGCCCAACGCACAGCAATCACCCGGACCCCTCCAGGGCGTGTATCGGGATCCGCAAAGTAGTTGACCGGGAAACAGATTCGGCGGATCGCCTCAGCGTCCACGACGTCGGCGTCGATCGGTGGAGCGTCAAAGGATGGCGGTCGTGGACCGCACGCTCGCCACGGGCCCTGGCAACGTACCGGCTGCTCGCCGCCACGATATTCGTCCTCCTCGGTTAGTGAGCCTTTGCCAGCCACGGACATGAGCACCCGCCATGCCCCATGACGCGACTGCACCCCGCCAATGTGTCGGGCCGTTTCCCCGTCCGCGAGCATGCGCGCCAAAGGCGTGAGGTCCTCGAGACGAGGCGGACGCAGAATGAGGCGCTCGGTATGTAGCGCCATGTCCATAGTCCGCAGTCTGCCACCGGTTGCACAGCGAGACTACCCATTGAGAACTTGTGCTGAAGGCCCGGTTCCCCCGTCCGATGCTCGACAGATCAAAAGGACCGGTGACAGGGTCTCGACATTCTTGCGTTTACGCATAGCGGCGGGAACCCCGCGTCGCCCGCCGAGCCACGAAAGGCCGCTCTTGGGAAGCCGACTAGCCGCGGCGAATGGCCGCTCGTGGCCGACAGCGCCGCTTCGTTCACGCGCTCCACGAATAGTCGTTGCTTGACCGCCGCTTCCAGGATTGCCGCTACGTGAACGGGTTGAGCACTCGTACGCCTGTGGGTGCAAAGTGATCTACATTCCGGGAAACGACCACAAGATCGTGAATCAATGCTGTCGCCGCTATTTGTTTGTCCAGAGGGTTCTCGGCATTCGGCACACGAAGCCTGCCCCAGACATGGGCGATCTCCTCATCCAGGGCTAGAATCCGATCC
>JAKBCR010000253.1 GCA_021807675.1 Pseudomonadota bacterium
TCGCACGCAGCAAGCTCAGCGGCGTCGCTCAGGGAGCGGACCCCGTCGCGGAAAAGCGCGCGGTGCGCACCGCTTCCACGGTGGGTGAGATCTGCGACTGGTATCTCGAAAAGGCGGAGAGCGGCGAACTGCTCGGCCGCCGCCGCCGACCGATTGCCAAGAAGACCCTGGCCCTCGACCGCAGCCGGATCGAGACGCACGTCCGCCCGCTTCTCGGAGACCGGAAGGTCCAGAGTTTGACTCTGGCGGACATCGAACGCTTTCAGGCCGATGTCGTCGCGGGCAAGACGGCCAAACCCCGGAAAGGTCGCGGTGGCATAACCACTGGTGGCGCCGGCGTCGCAGGCCGTACGGTCGGTATGCTGCACACGATCTTCGAACAGGCGACTAGGCTTCACCTCATCAACCATAACCCGGCAAAGGGCGTCCGAAAGGTCAGCACCGACAACAAAGTCGAACGGCGCCTGTCGCTGGGAGAGATCGCCGCGCTCGGGAAGGCGATCCGCCAAGCCGACGAGGAAAGCCCGGTCGCGCTGGCGGCGATCCGCCTCATGCTCCTCACCGGCTTTCGCCGAATGGAGGTCCTGACGCTCCAACGGGGCTGGATCGATCCGGAAGCCCCATGCGTGCGCTTTCCCGCGACCAAGAGCGGCGCCCAGCTCCGAGCTATTGGTCAGCCGGCTCTCAAGTTGCTGCTCAGCCAACCCTGCGGCGAGAACGGGAACAGTTACGTCTTTCCGGCCGAAGTCGGCGACGGACATTTCGTCGGCGTCGTCCGGATTCTTCAGCGGCTCTGCCTGGCCGCCAAGCTCAAGGATGTCACGCCGCACGTGCTTCGCCACACCTTCGCTAGCGTGGCCGGAGACATGGGCTTTTCCGAGCTGACGATCGCGGGCCTGTTGGGCCACACCGGGCGAGGCGTTACCCAGCGCTATGTCCACCTCGACAAGGCCTTGCTTCTGGCGGGTGACAAGGTGGCCGAGGAGATCGAGCTCGCCCTGGATACCGCCGCTGAACGGCGGTCAGCTCAGCCGTCGGCGAAAGGGGAGCGCCATGTCGAGGTCGCTTGAAAAATATAGTCCCAAGAGCTATATTTTGGCTATGTCCGGTAGGCCCTGCCGGAAATGAGCGTTCACGTCACCAAGGAGTTTAGGCGGTTTGCCCGAAAGGCGGGCTTGGCCGATGCAAAGCTGGTCGAGGCCGCACATGACCTGGTGGCGGGCCGGTACGACGCCGATCTCGGCGGTGGCGTGTTCAAGCAGCGCGTCGCCCGGGAGGGCAGCGGCAGGTCGGGCGGGTTCCGGACGATCATCCTCTTTCGGATCGGGAGTCACAGCTTCTTCGCCCACGGTTTTGCGAAAAGCGACAAGGCGAACGTGTCGGCCAAGGAGTTGAAAGCACTGAAGCGGCTGGCGGATGTGTTTCTTGGGTTTTCGGGTGAGCAAATCGAAGCGGCTCAGGCCGCTGGCGAATTGATCGAGGTGAAGAACGATGGTGGCGACAAAGAGAAGGGTTGACGGCGGCATCCTCGCCTCGGTCCACAAGACCGCGACGGGCCTGCACAAGGCCGGGCTCGTGGACAAGGCGACGATGCGTGAATTCGACGCCTTGTGCCTCACTCAAGTCGAACCCCTGACTCCCGAGGAAATCCGGGCGCTGCGCGAACGCGAACAGGTCTCGCAGCCCGTCTTCGCCCATTACCTCAACGTCCGGAAGGACGCGGTCAGCAAATGGGAGCGGGGCGAGAAGCGGCCGGATGGACCGTCGCTTAAGCTGCTAAATCTGGTGAAGGCGAAAGGACTGCGAGCAATCGCCTAGATCACATGCCGTTTCGACTCTCTCCCCAAACCATTGATGCCCTCGCCGACATCATCACCGGCGGCCCGGGCCTGGGCGGCGGCCCGCCACCTATCGGCCTCTATCGAAGCGGTCCGCAGATCGAAAAATTTATGCGTTTGTGCAACGTAGAGTTCCGCGTCAATGGCTCACGGGTTCCTTCTCTCGTCTCAAGCCTGATCGATATCAATAATGGGCCCGAGCCAGAGAAAGTGTTACCCCGTATTATGGAGGCGGCTGCCGACCCGCGCGACTTTATGAGTGAGCCGGACCGACACACCGCCGTTCTTGATCATCTTAACCGCGTGCTGCGCTATGATGGGTTTGAGCTTCAACAGCAGGGCCTTCGGGTCCGCCTGATTACGGCGGGCCACGGTACGCCCGTAGTCGAACAGCTGTCGGGTATGGCCGAGACGATCAGCTTCGACACCGTTCGACGTAATCTCGACCGCGCCCTATCAAGCCTTGAGACCGATCCCGAAGACGCCATCACGGCAGCCTGTTCGACCATCGAAAGCGTCTGTCGTTCCGTCTTAATCGAGCTGGGCGAGCCGCTGCCTGCGAAAAAGGACGTACAAGGCCTGTTCAACGCCGTGAAGCGGCCGCTTGGTCTTTCGCCAGACCGCAGCGATCTCGATTCTCGAATTGCCGACGACGTGCGCACCACGCTTGGCGGACTCGCCACAGTCATCCAGGGCATCGGAGCCTTGCGCACCCACGCAGGCGACGCGCATGGGCGCGAGCGCGGCTATACACGCGTTGATGCCCGCATCGGTCGCCTTTCCATTTACGCGGCAAGCACCGTCGCGTTGTTCCTAATCGAAACGTGGCAACGGAAATTCCCCGCCCGTGCTCTGCATCGCCATACGAATCCAACCTGACGGCGGCAACCGAACACAGCATCAAACTAAATGGCGTCGGATGCTCCGCATAGGCACTCAACGTTTCTTCTTCGGCCGCATGAAGGATAGGACCTGCTCAACGCAGACAGGATCTCCCAGATCATCCAGAGCAGTGTCGTCGAGCTTACCCGTGGCGCCCGCGAGCGCCCACTTAACCCCGGCGTGGTTCATCGGCAGCATCCTGGCGATACGCTCTGCGACTCCAGCGTCGCGGTCACGCATGACCCAGATGGCGAGCAGCAGCAAGACCCGACGCTTCTCGAGCGTGGACAAGGCCTCGGCGGCTTTGACAAAATCATCGATCTCACCCCTGGCAGCGAGCAGCAGCAGTAACCTGGACGCGACCCCCTCGATCCGCGTCGCGAGCAACGGCGGTGTGATCCGGCTAACTGTCTCGGGCGCGACTTGCTCAAAGCCGGCAATGAGCGCGCCCGCAGCGGCCAGCCGCACGATCCGTCGCCCCGGGCTGACAGCGATCTCGAACAATTGCCCCTGGAAGCGGGGATCCGCCGCGCGCACAAGCAGAGCGAATATCTCATAGCGCACATCAGGGTCGCGGGTGTCGATCGCGACCCGATAGAGCTCGTCGGCCGACTCGTTGTCGAGTGAGCCGAGCTTCCCGATCGCTGCGACTGCAGCCTGGGCAATAGGGTAGTCGTCCTCTTCTCCCTGATAAGACGAACGACGAGACCACTCGTCCTTCGCGAGAAGGAGCAGCGCCGGCAGGTGCTGACTGTGCGGCTTGGCATCGAGCACTTCCACAAGCGCCCGGCGCACGGGGCTGCCCTTGTGCCGTGCAAGCGCAAGCAAGGGCTCGGGTAGCGGCGGCTCCAATGAGGTCGCTATTGCTTTTAGGGCGCACGCGACCACATCGGCAAACTTGTGCGAGAGTCCGACCTCAAGCTCAGCCGTCATGCGATGGCGGATCGCGGTCTCGATCGCTTCGACGGCATGGCTCGCCTCCTCGGTGTTGGCGAGCAGCCATTGCACGTCATCAGGAACGCACATCTGCAGGTGCTCATCCAAACTGAAGCGAAAGAGGCGCAGTTTCTCGCTAGGCGCCGCGACACGCGCAAGCAGCTCGCGTGCCTCCTCGGACAGCGTTGGCGGCGCCTTCGTCTCAAGCGCGAACTTCGCATCGCTAATCGCCCTGAGGGGAGGTGGCAGAAGCGCGGCGGCACGCTCCGCGGCTTCGCCGTGACGGGTCCCATCGAAGTCTGATCGACGTCGGCGCATATCCCCGAATTCGATGGCGATCTCGATGAGACGACCGTCCTGTCCGCGCTCGGAGAGCGCCTCGCAGATTGCGGGCAGCCGTTCCACAGCTCGCTCGGCGACGCACGTCAACGCCGCGACCTGCACCCGGGGCTCCGGATGCCCCTCCAGAACGCGGTCCACCAGCGCCTGCTCGAACCCAGCATCCCAGGCCTTGGTCAAAACATGCCAGAGATCATCTTCATCATCAGTTCCGCGGCCCACTGAGAAGGCCCCCGCGATCTCGTCGGCAGGAGGCGCCTCGTCCTTCGCTAGATCCCGGAACCAGTAGTAGAGTAGTTGCTTGCAACGGCGATGCTCGACCAGGTGGCGCCAGCCGACGGTCGCACGCACGCGCTGAACATAAGCCTCCAAGAACTCGCCTGCGGTCCATCCATCGTCGTCGTCTGCCAGATGCTCGGCATAGTCGTCGCTGTACTCGCCGTTGACGATCGCGAGGTGAAGTTCGGCCGCGCGCTTGAGATCGGCGCTGCTGGGCGTGCGCACTTTGATCGCCTCGTCGACGATCAGCTCGAAACCCGCGAGGTCGTTGAGCGCACCTTCGGCGATCGCGTCATGGGAGTTGGTGACACCGAAATGCACTGCTGTCGCTGCCGCAGCCAGGAATGCGGGCGTCAGTCCCGGCGCGATTCGATCGGCCTCCACGACAAAACCCGCGCGAAAATCATCACGGGCGTGGGGAAGTACGTCGCGAATGAAGGTCTCCACCAGCTTCTTAACAGCCGGATCTGTCCGCATGCGAGCATACCACGCCTCATCATGCTCAGGCGGTCCCCAAATATGCATCCATCCGAAGCTGCGGTCGGGACGGTTAAGGAGGAAGCGGGCCGCTTCAGAAATGTTGCTGTTGGCCGACCCGGCAGCTTCGGCAAGCCTAAGGTTTGACTCAAACTCTTTCCCGCCCCTCGCCAATTCGGCCGCCAGCCAGGCATCGATCTTGACGTGCGCGGTCGAGGAGGGCGCCGGCTTCAGATCCGGCGTTCGGTCGACGGCCAGCAGCATGCGCGCCGAGGTCGCGACACCCCAGGCCTCATCCGGCCCGTCAGGCGACACAAGAATGTCGATCAGGAGGCGTAATGTCCGCCGCGCGACAAGGCTCCCGCGGTTCAGTGCCTGCTCAATGCCCGCCTCTACCCGCGGATGATAATAAGTGATCGTACTCTCGACTTGGCGCAGATTTCGGGCAGCAACGAAAAATGTCACGAGCGGCGAGACACCTTCCTCAAAATGAGGTCCGTGCTCGGTGAGGCTCTCCTCGATTTGCCGCAAGAGCCGCAGTGACAACTTGTCATTCGCCTTTAGCAAGCCCCACAGGACAGCGGCCGCCCGAACATCCTGGCGATCCTCGATTTGATCGACCACCGTGCGCTCAATCGAGTCCTGATGTGCCCGCCGGATCGCTTCCGCTACGAGGCCGGCTGGATTGCGACGCTCCTTATCGTCGAGAGTTGGTAGTGCGTCGAAGAACTTCTGGATTTCGAGCGGAGTCGCCAGCTCAGCCAATACCGACCCCTCACTTTCCTTGGCTAGTGGCTGTAGTTTTCGGGGCAGCGCATCGATCCGCGTCCGGTAGAGGCGACGGCGCTCCACCCCGCCATAATGTTCCGCCTCTAAACCCACGCGCCACGGCTTCACCGTGTCCAATGCGCCCGCGCTCTGGGCGACGTCGAGGCGGGAGGTCGCCACAATCATCCGACCCGGGCGTGCATGGGCGAAGAACTGAGCCAGCTGGTCGTTCCAGGGCCGGCTTTTCGGGTCGAAATCATAACGACCCCATGGGTCTTCGATGTCGTAGAGGACGGGCGGCTCCGTTGTGTCGTCTCGCAGTTGCTCGGGCCCTAGCCCATCTTATTCCTTGCATAGCAGGGATTCGTAAACGGGCACGGCGGAACTGTCTGGAATCGCTTAGAGATTGGGTGCTGACGCCACTCTCAAGCTCCGGACAGACT
>JAKBCR010000254.1 GCA_021807675.1 Pseudomonadota bacterium
GGCGCCCGCCGAAGCGAAGCCCGCGCTGAACGCCATGGCTGGCGTGTTCGGGTTCGTGCCGAACCTTGGCTACGCGCTCGCGGCGGAGCCGCCGGTCCTGGCCGCGTATCTATCCTGGCTCCAGGCGCTGGGCACCACTTCGCTCGATCCGGTGGCTCAACAGGTTGCCATGACCGCCGCCAGCCACGCGAATTCAGCAGATTACGGCGTTGCGGTGCATGCGACGTTGGCCGGCAAGCTCGGCGCTTCCACGGAAGTCGTCGCGGCCCTTCGAGCCGGCGGCGCGCTCCCGGACCCACGGCTCGAAGCAGTCCGGCGCTTCGCCTGCGCGATCGTGAGCAAGCGCACGCAGGTCTCGGATAGTGATGTCAACGCACTGACGACGGCTGGCTTTGACCGTCGTGCGGCCGTAGCCATCGCTATGGCCGTTGCCGGCAAGACGCTCGTCAATACGGTCGCTCACCTCTCGCGTGCGCAGATCGACGCGGGATTCCGGCCCGTGTCCTCAAGCTCCGTAGCTGCGTAACCTCTGCCGGGGCGGTACCGAACCGCCCCGGCAGCTCTACGCCGTTTTCAGCCGACGGCTGGCGCTCACCGCCTCGATGCCGAACTCCGCAATCTGTTGCGACCCGAGCATTAGGTAATAGCCACTATTCTCCCGCCTCGAGCTCTTGGATACATACAAGTACTCTTTGCCAGCAATCGCGGGCGCCGGAGAGTCGACGGATGAGCAGCCATAGCGCACGCCCAGGAAGGGACGGCATCGAAGTCGCCATCACTGCCGGTACGGGCGGCGGTCCTACGCCGATAGCGGCTTTCGATCACATCCTGCTCAATGCCGGCGTTGCCAATTACAACCCGCTTTGCCTTTCGTCAGTGCTGCCCCCCCAGCAGCCGCGTGGTGCGGCGGAGCTTTCAGGCGCCACCAGAGGAATACGGACATCGCTTGTACGTAGTGCTCGCACATTTGGAAACGCGCATCCATGGCGAGTCCTGTAGTCTGCAATTATTCGGCGCACGGATGCCGACGGTCAAGGCAGTGACGGTCAGTCGCTGGTATGGCACGATCCTGCCATGCTCACCGGCGTCACCGCCCTCTTCGCCCTGATGTGTGATGCTCTGCAGTGGCTACGACTGACGGTGAGATCGAGCCGCTCGATCAAGGCGGAGAATCTCTTCCTTCGCCGGCAACTGGCTCTGTACATCGAGCGGGGCATCAGGCCGCGCCGAATCGACCCAGTCACTCGCGTTCGACTGGCCCTGCTGTCCAGGATCTTCCGCTGGCGGAACGCATTGGTCATCGTGCGCCCGGAAACGCTGCTTCGCTGGCATCGCAGCGCCTGGAGGCTGCTATGGCGCCTGAAGTCCCGGCCAGGCAGACCGGCCATTCCAGCGGAACTACAACGCCTCATTCGGCAGATGGCTCTGGAGAATCCCCGCTGGGGCGAGGAACGCATCGCCAATGAGTTGTTATTGAAGCTGGATCTTCAGGTCTCCCCCCGCACCGTGCGCAAATACATGCCTCGGCATCCTCCCGGGCATCCCCGAGGAGACCTGCGCTGGTCGACGTTCCTGCGCCTGCATGCCCAGGGAATCCTCGCCTGTGATTTCTGTCTCGCCGTCACGGCCAGCTTCCGCATGCTGTACGTGTTCGTGGTCATCGAGCATGCAAGCCGCCGCCTGGTTCACTGCAACGTCACAGCTCATCCGACGGCCGCCTGGACGCTGCAGCAGCTGCGCGAGGTAGTCGGTCCGGATCACCGGTATCAGTTCCTGCTGCATGACCGCGACAGCATTTTCTCCCACGAGCTCGATCAATCCTTCCGGGCGCTCGGCATCAGGGTACTCAGGTCGGCCCCTCACTGCCCCAAGATGAATGCCATCTGCGAGCGCGTGATCGGGACGCTGCGCAGAGAATGTCTCGACTGGCTGGTGCCGCTCTCCGAGTCACACCTGCGCACCGTATTGAGATCTTGGGTCAAACATTACAATCGCGGGCGGCCGCACATGGCCCTGGGACCCGGCATTCCCGATCCTCCGCCCGCGGCCATCACAAAGTCCTCCTCACGACATCGCCGCGCAGAGTCCTATTCCGTGCAGGCCCGCCCCATCCTCGGCGGCCTCCATCACGAATACCATCTCATCGCTGCTTGACCGAATTTTTGCGGACCACAACGGTCTCGATGGGACTCGGGTGCCCGCCGTCCCGGCCCGCCCCACCCGGCCACGCGCACCCGTCCGCCCCCAACACGCCACCGTTCCCCCACATCCGGCTCGAGTCCCGACTCCGCCGGCGCCAACTGCGCCGCACGCGCCCCTCAGCGCTCGAACAGCGCCTGCCCGATGTCCGACTCAGGGCACGACGCGGATCCCGCCGTGCGTCCCTGCCGCAAAACCCTCCCCCACTCCCCCATCCGGAGGTCTCGCCATGCACAACCCCGATGCCACCGCGATCCTGAAGACCCTGATCGAAGGGCGCGAGCCCGGCTCACTCGAGCCGCTCCCGGCCGGCTCCGTCGTGCACCGCGCCGACGTGCTGCGCGCGATGCTCGCGGCCGTCGCGGCACTCGAGCGGATGGAGGGCCGCACCCGGCGGCGCGCAGCCCTGCCCGACAACACGGGGCGCACCTGGACGGCAGAGGAAGACAGCCGCCTGGTGACGGCCTTCAAGGCGGGCGAGACACCCACCGCGATCGCCGAGCGACACGGCCGCACGTTGCGGGCGATCGAGGCCCGGCTGCAGCGCATGGGGTTGCTCGCTCCCGAGGACCGCCTGACGCGAGGCGGCTTCGGGGCGGAACCGTGATCGCGACCGATGGCCCGCGACGCCGGCTGGCGGTTGACCCGTGGCGGCAGCGCATCCCCCGGCCACCCGGCCGTCGCAGCCCTCCCAATCCTCAGGCAAAAGCTCTCGGCGTCCGCTGCGGAGCAGAACTCTAGACCTCTATATTCCATTGATTCTCAATTGCTTTTCTGGCTGTGATGTCGTATTGTGACGCTATGATCACAACGCTCGAAGCCCGCGTCCTGAAGCGCATCGACCGCAAGCGCGGCGATGTGTTCCTGCGCGCGGACTTCGCCGATCTCGGCGGCTACGACCAGGTCGGTCGCGTACTGCGTCAGCTCGTGCGCGCGGGGAAGCTCCTCAAGGTGGGCTTCGGGCTCTACGCCCGGGCGGTCCCCGCCCGCATCGGGGCACGTCCCGTCCCGCCGAAGGGACTCACGACGTTGCGGGAAGCGCTCGAGCGCGTCGGCATCCGCACCTATCCCTCTCGAGCGCTCGAGGACTACAACGCCGGCCGCACGACCCAGGTCCCCACGGGCCGCGTCGTCGCCGTGCGCCGGCGCGTGCGGCGCAGAATCGGCTACAACGGCATCGTGCTCCGCTTCGAACGTGCTCGACCCGCAGCGCATTGAAGCGCTCGCCGCCGAGCTCGGCACCGCGCCCGGCCTCATCGAGAAGGAATGGCACGCCGTGCGCGCCATTGGCGTCATCGCCGCGCTCGATCTCGACGGTGCCCTTCCGGTCTTCTCCGGCGGCACCTCGCTCTCGGTCGGCTGGGGCCTGATCCGAAGATTTTCCGAGGATCTCGATTTCAAAGTCGCGATGCCGGCGGCACCGAACCCCTCCCAGGCCCGCGCCCAGCGACATCGATTCCGTGAGCGCATCCTCTCAGCGCTCGCCGCGGCTGACTTCAAACCAATCAGCCCCCTGCGCCAGGCGAGCCGATTCTTCTCCGCGGACTTCAGCTACCCGAACACCTTCGAGCCCGCGAGCGCACTGCGGCCGCATCTGCAGATCGAGATGACGTTCGAGGCACCGAAGCTCCCGCCGATCGAGCGTCCCATCGCCTCGCTGATCGCACAGGCCGACGGCGAACCAGAGGTTCCCGCCTTCCCGTGCGTCGATCCGATCGAAACGGCCGCCGACAAGCTGAGCGCCCTCGCCTGGCGCGTCTGTTCGCGCGAACGAGGCTCACCCAAAGATGATCCGACCGTGATCCGGCACCTGCACGACCTCGCCGCCCTCGAGCCGCATATCGCTTCCGCGCCCCGATTCTCATCCCTCCTGCGGGAAGCCGCCGATGCGGACACTGACAGAGGCGGCGGGCGCGCTCCGGCTGATGTGGCGACGAGATTTCGGAAGATGCTCGAACATCTTGCCGCCGATCCACTCTGGGCCATCGAATACGACCGGTTCGTGCAGAACGTCTCCTTCGCCGCCGCGGACGAGACCATTCCATTCGCGCGCGCCCTGGACTCCGCGCGACGCCTCACCGTCGCGGTCGGCATCGTCCCGTAATCTCCCCTTCCCGACACGACTCCCGAAAGAAAGACGGCACCCCGCCGTGCCGCCGAAGCAAAAGCCCGACTCCAGCAACCACCGGAGCCGGGCCACGACAGCACTCAGATGCACCCTCGCTCGGCCATCGATACGAAGGTCGTCCCGGCGACGACGAGGTGATCGAGCACCCGCACATCGATCAACGCGAGCGCCTCTTTCAACCGACGCGTGATGCACTCATCCGCCACCGACGGCTCAGCGAGTCCCGACGGATGATTGTGCGCGTTATGTGCCCCGTGTCGATCTGTGGCCTGCGCCGGCTGGAAGCTATCACTACGCCCATTTTGCTGTCGGGTGGGCCACATAACGGTCGTCTTCAGCGGCGTCGGCGGGTGCACGTCCGGCAAGGACGGATGGTTATCGCCGGCCCCGGTCGCTCGGATGCGGCCGGGGCCGGCGGATCGCTCAGAGGCTGCCTAGCCAGCTCAGTAGCGACGGATCGTCGTTCCAAGGTGCTGAGTGGGCTGAGCTGGAGGGTGCGCAGATCTTCAACGCCTCCAGCTTCATGCGCATCGTGATCTCGGCGTAGCGGTGGGTGGTGTTGAGGTTGACGTGTCCGAGCCAGCCGCGGATCAGGTTCATATCGACGCCAGCCTCGAGCAGGTGAACAGCGGCTGTGTGCCGCCACACATGCGGCGAGACGTGAGAGGCTTCACCGGCACCTGCAGTGTGAACATCGGCGGTCAGGTGGCGCACGCGCTTGTAGATCCCGAATCGCGTGAGGGGCCGACCGGAGGCTGAGATGAACACGGGAGCCTTCGGATCGGCAGCTCGTTGTCCCAGGAGCTGCTTGAGCTGCTCGGCGGTATCCTGCCACAGAGGACACTGCCGCCACTTGTCGCCCTTGCCGTGCAGCCGCACGTACGCCGGCCGCTCGAGGGTCAAGTGCTCCACGCGCATGTCCACGACCTCCTGCACGCGGGCGCCGGTGTTGTAGAGGAACAACAGCAGTACCCGGTCTCGAAAGGCGAGCCGACCGATGTCAGGCAGACGCTCGAAGAGCGTCTGGACCTGATCTCGGGCAATGAACCGGGTGTCGGGGAGCGGTGTGCGCTTGGTGGGAATGGCAGCCACCTGCTGACAGAGCTTCAGGGTCTCGGGACTGCGTCGGCCCAGGTACTCGACAAACGTACGCAAGGCCGCGAGCCGCTGGTTGCGCGTGGCGATGCTGTTGCCCCGGTCCTGCTCGATGTGCCGTAGGAAGGCGAGCACCCGATCTAGGTTGAGGTCCTCCAGTCTCAATCGGCTGATTGGCCGGCGAGCCTGCTTCGCGACGTACGGCAGGAAGAGCCGCAGCGTATCGCGGTAGCTGCGCACCGAACTATGGCGCAGGCCCTTCTGCTGGCAGAGGTAGTCCAGGAAGAAATCGTGCACGAGGGCACCGAGGGTGGGATCGCTCATGGCCGCACCTCCCGCCCCGTCGGCCTCGCAAAGGCCTCGAAGCGCTGGTTGGCCTTCTGGAGAAGTTCACCCGTGATCGTCAGATACACCGCGGTGCTGTGCAAACCCACGTGTCCAAGGAACGTCGAGAGGTGGTTGAGCTGCGCGTTCGGGTCGGTGCCCTCGCGATACCAGCGCAGCAGCGTGCGCACCGCGAAGCTGTG
>JAKBCR010000255.1 GCA_021807675.1 Pseudomonadota bacterium
GCGCATGGACACCGATCTCTACAACGGTAAGTGTCCGCCCATCTGGATTGGCGCCAGCGGCCCCCGCATGCTCGAGATCACCGGCCGGTATGCCGATGGCTGGTGGCCGGCGGGCGCCTGGACGCCCGAGGATTATGCGGCCAAGCTGAAGGTCGTACGTGATTCCGCCGATCGCGCCGGCCGCGATGGGGCGGCGATCACGCCGGGCAACAACCAGATCTGCCTGATCGGCGAGGACGATGAGGTGGAAGAGATGCTGCAGAAGCCGCTCGTCAAGTCGATCGCCATCATGCTGACGGCGCAGGAGATGCGCAGCTTCGGCCACGAGCATCCCCTGGGTTCGGACTGGCGTGGCTATCAGGACATTGATCCGGCGGTCCTCACCCGCGAGCGTGTGCTCCAGTTCCTCAAGGATTTCGATGCCCGCGTGCTGCGCGATATCCTGCCGATGGGTACGCCGAAGCAAGTGGCGGCGAAGCTCAGGGGCTTCGTCGAGGCCGGCATGCGAGTGGTGAAGGTCATGGACTACGGTGGGATGGCAGGCGCGAAGTTCGCCGCCACCTCCGCGCAGAAGGTTCGGGACACCGAGGATGCCCTCATCAGCCTCTGCAGAGACATCAAATGAGCAGTACAGCCTCTCCTGGGCTTGATGCGCAGCAGCTGCTCGAGAAGGCGCAGCGTGCCACCGGCCTCGGCGACTGGAGCGATCCGACCTTCCCCGATCGATTTGCGCTCGCCGTGGCTCACATCAATTCGATTCCCATGGACGCGGCGGGGCGCAAGGCGGCTGCGGACAATATCCATTGGCTGCTCACGGACCGGCTCAACTTCTTCGAGGATCGCAAGCGCTTCCCGCTGGCTGACGAGGTGATCGAGAGGCCGATGTTCGCTACGGGCGAGCCCCGTTCGGGAACGACGCTGATGCATGCTTTGATGTCGGTCGACCCCGACGCCCGGGCGCTGCGTTTCTGGGAGGTCATGCACCCTTCGCCGCCGCCCGGCACGACCGGGCCCGATGATCCGCGCATCGCCCAATGCGACGCGGAATGGCGCGAGATCAATGCGAAGATGCCGCGGTGGCTGCACTGTCATCCCTACAACGACATGCTGGGCAATGGCTTGCCGGAGGACGAGCGGACCTGGGGATTCGATTTCCGAGTCATGACCCCAACCGGCTGGTGGCGCGTGCCGATGCAAAACCTCGCCGCCGGGCTGCCTACCGATGCAGCGGCGCAATATCGAATCCATAAGGCGATGCTGCAGGCCTTTCAGTACAAGCGCCCGAAGAAGTACTGGGTGCTCAAAGGCTTCCACGGTCATCGCCTGAAGGAGCTGTTCGAGGCTTATCCCGATGCCAACCTCGTCTGGCTGCACCGCGATCCGGTGCAGGTGGCCGCATCCAGCACCATGATGATGGCCGACATCATGGATGGTATCGTCGGTAAGATCGATCTGAAGCAGGAAGCGAAGGGGCATCTGCAGCGGGTGCGGGTCAGTATCGCCAACACCATGGCCAATCCGCTGCTTCGCGATCCCAGGATCCACCACATCCGCTATGTGGATTTCGTCGCCGACCCCGTTGGCACGATCCGCGGCTATTACCGGTTCTGCGGTCGGGTGCTCACTTCCCGGGCCGAGGCGGCGATGCGTGACTACCTCGCCAACAACAAGAGCGATCGTTACGGCAAGTTCAGATACTCGGCCAGCGTGTTGAGGGATGCCGGCGAGGACATCGACGCGCTCAATGAGGAGTTCCGGCCCTTCCGGGAGCGGTTCAGCGTTCCCATCGAGAAGCGGGAGTAGTGGACTGAGGTGCTGCCGAGACTGTCACGGCGGCGAGCGCAGGGGCGCGTCTCCTGGGGAATGGCGCCGCCCGATGTCTCCTGCATGCGCTCGGAATTCTCCGACAGAGCCGGTCTACCCGCGGGCTTCGATTTGACCCCTGGGTCCAACGAAGAGACTGACACACCGCAACGGGATCATCCGGACATGCTGGCGACCCTCATCGAGGGGTGGGTGCGAGACCGAGCACTACCCGCCGGACTCCGCCAGCTCGGTCGAGGCGATCAGATTCCCGGATGGAACGGCAGGGCTCGATGCCCAAAGAGCTTGCGGGCACTTTCCGGGCTCTGGCGCCAGTGTCGGATCTCCAGCATCTTGTCCAGATCATTCAATTGGAGATCACCATGTCCAACCTCGCCGACTATGCTGACAAGTATGAAAACATCCGTTTCGAACGACGAGACGGCGTCCTGCTGTTGCGCTTGCATACGAACGATGGGCCTTTCGTCTTTTGTGACGGGGCGCATCACGATTTGAGCTTTGCCTTCTACGATCTCGCGGCGGATCCGCAGAACAAGGTCGTTCTGTTGACAGGAACCGGTGACCGGTTTTGCGCTGACTTCGATTATGGGAGCTTCCATTCAAATGTCACCGACTATCATGAATGGGCCCTACGCATCCGAGCCGACGGGCGGCGCCTGCTGGCCGCGTTTCTCGACATCGAGGTGCCGATCATCGCGGCGGTGAACGGTCCGGCGCTCTCGCACTCCGAGCTGCCGGTGCTCGCCGATGTGGTCCTCGCGGACGAAACGGCGATCTTTCAGGATGCTACACATTTCCTCAAGGGCGCCGCGCCTGGCGATGGCATGCATACGGTTTGGACCACGCTGCTTGGATTGAACCGTGGAAGGTATTTTCTGCTCACTGGAGAGAGGATGGACGCCCGGCGGGCGCATGAGCTCGGCGTGGTCGGCGAGGTGCTGCCGAAGCACCAGCTCATGCAGCGTGCCTGGGAGCTGGCGCTCAAATGGGCCGCGCTGCCACGGACGACGCTTGTGGCGACGCGTCAGGCGCTGAATTACGAATGGAAGCGCCTGATTTTGGAGCAGCTTCACAGCGGTCTCACGGAGGAGATGAGTGGCATCGTCGCTGGAATGAGGCCCTCTGGTGCAAACTTGGGGGTGGGAGACCTGTTGAGCGGCGGATAGACTCGATCCCTTCCGGCATCGACTGAAGAGATCTCCGGACGATCGAGCGAGCAACCGCCGGTTCGGTTGAGCCGAGCCGAGGAACAGCGGCGCGCACGCGATGAGGAGCGGTCCCGGACTCGGCGGCGCGGGACTGCGGTCGCGTCGTGCACCTGGCGCGCAGGAGCGACTCCCCGAGCGCGGTACCTGCGCAGGGGATCAGTTCTCATCCACTGCCGCCTGCAGCGCCCTGGATACGAGCTTGGCAAGCCGCCGCCGGACCTTCTCGGAATCGTGCATTGCAATGTGTCTGCCGAAGATCGCGTATCCAGTCGTCAGCATCAGGATGAAACTCGCGCGCGCGCCGGCATCCGGTGGTCCCAGCCAGCTCGCCACCGGATCAAGGATATGCTCGCGTGAAACCTTCGCGATCACCGCCATGGCTTCATTGTCCCCAAGCGACAGGGCAATCATCGCGGGTGCCAGGACGGACAACTTCGGCTCGTCAATGGATTGGACAATGGCTTCGCCGAAGTGCGATCTATCACTCTGGAAAAGTCGAGGATCGATCAGTGCCATGGTCAGCGCTGTCTCGAACAGGTTGGCCTTGGTGTCGAAGTACTTGACCAGTAGCGAGCCGGCGACATTCGAGCGCGCCGCAATTTCACGCAATCCCGCCTGCGAATAGCCCTTTTCGGAAAAAACCTGCTTGGCCACTTCGATGATCCTGGCCTTGGTTTCTTCTCTGTCGCGGCGACCCTTGTTCGCGTTGGAATTCATTTCGGCTCCTGTTGAGAATCACGCAAGTGAATGACACTTTTCCCCTCTCTTGACTGTCCAGGGTCATCGGTTCGTCAGGGCTCCCCATATCTTTCAAAGCCTTACCGTCAGGTGCCCCCGGCGCTCGCCGCCAGGTGAGTGCGATGGGTACTGGCATGGCATTGACTCTGCGGAAGGTCTGCGGATAATGAACGGCTGTTCACCTTGAAATCCCGTTGGCCCGCCAGCCAAGGGGCTGAACCGATTTGAGAATCCTCAAGGAGATGAACGTGGCAGGCGAAATGGCGCAGCGTCCTACGGAGAGGGCGGGTCCGGATCGGGTAGTGCCGATATTGCGGATCGCCGCGCCAATTCGCGCCAAGAGGGCGATCCCGACTTGCTCGAGTTCTTGATCGAGGCGGGCGACCAGGAGGGCATCACGGATCGGCAGCTTGCCGACATGCTGATCTTCCTCCTGGTGGCCGGCTACGACACATCCAAGAACGTGATCACCTACACGATGCGCATCATGCTGGATCACCCCGACATCTACGCGCGCTGCAGCGAAGATTGGGAATACACCGGCAAGGTGATCGAGGAAGCGCTGCGGATGTTCACCCCCGCCTCGACATTTCGCGCGACACGGGAGGACATCGTCCATCGCGGCGTGCTGATACCGAAGGACACGACGCTCTTCTTCCTGCTGAATGTCGCGGGTGGAATTTCGGCGGATATCGATAACCCTCATTCCTTTGATCCGGACAGGCCGGTCGATGGCCGGCCTCGTTACGTCGGCTTCGGCTTGGGCAAGCACATGTGCTTGGGTCAGTACATTGTCCGCGCGCAGTTGCAAGAGGGATTTCACCTCATTGCCCGGCATATGCGCAATCCCCGAGCGGACGGTGAGCCGGGTTGGCGGCCCTTTCCGGGCAACTGGGGGATTCAAGGCCTGCCCATCGTTTTCGAGCCCACGGAAATTCCGCCGGCTGCCTGATCTGTGGCGCCGGTGCTGATCGCAGGCAAGCGGCGCCGGCATCAACAACATCGTGGAATGGTTCTGAGAGCGAGGGACACGGAACATGCCGAAAGAGCTTGAGAGCAAGACTGCGCTGGTCACCGGGGGCGGGCGAGGTATCGGCAAAGCCATCGCCTTGCGTCTGGCGGCCTCAGGTGCGCTGGTCGCAGTGAACTATGCGCACAACAGTGCCGCGGCGAGCCAGACAGTGGCCGCGATCGAAGCCTCCGGGGGTGACGCTTTTGCGATCCGGATGACGCTCGGCACGGAAAGCGCGGCACGCGAACTGGCTGCGAAAGCCTGCGCGGAATTGAAGCGACGGCGGGGTACGGAGCGGATCGACATCATCGTCAACAATATCGGCGGCGGCGATTATGCGCGACTCACGGACGTGAGCGAAGAGCAATATGACAGGTTGATGTCCAACAATTGCCGCGGTGCCTTTTTCGTCGTGAAGGCCTTCTACGATCGTCTCAATGACAATGGTCGGGTCATCAATATTTCCTCCGTGGGGGCGCGCCTCACCGATCCGAACATCATCGTCTACACGATGGCAAAAGCCGCCATAGAGGCGTTTACGCGCGTTCTGGCTGCCGAGCTGGGACCTCGTGGCATTACGGTCAATGCCGTCGGCCCGGGATTTACCGCCGGTGAAACCAATCAGCATGTCGTGGACGATCCTACGATGTCCAGGATGGTGATCGATAATACGGCCCTTCGGCGCTTTGGCCAGCCCGAAGAGATCGCCGATGTCGTGCATGCGCTCGCGTCTTCCGCCGGCCGCTGGATCACGGCGCAGACGATCGATGCCAGCGGTGGCTTCAAGCTCTGAAGGCTCGTTGCCGAGACGGCAATGGGTGGAGGCGAAGCTCACCACATGAAGGCCTGGCTCTTTATTGGCGCACATCAGCCGCTCAAATACATCGAGCGGGAGACACCGCGTCCCGGGCAAGGCGAGGTGCTGGTCGCGGTGCGCGGTTCCGGTCTCTGTCACAGCGACGTTGGACGCATGGACGGAACACTCACGCCGTACATGCCGAAGCCGCCGCCGATCATTCTCGGGCATGAAATCGCCGGCGTGGTGGAAGAGGTCGGCGCTGGCGTCGGCGATTATGCCAGCGGCGATCGGGTGGTGGCCTCGGGCACGCAG
>JAKBCR010000256.1 GCA_021807675.1 Pseudomonadota bacterium
AGGCGGGCGGTCTCTCGCGAGGGGTTGAAGATCCGATCTTCCGGCAGGAGCTTGTAGGCGCCCTTGGTCTCGCTCTTGTCGTGGCGACGCAGCAGCTGGCCCTCGAGGTCGAAGATCTCGATCTCGTGCTCGTAGATGCGCACCATGACCTCGCAGTGCGGCGCGGCGGGGAGCGCGGCATAGTGCGAGGCATCCACCGGGATCAGCCCGGCGTCGTCCACCGTGCGCTTCTCCTGGTGGAAGCAGCGGAACGGCTCGAGCGGCAGCGGTTTCAGGAAGGGTTTCTCTTCCAGGTACATCGCCAGCACCTGGCGCTTCTTGCGGCCGTGCATACGCGGGGCCGCCCAGCGCTCCTCCCAGTGCGAGAGCCACGCGTTCTGCTCCTCGATCGATTCGAACCGCCGGCCCTTGAGCGCGGTGTCCTGGGTGTGTTGGATCGCTTTTTCGACCGCACCCTTCTCGTCGGTTAACAACTGCAGCTTGTTCAGATCATCAAGCGCCGATTACCTTTGAGATCACCCACCCCTTTCACCCTCGGCGCGGGGCGAAGTTCGTCCTGACCACACGCAAGAACAACTGGGGCGAGGATCGGGTGATGTACTTCGATCAGAGAGGCAGATTGCGCTCGATGCTCGCATCCTGGACGAGCCTCGCGGAGCAGGATCTGTTTGCGCAGACCTCTGCAGGTCGGTCGTGGTTTCGAGTCGATGACCTGCTGCGTCTATGCACGCTGATCGGGGAGATTCGCGGGCGGAAGAAGCAGTAGTGCGTTAAGCAAATTACGCCGCTTACGTAACTATAATTTCGCCGCTGTTTTCGGATGCTTTCGGCTCCTGACAGTTCCACGAGCGCTTATATACCAGCATATGATGGTGTCACGCACGGCGTCTTGTCCTTGACATTCTCCCGTAAGCGGCGTATATATTGTTACAGTCTACAGGCCAGGATTCATGACCACGCGCACCAGCGGCAAGGCCGAGCGTCTCAAGGCTCTGCGGGTCCTGAACCGCCACCCCGAGCGGGTGCGGGCCGCTTGGTTTCAGACCGGCAGTTTCTTCGATGCGCAGGACCTCGTGCAGGTCAAGTACGAGATGCTCCGTCACGTCAAACACGAAGGCGCCTCGAAGGCCGAGGCGGCCGCGCTCTTCGGCCTGTCACGCCCGGCGTTCTATCAGGCGCAAGCGGCTCTCGATCGGGAAGGACTCGCAGGACTGCTCCCGCGGCGGCGCGGGCCGAAGAGCGCACACAAGCTGACTGCGCAGGTCATGCGCTTCATCGAACGCCGACAGGCCGAGGATCCGCAGATTCGCGCCCGTGCACTCGCCCGCGAGATCAGGACCGAGCTCAACCTCGCCGTGCATCCTCGCAGCATCGAGCGCGCCCTGGCGCGGAAAAAAAAACTTCCACCGCTTTCCTCGCCGTGAACGTGCCGCCCGAGGCGCTCGCCATCTACGAGGGGCTGCGCGCCGAGATTCTCGACGGGCGGGCTCGCCCGGAGGGCCTTGCAGCGATCGCTTATCACGGGATGCTGCGCGGCCTGGCCGTGATCATGAGCGAGATCACCGCCAGCCCTCCCTCGCTCACGCCCCCGGAGCCGCTATCCCGAGGGGCGCCGCTTGAGCAGGAGCTCTTGCATCTGATCGCCAACATGGTGCTCGAGTCGCAGTCGCAGCTGACGCATGTTTACTGAGTCTCATCGCAAGGTGCGAGCTGAACACCTGCGGCGTGATGCCTTCCTCTACGTCCGCCAGTCCACGCTGCGCCAGGTCTTCGAGAACACTGAGAGCACCAAGCGCCAGTACGCGCTGCGCGATCGCGCCGTGGCGCTCGGCTGGCCGATCGAGCGCGTCCACACCATCGATGAGGATCTGGGGCTCTCCGGTGCGCGCGCACAGAACCGCGATGGATTCCAGCAGCTGGTGAGCGCGGTCGCCCTCGGCCGTGCCGGGATCGTGCTCGGACTCGAGGTCTCGCGGCTCGCTCGCAACAACGCCGACTGGCAGCGCCTGCTCGAGTTGTGCGCGCTCTCGGGCTGCCTGATCGCGGACGAAGAAGGCGTCTACGATCCGGTGCACTTCAACGACCGATTGCTCTTGGGCCTCAAGGGCTCGATGAGCGAGGCGGAGCTGCATGTGCTCAAGGCTCGACTCATCGGCGGACAGCGCAACAAGGCGCGCCGCGGCGCCCTCGAGGTGCCCCTGCCGATCGGGCTCCTCTACGATGCCGCCGGCGCCGTGATACTCGATCCGGACCCGCACATCCAGGCGAGCGTGCGCAGCGTCTTTGACACTTTCCGCGCGATCCGGTCGGCCAGCGCCGTGGCGGCTCGATTTCAACGCGATGGTCGCGGGTTTCCCCGGCGCATTCATCGTGGCGCCGGCAAGGGCCGCATCGTCTTTGGCTCTCTCGAGGAGAGCCGGGTGCAGCAGCTGCTGCATAATCCCCGCTACGCCGGAGCCTATGTCTATGGGCGCCAGCGCATCATACGCAAGCCAGACGGGAAGGAGGCGGCGATCACGCTCCCGCGTAGTGACTGGCAGGTCCTCATCCGCAACGCACACCCGGGCTACATCTCCTGGGAAGAGTTCGAGTCGAACGAGCAGATCCTGCGGCGCAACTTCGAGACCTCCTACTTTGGCCCCCGACCCAGCCGGCCGCAGGAGAGCAAGCCCCTCCTGCAAGGCCGCGTCCTCTGCGGCATTTGCGGAACGCCAATGCAGGTTCGTGAGGATTGGCGCAACTCGCAGCGGACTCACTACTACGCCTGTCAGGGTCGCTCCAGCACCGACTCCGCTGCCCGCTGCCGGTGGATTCGCGCCGAGGCAGTCGATGCCGCCGTCGGCACGCTGATCCTGCAAACGGTGACGCCCGCCGTCCTTGGCAAGGCGATCTCGACTCATAACGAGCTGACACGGACGCTCGCGCACGCCGAGGCCGCGCGCCTTCGGGAACTTGCGCAACTCCGTCGCGCGGCCGAGCTCAAGCGCCGCCGTTTCTTCAACTGCGATCCCGACCATCGCCTGGTGGCCGATACGCTCGAGGCGGATTGGAACGACGCGCTCCGGCAACTCGATGTGCTGCAACAGGCCCACGAGCATCGCCGTCGAGCCGATCAGACCCGGCTCGAGGAGGACAGCCGCCGCCAGCTGATCGCGCTCGCCGAAGACCTCCCGCGAACGTGGAACGATCCGGCCACTTCAGCTGCCGAACGCAAGCGCATGTTGTCGCTCCTGATCGCGGATGTCACCCTGATCGGCGGCGAACGGATTACGCTCCACGTTCGCTTCCGCGGCGGCCAGAGCAGCTCTCTCAGCATCCCGCAGCCGACACCGCCTCCGCGCGCGAGCAAGGTCCCCGCGGAGGTCATCCGCGCGCTCGATGAGCTACTCGAGAGCGCTTCCGATCGCGAGGCGGCCCGGCGCATGAACGCCCTCGGGCTACGCAACTGGCAGGGGCAGCCCTTCACCACCAAACGCGTGACGGACCTGCGACAGAGCGCTGGGCTCAAGAGCCGCTTCGAGCGGCTGCGCGAGAAGGGCTTTCTCACCGCCCGCGAGATCGCCCGCCAGCTCGGTATTTGCACCACGAACGCCTATAAGCTCGGACGCGAAGGCGTTCTGCCCCAACAGCATTACGGTCACGAGCAGCGCTGTCTGTTCGCGCCCCTCGACGGTGCCGTGTTCGTTCGCGGCCGCGGCGGACGCTACCGATCCACACGGCCGAGATTGATGCCAGCGACCGATTCCTCTCGCGCCCGTCATCGGAGATGAGCCATGACAGAGACCCATTCCAAGGTTACCGCCGAGCACCTGCGCCGAGATGCCTTTCTCTACGTCAGGCAATCTTCCCTCCGCCAGGTCTTCGAGAACCCCGAGAGCACAAAGCGCCAGTACGCCCTGCGCGATCGGGCGGCAGCTCTCGGATGGCCCGCAGAGCGCATTCATACGATCGACGATGACCTAGGGATATCCGGCGCTCATGCCGAGAACCGTGACGGCTTTCAGCATCTGGTGAGCGAAGTCGCCCTCGGGCACGCCGGGATCGTGCTCGGGCTCGAGGTCTCACGACTCGCTCGCAACAACGCCGATTGGCAGCGCCTGCTCGAGCTGTGCGCACTCACCGCCACGCTCATCAGCGACGAAGACGGTGTCTATGATCCTGCGCACTTCAACGATCGGTTGCTCTTGGGCCTGAAGGGCACGATGAGCGAGGCGGAGCTGCACGTGCTCAAAGCGCGCCTTCAGGGCGGCATTCACAACAAGGCCCGCCGCGGAGAGCTGCCCGTCCCGCTGCCGATCGGCTTGATCTACGATCCGACCGGTGTTGTTGTGCTCGATCCCGATCGGCAGATCCAAAGCGCCGCGCGACTGGTGTTCGACACTTTCCGTCAAACCCACTCGGCGAACGCGGTGGTCCGACGCTTCCAGCGCGAGGGGCTGCAGTTTCCCTGCCGAGCCCGCAGCGGCCCCGGTAAGGACGAGGTGCGATGGATCCCCCTCGAGCACTTCCGGGTGCTGCAGATCCTGCACAACCCACGCTACGCCGGCGCATTCGTCTTCGGACGCACGCGCAGGACTCGACGGGCGGACTTGAAGTCGACCGCGGCGGTCCAGGTCGCGCGTAAAGACTGGTTGGTCCTGATCAAAGATGCCCATGCCAGCTACATCTCCTGGGAGGAGTTCGAACGCAACCAGGCAACGCTTACTCAAAACCTCGCCGCCTTGAGCAGCGCCAGCCGCGGGACTGTGCCGCGGGAAGGCTCGGCCCTCCTGCAGGGCCACATACTGTGCGGCCGGTGCGGCGGACGCATGCGTACGCGCTATCAGCTCGACTCGAAGCTTCGCGATCGGCTCGTCCCCTACTATGTCTGCACCGAGGAAGCCGTGCGTCGCGCCGGCAAGGCCTGTCAGTCTCTCCGCGGACGCGACGTGGATACCGCCGTGAGCGAACTGCTGCTGCGCACCGTCGCGCCCGCGGCGATCGAAGCGGCTCTCGCGGTCCAGCAGGAGATCGCGGGCCGCATCGGACAGGCCGGCGCCGCACGGCAGAAGCAGATCGAGCGGGCGCGCTACGAGGCGGAGCTCAAGCGCCGGCGTTTCCTTAAGTGCGATCCCGATCACCGTCTGGTCGCCGACGCCCTGGAAGCGGATTGGAACGAGCAACTGCGACGGCTCGAGACCCTACAGCAGCAGCACGAGCGCCAGCACCAGGCCGATCAGGGCCTGCTCAACGAGCAAGCCCGCACGCGTATCCTGGCCCTCGCCCGCGATTTCCCGCGCGTGTGGCATGATCCGCATACCGACCCCAGGGACCGCAAACGCATGTTGGCGCTGCTCATCGAAGATGTGACGCTGACCAAGCGCGAGACGATCGCCATCGACGTCCGTTTCCGCGGCGGTCGGACCACATCCTTGACCGCACCATCCCCCAAGCCCATCGCCCAAGTTCGCAAGTTCAAGCCCGAAGTCATCGCCGCGCTTGATCGGCTGTTGGATACCTGCACCGAACAGGAAGCGGCCGATCGGCTGAACGCCCTCGGGTACCGCAATTGGAGACAGCAGCCCCTGACGCGCGCGACAGTGTTTAACTTGAGATTCAACTACAAACTCAAGTCGCGCTTCCAGAGACTGCGGGACCAAGGGTTCATCTCCGCGGAAGCACTCGCGCAGCGCCTACATGTCTCGCCCACGACAATTCACGAGTGGGGCCGTGCGGGGAGCCTCGTTCGCCAACGGTACGGGAACCACGTCTTCTTGTATAAATCCGTGCTGCCGGGCACGATACACAAGGGCCAGGGAGGTCGCCGGCCACGCGCTCCTTCGTTCACCGTTCCAGGTTCTAAACGGGAGACAGTATGAAACGCACGCCTTATCACGGGGCTTGTACGGC
>JAKBCR010000257.1 GCA_021807675.1 Pseudomonadota bacterium
AGGGCGCCATTAGTCGGCTGGGTCAGCTCACCGGCAGGCTAGAGACAATTTTCGGCGGCGCCCTTCCTCGTGTGATGATCGTGGTCACACACCGAGACCATGGCGAACTTGACGGCGTAACAACAACCCGCATCACCGCAGAGCTCGCGAAACGAAACGTCGTTGCCGGGATTCATCAGGTCGCGCCGTTCTCGGAAAATGGCGGCGTAAAAGCTGGCTTCGGCCTCGCGGACCTGATCGATGCAACCGTGGGTTCACCGCGGAGTACGGCTGAGTTTTGGCCTGACAGCGCCCCGCAGGAAGGTTCTCGGTCCTATCTCGCTTTCAGGAGGGACCGATGAGGCGCGCAGTGGTACTGCTCGGCGGCCCGGATTCGGGCAAGACCAACTATGTGGGCCGGCTTTGGCCAGAGCTCGACGCGAAAAAGGGGCGACTCATCGCGGCGCAGCAACCTAATGACATCACCTTCGTCCTGGAGGTCGCCGACCATCTCTTCTCTGGCAATTTCGCGCCCCGTTCTGAGCATACCGACAAACGTCGCGACTTTGAGGTCGTGGTTGCCGACCGTGAGGGAAGCGAGGAGACCGCGATTGTAGTCCCCGACATCTCAGGCGAGCTCTGGCGTAACGCCGTCCAGGACTGTGAGATCGCGCAGGATTGGATGGAGGAACTGCGCCGGGCCAATGGCGCGCTGTTGTTTGTCCGGGTCGGATCAGATCAGGACGTACGCCCACTCGACTGGGTTACCTCTCAGAAGATGTTAGCCAAGCTCGGCGGCGCCGACACACCCGGCCTACCCACTCAGGTGATGTTGTGTGAGCTGGTCCGTTTCCTCGAAGTCACGCTAGCTGATCGGCCGGATGGCAGCCGTCCGCGTCTTTCTGTCGTGGTTAGTGCATGGGATCTCGTCGATCCTCAAAAGTTCGAAGAGGGCCCCAAAGCTTATCTACAGCGAGAGTATCCCTTGCTGGCGGGCCGGCTCGACGATCTCCACCGACTCAATGTGCGTGTGTGCGGGCTCAGCGTGGTTGGCGGCGACCTCAAGGCGGACCCCTCCTGCCGGGACGAACTCCTTGAGAGCGGTCTTGACGGGCACGGTTGGGTGGCCGCGGAGAACGAGAACGGCACCTGGACGAAGGATAGCGATCTTACCCTGCCGGTGGCATGGGTAATCGGTCGCTGAGATGATCGTCGTCGACCGCCAGGTCCACGGATATCGGCAGGGGCACCAGCTCCTGGCCGCCTCCTCGCAGCTCCCGAAACCAGACCAGTCGATGATCGACAGGCTCTCCGACGTCGCTGGACCGCTGCGGCCGCGAGAGCGGTTCGAACCGTACCTGTCCGTCTATCCGTTGCCGAGTGGGGAACGGGTGGTCATAGCAAGGACGTGGCAGGACACGACCGTGGCCAGGGCCGGCTGTGTCCGTACACTCAGTCTGGTCGTTGGCGCAGAGGATTGGTCGTACGCTGAAAGCCTGTCGCCGCTTTTTCAGCTGCTTGAGACTGACGGGCTACCCGGAGTGGAGAACGCGACGTCGCGACAAGTCTACGCCTCCCCCGCGAAGCCGCTCCCACCCGCGCCCGACTTCAGGGCGGGCGAGCTACTAGAAGCCCTCTTTCTGGAGGAAGCACGTCCCGTCGTCGTATTCGATGCCCCACCCGGAGACCTGATCGCGCTGCGCCTTCTGACTGCGTTGTGGCCGTCAATGCGGCGGCGGTTCGCTGTGTCGACCTTCGCGCTCTCACCGCGCAAGGTTGGTGGACGCGACTTCGACCTCGTGTTTGCGCCCAAGGACGCAAAGGGAAGATTCTCGGACTGGAATGGTCGCCGGATTGATTGGCGTTCCAACCAGGACGCGCGCCACCGCTGGACAAACACTATCATCAGCCGCGTCTTCGATCAGCCTTATCCGCAGCTACTCATAGCGTCAGAGATTGGCCTCGTTGGCGCCGATAGCGACGTCGATGATGTCGCCGCCTTTCGGATCGCGCTCCTTTGGGGCGAGCTCTTCAGCAAGCTGGACCGCACTCCAACGGCCGCTCTTGGACTCCTCGATATCGCGAACTCCGGCAAAGTTCGTGACGTGGAAGCGGTCGGATCGCTTGAGCCGGCGCTCGCAAGCGCGGTCAAGCGTGCCTCCACCGATCTGCCGGAGGCGGAAGCTTGGGACTTCCTCAGCGCTATCGCCTCGAAGATACGGACGCGCCCAATGCCAACCGGCAAGAACGCAGTAGGCGCAGCCGCTGAGCTGCTGTCCGCTCGGTTTCCGGACGGTGCTGTCGCGCTGTTAGTTCGGCCGCCGCCTGCAGAGGTCGCAGCGGATCTTCTGCCAAGAATCGCACAGGGGCTCGGAGGGTCGGCCGAGGGATCGGGCGAGCGCGCCTTGCTCTCGGCGCCGGCCGAGCTTCTCTTGCGGCTTGTTGCTGAGGATGGACGGCTGACCGGCCGTGTGGCCGCCAACGGCGCGCTCATAGAGCGCGTCGGCGAGGCTGTCAGAGATCAGGATTCATCCCTGGTCGACGCCGTTAGCGCGAACCTTCTTCCCCATCTCGTCGAAGATTGGCAGTTGCCCGCAGCGCGTCCGCTCGTCGCGAGGCTGGACGCAGAGGCGCTAGCTACAGAAATTGCGCACTTGGGAGCCACCAACGACTTCGAGGCTGGTGGGATCGCCGAGCTGGTGATTGAGCGCGCTCGTATCGTTGGCGCCAAAGAGGAGGTGAGAGCGTCAATTGTCACATCGCCTCCATCGGAGCGTAGAAACGCGCTACTGGCGCGAACCATTGATCCGGCGGTGGCTGACGTCGCTTGGCTGTTCGATGCACCAGGGGTGGCGCCCGACCTTGTGACTAATCTACTGGTTTCCCTATCGCGTGCGGCAGACG
This sequence comes from Pseudomonadota bacterium, assembly GCA_021807675.1. Taxonomy (GTDB): domain Bacteria; phylum Pseudomonadota; class Gammaproteobacteria; order Steroidobacterales; family Steroidobacteraceae; genus 13-2-20CM-66-19. The sequence goes on from JAKBCR010000257.1 coordinate 2,884, forward strand.
ACCAGCAACTTTCCACGATCCTGGGTCAGCCGCGCCTAGGCGACGAGGTTCTGGCCAGGATCGAAGGTGAAGCGCCAGACATTCTTGAGCGAGCTGTCCTTTCGGGCGAGCTCCCGATCGACGTTTTCGTACGTTTGGTCGGCAAAGTCCTACCGAAGACCGATACGGCAACAAGGATTCGGGTAGCGGACAACGCGCTTCGACGCTGCCTCTCGAGTCATTTCGATGGCGACGAAAGGGACTTCCTCACGAAAATGATGGGAATCGTCGCGGAGAACCTGGACGGCGTCTCGGCTGTACGGGCTGGTTTGGGCCCTGATGTGCCGGCGTCGGTAGCGAACCGCAATATGCTTGTATTCCGAAATGCTCCATCTCCAGCACATCTTCGTATCGTTCGATCGATCGCCGAACTCGCTGGGGCGCTCTGCGATCGAAAGTCGCTCGATCTCGATCAAACTGCGCTGGAGGCTTGTGCATACCTGATGTTCGAGGCCGAAAGGGCCGAGCCCAAGGCGATGCTGGATGCGTCCGGGCGTCTTATGCCGGTCCTGATGCGACATCCCCGTGAGCCGGTCTCCCTAATGGTCGCAGCCGCTTTTCCGATGGTCTATCGCGAGCTGGCCAAGGAGGACGATGTTCCCGACCTCCTGAAGTTCATTCCTTTTCTGGACTGGGACCGCTGCAGGGCGGCTCGTCGCGAGTTGGTGTCTACGTTCATGTCGTCAACTTCATGGTCGCCCGCGGACCTTGCGCTGACGGCCTGCCGTTGCGGAGATGTCGGCAAAATTCTGCGTAGAACGGCCAAATCATACGGTGGCGAGGAATACATTGAGCGACTCCTAAAACAGGTCGGTCATTTGCCCGATGCGTGTCGGCTGACAGTGGAGCAGACTATTTCACATATTATGGCAGATCGGTCCGCGAGGCTTGATTGGCGCGATTGAGCAGCCTCACGAGCGTCGCCTTTCGGGCATGAGTCCGGTGACTGTGTGATGTAATCGTCAATTATGCAAAAAAACATGACAATTCGTCCGCCATCGTTGGCACCAGGAGACTGCGGTCGAGGAAGAGGTTCCTCATCTCGCAGCTCGTTTCGGCGATTAGGAGGCATCCATGGCAAGCGGCGCCGTGAGTCGCCCGATCCCCGCTCCTGTCGTCTGGTTCATGATCAGCGCAAACGGGATCGTTTGAGCAAATCCGAAGCCGGTCCATGGCGCTCTTGAGGATGTAGGCAAACCTCGGAGCCGTGGCGACAAGCCCGCCAAGCGTGCCCTGCGCCCCGGCGCTCGCGGTATAAATAAGGATACCGCAGCGGTCGGCGTCGCCGGCGCCGCGCGTACTGGACAGCGCATAGACTCTTTCCTTCAGCGAACTGGCTGGATAGCCGCAATCGAGGGCGATCTCGGCCATCAACGCGTGTGAGATACTGTGGAGAAGAACGTAAGCCGTTCCCGGATAGGTAGGCGCCTTGCCGGCAAACCGCTTTTGCCAGTGCCCATATCCTGCAAGCAACTTTTGATTGCGAACGGACGTGGCTGCGGTTTGGAGCCATTCGGCAATCGCGGCAGCGTCAAAATGGATGAAGATGCCTTCGCCGAACTGTTCGATTGCCGGCAGCCAGTCCGCGTCGCGCGAGATCGGCGCGCCGCGCACGCTCAACTGAATGTCTTCGATGTCGCCATCGGAGCCCGTCGGCGCAGCTTCAAATCGCGTGAAGCCATAAAGGCAGGAGACCTCCCTCAGGCGATGCACCGCGACCAGATTCTTGATCCCGGACAGATCGATCCCGGCATCGGGGTCGGCCCAAGCCTCTCGCGGAAGAGTCTGGGCGTAGAGCTTTGCGGTTGGATGGTTCGCGCCGATCTCAGAACGGCCGCTAGCAAACGTATCGAACTCGGACAGCTTAGGTGACCGCGTGGCGTCAGTTCTTGCACCCTCACGAATGCGCTGAAGCCTATCGAAAATGTCGCCGTCCGAATAAGGACCGAGTGACGCAGATACCTTTGGGTTGAACTTCTTGGCCTGAGCCACATCCTGGACTGTTTGCACGCCAGCAAGATCGCCCGATAGCTCATCAACGAGCTGGCTAAGTTCGTCCTCCTCGGTCGGCAGCGAAATAACCGTGTGAACCTGCGGGAAATAGGTGTTCGTCGCCGTTCGCGTCAGCAGCTTCAGATTGTCACCGCAGCCTTCAGGATCCCGGTCGAGCAGCCACGGCCGCTCGCCTCGGCATTTGCCGAGCCGCCCTGGCTGGAAGGTGTCTTGAAGGGACAGACGACGACCGCATCCGCACACGATGCTGGTGTCTGCGGGATCCGCGCTGGTTCCCTTTTCCTCCACCCACATCGGCTCGTGACATGCCCCCGAACCGTGAACGACCCAGCGCCAGTCGATATCTTGCAGATGCCCCTTGTCGCAGGCGCACACGAAACGGATCGGCGTCACATCGCTCTTCCGTCCGTCATCGTATTGGAACCTTCTGCGACCCTTGCTGTCGAGGTCCTGCCAACGCACCAAACGTCGTCGCCTGGTCGTTTTGGCGCCGGAGGTGTTCGTTTCCACCTGCTCGCAGATGAACCATGTCGGGAAGATCGGCGCAGCGACGCCACGGGGCACGCCATCCCTCGAATCAACCGACGTGGGCGGTGTTCTCAAGGTCAGGCTGGCTGCCGGATCAAGGCGCCCCTGCTCCTTCAGAATCTGCTCAAGGCGCATCGTCAAACGCGGCTCGGGAAGCGTCGAGAAGGCGTTGCCCTTCATATCCCATTGTTCGAGCCCGCCCACCACGACGGACCGCGTCGGCAAATCGATCATCGCCCCGGGGCCGAACGTCGAAATCAACTGGCTGAGGCGCTGAGCATTCTTGGTCATGTGAGATCATCCGCGTTCGCGATCGTGTTTCCGTGAGGATCCCTGACCTTCAGGGTGACGTTGGGTTCCACGTCGCGCATGGAACGGCCCGCCACAAAGCGGCGGTGGGGTTCCGCCAAGTTGCCGATCTCAG